>CAZFWM010000125.1:0-19522 GCA_964522545.1 uncultured Thermodesulfobacteriota bacterium
TACGATTGGTTGCATAACCATTATCGGTGTTCAAAATCGGTACTCACAAGTATATAATAGGGAGGTTTAATCTCAAAGTTTCATACACGTATAAAGGCTTGCTTCTCGGTACTGGGCCTCAAGTTGATCCTGGATACGAAGCTAATCTTAATATTCCGCTTCATAACTTTACCAATGATCCTGTTAAGATATACCTTAATAAATCATTTGTAAGCATTGACTTTGTCCGGACCGGCTACTTGGCCCTCGGGGCGAAAACACCAAACTCTCGCGACGAATTCTTGGATGAACAAAATGAAGAATGGAAAGAATTGCGTTTAAAACTGTGCCCACAAAGATTAGAAAAGCTTAGTAGGAAAGAGATTGAGGATTATGTCGGTGAAGGTCATCCATCGAGTTCTTTGGGAGGATTTGCCCCAAAATTTGAAGAAAGTACCAGGAAAATTGACGAGGGCCTGCAAAAAGTTAAACGACGTGGTTATTATAACTGGAGTGTTATCGTTGCGTTAATAATAGGTTTTTTTGCAGCAGTGTATACGGCCTATTTTCATCTTGATTCGAAATTAGAATCCAAGGAGTTTGCGATTCGTGGGGATCTTCAGCGTCTTCTGGCTATTGAAGAGCGACAGAGTATTATTATTCAAGACTTGCAAGGAGTAACAGAGGAACAGTCTCAACTATCCGAGATCATGATAAAAGAAGACATTGATAATAATCTTACTAAATTCAAGAATGTCGAAGATACTATAAGTGCTTTGAATAAAAGAGTTGAGAAACTGGAGAAAAATGTAGGTTCTGTTGATTAAGATGGAGGAGAAAACAGATAAGCTGTATGCACATTCTTAGGCGGAGAAATTTTATGGCCATTACAGTCGTAGTAGGAGGCCAATTTGGATCTGAAGGCAAAGGTAAGACGACTTCTCTCCTGGCTAAAGAGTTTGGTGAGAAGTGCGCAGTAGTTAGATGTGGTGGCCCTAACTCGGGTCACATAACATATGAACATGGCAGGGAGTACTGCCTAAAATTATTGCCTTCTGGTGTTGTATATGGTCGCCGACTTTTTCTCGCTCCTGCTGCTGTGGTTGATATGGACGTGCTTCACTCAGAGATCAGTGAGTATGGAGTCAGTTCAGAACATTTCTCAGTAGATCCATTTTCTGTTGTCATAACGACTGAAATGCGAGAAGCCGAAAAGGACATCAATCTGTCGATTTCTTCGACGGGATCGGGTACAGGGGCTGCTACCGCTGCTAAAACCATGCGGCGCCCAGGAACCTTGTTGGTCAAGGATATTTTGGATGAATACTCATGGCTCAGACCTTACGTCCGCGATGTGAGATCAGAGCTTATTGATCTTCTTGATCAAGGCCATCGTATAATCTTAGAGGGAACTCAAGGCTTTGGATTGTCTTTACATCACAGCCGCATGTTTCCTAAAGCAACGAGTAAGGATACTTCAGCTGCGCAATTTGTTATGGAAGCCGGCTTAAGCCCATTGCTAGTCGATCAGATTGTAATGGTAATTCGTACTTTCCCGATTCGAGTAGCCGGAAGGCAGTCCGGCCCTATAAAAAACGAAATCACTTGGGAACTTCTTCGTAAAGAATCAGGCTATCCTAGTGAGATAACAGAGTTGACTACTGTAACCAGGAAAGTGCGGCGTGTTGCCCGTTTTGACATGCAGTTAGTATTGGATTCATGCCGTGCTAATCAGCCAACAGACCTTGTTATTCACGGATTAGATTATCTCGATTATAGCAATCACGGCATTAATCGTTATTCAGAATTGACGAGCAGTGCAAAAGAATTCTTAGCTATGGTGCAAAATGCCACCGGTGTTCATATCAGATATGCCTTCACCGGTAAGGATAATAGGGCAGTTGTAGATTTGGAGCGGGATTCAAATTCGATCAATTATTAGCAAAGAAATTTTTGAAAGTTATTATAGCTGACAGGAAGATAGCAGGCCATGAAAATAATCAGCTTCGAGGGCTCAATTGGGGCAGGCAAGACGAGTTTAACCAATTTTTTTTCCCATGAGTTCAAATGTCAAAAGGTGCTTGAAGATTTTGAGTCCAATCCTTTTCTAAATAAGTTTTATGAACAATATGGACATCAAGATGTCAATTTTGAGACTGAAATAACATTCTTACTAATTCACTATTATCAAATAAGGAAAGCTTTAGATGAGAAGACGGATAATTTGATTTTTATGGATTTTTCTATCGAGAAAGATTTTGTGTACGCGAAAATGAATCTCCGAGGGAAAAAACTCGCTATCTTCGAAAATATTTATAGCTATATTATTCGTCAAATCGGATTTCCCGATCTTGTCATTCACATTGAAGTTTCTCCAAGGATACTGAAAAGAAGAATCTTCCAACGTGGAAGATCCTACGAGTTGGATGCGGATCTTAATTATTTTAAGAAGTATGATAAAGCGAATAAGACTTTCTTCCTAAAAGAGGCAAGGAGTGAAGTTATCAGTTTTAATGTTGACGATTTGGTGCTTGAGCCTGATGATCCTAAGTTAATTCAAATGAGAGAGAGAATTCTTAAAATGGCAGAAACGCCCAAAAAAAAATAACTCAATCCGATTTTAAGAATCAGTACAATTCAATCAATGCTCTGCACGGAGGTCTTCCAGGCGACTGGGAGGCGGTGAATCCATGGCCTACCGTATCGACGGCCTGTTTACCCTCGAGAAAAACCGGGAAACGGATTCTTCGGCTTACGCCTCAGAATGACATTTCCGGACAGGAACTAACTTCCCAGGCAGACCTTCTCGACGTACAGATTTACCTTGTCGTTCATCGCGTTGAGCAGATCGAGCGTGAGGTCTGTGGCAGCTGGATCTGGTAGGAGTACCCCTGCTCGGTGAGGAATAGCTTGCGGTGATGCGCGAACGCCTCCTCGCGTGTCTCCTGTGAGACCAAGGTGAAGAAGTGTGCCGTGCGTCCATCCTTCTTGGGCCGCAGAATGCGGCCGAGGCGTTGGGCCTCTTCCTGCCTGGAACCGAACGTACCGGATACCTGGATCAGGACATCGGCGTCTGGCAAGTCGATGGCGAAGTTGCCGACCTTCGATAGCACGAGGCAGTGCAGCTCTCCCCGGCGAAAGGAATCGTAGACGCGATCCCTCTCGCGTTGGACGGTCTTTCCTGTGATGAGAGGAGCGCCTATCTCTTTCGCAATGGCCTCGACCTGGGAGAGGTACCCGCCGATAACCAGAACGCGTCCATCAGAAAATCGACTGAGCAACTCACAGATGTGGAGCATCTTCGCCGGATTCTCAGCCGCGATACGGAACTGCGCCATCCGGTCTGCCAGGGCGTACTGCATCCGGCGCTCAGCGCTCATCGGCACGCGTATCTCCACACAGGTGGCGGCGGCGATCCAGGCCTGCCGCTCCAGGTCCTTCCACGGGACGTCGAAGCGCTTGGGGCCGATGAGCGCGAATACGTCTCCCTCCCGGCCGTCCTCGCGAACCAGCGTCGCTGTGAGTCCGAGCCTCCGGCGAGCCTGCAAGTCCGCCGTGGCCCTGAAGACCGGTGCAGGCAACAGGTGGACCTCGTCGTAGATGATGAGCCCCCAGGATCGCGCCCTGAACAGCTCGAGGTGGGGGAATTCGCTCTCTTTGTCAGCCCGCCAGGTGAGGATCTGATACGTGGTCAGGGTTACGGGACCGCTGTTCTTCTGCTCGCCGGTGTATTCCGCGATGTCATCCGCATGGAGGGTCGTTTTATCGAGCAGTTCGTGGCGCCACTGCTTCACGGCCGTCACGCTGGTGGTGAGCACCAGAGTATTCTGGCCTATCATATCCATCGCTGCGATTCCCACGATGGTCTTGCCTGCACCGCAAGGAAGTACCACCACCCCGCTTCCGCCTCGATCGGACCCGGCGATATAGAATGACTCCGCAGCCTGGCTCTGGTAATCACGAACTTGAAACAAGGCGCCCGAGGCGGCGGTTTCTCTAAGATCCAGAGTGAGGGGCTCGCCGGCAACGTAACCGGCGACATCCTCTGCCGGGAATCCGGCACCGACCAGCGCCTGCTTGAGCATTCCGCGCACGGCCGGATCGAAACGAAATCTTGTGCCGTTGATGCGGTCGGTCAAGTAGTGGCCCACGTCTCGATCCCGCGCGAGACGTTCTGCGGTCGCCTCATCCTTGCAGGTGCAGTAAAGTGCTTCGCCATCACGGGTGATGACCACCCGTCCATAGCGTGCAGCGAGATCTGTGACTTCCTGTTCGATGTTGGGCGGGACATCGTAGCGAGCGTGCTCGCTGAGGGCGGCCACCATCTGCTCCCCGGTGACGCCGGTCGCGCGGGCGTTCCAGATGGATAGCGGCGTGAGGCGGTAGGTGTGCACGTGCTCCGGGCTCTTGATCAGCTCGGCAAACGGTGCGAGGGCCGCGCGGGCTTCATCTGCACACGACGAATGCACATCCAGGAGTACTGTGGCGTCGCTTTGGACAATTAGCGCGTTTTCGGCAGGCGTCGTCACTTTCTACGCCTCGGAGGCCTTGGCTGCTGGTTTCTCTTTGCGCTTTGCCCGTCGAGGCTTCGTCTTTGCAGGTTCGCCCGTGGCTAGAAGGTAACCGATGTCACGAAGATTACGTTTAAAGAGCGATTCCGAAGAGGCCGGCACGACGAGGTGGAGCTCTCCAGCCCGCATGCAGTGATCTCGTGTTCGCGAATCGTTGGCAATGAGCGCAGCAAGCGATGGCTCGTCGCATTCGATGAGCCGGGCCATCCCTCGGTCGTGGACACGCACACAGCGGCCGGCCGAATCCTCGAGCAGCCGGATGACCGTGTCAGGGAGAGGTGCGCCGCTTCGCGCTTCCAGAAACTCGCGCACCTCACCCACCGATCGACCCTGATCCACAGCAGCAAGTAGCTTGCCCGCGTCGAGCTTCCAAACGAGGTCCGAGACATTCACGGCATAGGCGTCGAGTGCAAGGCGGTCCCCTTGATCGAGTCCCTCACCGATGGCGGCGATCTCGAGGTTCGGGAGGACCCGTAGAATCGTCTTCACTTCAATGGGAGCAGGCGTGTAGGTGGAATCCATACCCAGGCAGTAGGCGCCCAAGGCATTGATGCGGAAGAACATGAGTCCGTCGTAACGACTGAAGTACGGGAGATCGTCGGTCCCCCAAAGGTTATAGTAGTCGCGCCGGGCTCCCGCAGGCGGGATCAGTGCAACGTCGATCAGGCCGAGCGTCGCGGCGTACTCGAGGAGCAGGCAGAGAATGTAGCGTTCATCGAGGATGCGCATCCCGTCATCGTAGCCGAGCGATCCGTACCGCAGCTCGCCGATATAGAGGTTCCAGGCGTTTCGGGTTACCGCGAAGTTGTTTCCCGATGCGGTCATGAACCGGAAGAACTCGTCGGTAGCGATCCAGCGTCGCTCCGGGCATTCGGCCAGAGTAGTGGAGATCGCGTCACGCCGTCCGGCGAGAGCCGTGAGCCCACGTCTGCCCCTGCCGGTCTGTCCCTTGACGCAATCGATCCGGGAGAGCTCGTCGAGAATGGTCGTGTCGGTCCATTTGGACCACAGCCCGCGGATCGTGTCGAATGCTGGATCGGACAACGCTTTTCGCCCTGCTTTGGTCAACTGAAGGCGCTTTCCCGAGAGCCGGGCGAGCTTGCCGGCCTGAACGATCATGGGCCAGGAAAAGGCGCGAATAGGGCCGGCGTTCTCGTCATAGTATTTGTGCTTCGGAGGTTCGTGCAGATAGAAGTCACCGTCTTCCAGGACGGCGGTGATCGCCTTGATTGTCGCCGCGGTCGGCTTGCGTGTTTTTTCCCCCACGGCGACCTTGCCGGCATCGACGAGACGAAGGATGGAGAGCAGCTCCCGCTGTGCCGACTTCTCCGATACGCATACCGTCAGGGGGACCGCCTCTGTTCCCTTCTCTGTTTTTTTTGTCTTGCTGTTCCATCGTCGATAGGGGCGATCGTAAGCGGCTGGAAGCTGCTCCAGCGATTTCACCTCTGCCTTGACAGGACGCGGCACGAATGTCTTGAGCCTCTTCTTCAAATCTTCGGGCATGACGCCGCTTCCGTAGAAGAAGAAGCGCAAAGGCGTGGGTTTCTCATCCGGGCGGTAAGCGTTGATGGAGCCCCAGGACGGATCGCGCCCGTACTTGGCGCGAAAACGATCGGAATGGAACGTCGTTCCTCCGGAATGCACTACCTCGGCCACCGCGGCCCGCTGCAACTCGTCCAGGCTTTGCCACACGGTGCGAATCCGATCGCCTTCCAAGTGTCGAAGGATGTGCTCGACGAGCTCGGCTTTGCGGGTCGGTGCGCGAGATCCGATGAGCCGCGCGAGCTTCTTGAGCTCATCCGCTTTCATGTACTCAAAAAGGGCCGTTGACAAGGTGGGAATCCCATCATCAGCACGATACCGTTTCATTCGTCCTCCGATTGTCTTGGCCAGCGAGCCTTTGCGCGCTCCAGAAAGGTCGGCTCAACACGTTTGGGCGCATCGGACACTATCTCCTCGAAACCGGTCATGAATCCCTTTTTGCGTATTGCCTGCTTAACCATCATTTTTTCCTTCTCAGCTTCTTTTGCCACCTCCAGTAGGTCGCGAGCGCCTCATCGGCAGAACGTCCCCACAGGGCCTTCGCGCCTCGAGGGAGATCGGGGATGCCGCACTCCTGGGCGGCAGCTGCCACATCACCACCCGAGATCGAGATCGCAAGCTCCCACTCATGACGGTCAACATTGCCAAGACTGCCTGAGAGGTCCTTGTCGAAAAGGAAGGCCCTCTCATTGCGGCGCCGGCGAAGGGCCTTCTGATTGCGAGAGAGCTTGAACTTACGCTTCGTCATCTACAGTGCGTCTCCCTTCACTTCTCGGACTAGGGGGATACCGCCAAGTTGGCGATGGTAGCCTTTCTGTCTATCTCTTAAACAGCTTCGAGCCGTTCGATGATCTGGCGGAAGAAATCGTGCGACCACACCTCCAGTGCACGCCGGTCGCTGATGAACGGTGCCACTTCATCCCGGGCTTTTCTCACATCGAGTCGGTCGATGGCCGACCGGAGAAGATCCATCAGGTCCTTATGCGACATTGGGCGTGGCTTGTCATAGTCGCCGGATTGCCTCATGCGGGCCTCCATGTGCCTCAGCCGGACCTGTGGATGGCGACCTGCGTACCAGACCAGGTCGTACCAGTCCCGGCCCTTGATCCGGGCCTTCCACTTCCTGCAGAGCACGGTGTGAAGCTTGCCTGCCAGGAGATCGGGCAAGGTGTAAGCACGAATCGCAAACGGGATCGGTTGCACCAGATAACGGCTCTCGGTCTCGAAACCGCCGGGAGGCTCCACGTCCACCTCCAGCTTGATTTTCAACATCTTGCCCGGGAGGAGACCTTGGATCAAATCGGCCGGAGCTTCGATCAGGATCAGTTGTCGGTACGTGGTCGCCTTCAGGAAGGCGGACTCCATGTTCGTCCGGATGGATCTCTCCCTCGATTCGAATTCGACCTTGAAACCGAAGCTGTCGACCTCGCGCAGCAACGCTTTGCCATAGAGCTTAAGACTGAATCCCGGCTCCGGCTTCAGGAGAGAGAAGTCGAGATCCTCTGAATATCGGTCCAGCCCGTACAGGACGCGCAGGGCCGTCCCGCCGTAACAGGCGGCGTGCTCGAAAAACTTGCTACGCCAAAGCCCCAGGAGCGCCACTTCCTGGAGGATCTCACGGAGAGCGTTGATGTAGTCGTCGCGGGTTCTGCAATCGTACCGGGCGAGCATGCTGTGGATGGCGTCATGCATGGCCATTCTCCCTGAATGTAGAGAGATAGCGTACGAGCAACCGGATCTTTCGGGAATCGCAGGCTCTGTCGACGGCCTTCAGACGTTTGCCGTCCAGTGAGGCCAATCGGACGGGGTCTATTCGGAGATCCTCCAGTAGATACGGTCCGAAAGCGGACAGACTCGTGCCGCTGAAGCGCTTGTCCTTCCATACCTTGTCCACCAATGCCTTTTCAGGCGAGGCGATCAGGAAAGAGACATCCCCGGCTTGCTCCAGTACGGCCCCTACTGTATAGCGACTCTTACTCAAATGGTGGTAGGAGAAGGCACCAAAGGGGGAGTCGAACTCACGGGATCGCCCCGTCGTGACCGAGGTGACGGCTTCGACGCGTTCCGGTATCAGCCCATGGTAGCTCAACGCGTAGTCCAGACTGACATAGGACGGTCCGTAGATAAGGTTGGCCATCAGCTCCCGGCAGAGAGGGCCGCGCCGGTAAGGCTCGCCGAAGGTGTAGAGACCCTTCTTGATGCGGATCAGCTCACCCCTCGACAGCAACTTATGTATCTTGTCGCGGGGCTTGCTGTATTGAGAGAGACAGGCAACCAACTGCTGATAGTCAAAGATATCGTGGTCGATCTGCTGCCTTAGATGGGCTGCATTACTCATTATTCTGCCGCCAGAAAAAAACAAGTATGTCCACACATCATGGACATACTATGCAGAAAACAAAGATCCGTCAAGACTTCATTTTTCGGATTAGCTTGGGGACGGGGACGATCTAATCTGCGACGCCCTGGACCGGGGGATCCAGGGAGCCTGGCAGAGCGAGGAGTTCGCGGAGTTCCGGCGCAGGATGATCGATTTTGCTCCGCCCGCACGCTGCAAGGCCTGCAGCCCCGACCTGCGCCACTATGTCTCAGAGGTCCTCCAGGCACCCGGGAGGCGGTGAACCCGCCTATCTTATTGATCCCGGGGCGGCCGCCTCCGAGAGGGAGGGGATCCCGACACAGGACAAAGCACCTTTTTCCCCGGGGGGCGTATCGTCAGGTTCGCCGGATCCTCGCGGGGAACGACGACGGAGACCGGTCCGTGAAAGGTGCTCGATCCATCGTAGCTCACGTCCTCGAGCCGATAGGTGTAGAACCTCCCCGGGATCACGCCGCTGTCTGTGTACGTGTAGAGGGCACCCCAGGTCGGGCCCCCCTCGGCCGGGATGAGAGACTCGGTGATTCCTGTATACTCCCCGCCGCGACCCTCGCTCCGCCACAGCCGGAAGCCTGCGGTCTCGACCTCGGAGGCCGTTTCCCAGCTCAGGATCACCGCCTCGCCGCGCGGACAGGCGTTGAAGGAGATCAGCTCGACCACCGTCGGTTCTTCCCCTCCCACCGTGTAAAAGTCTGAAGGCGTGCCCTGGTTGTTGACGCACGTCCGGATCCAGTCCGGGTTCCGGGCGATGGCGGATACCCGGACCTCGTCGATGATCCCGTCGAGGTGGGTGTCGGTCACCCAGTCCGCGACGGTCGCCTGCACCCCGATCCACAAAGGGGCCGGGCTGTTGTAGATGGAGGCGGGGACGTCTTCATCCGTGTTGTCGAGGACCTCATCGCCGTCGATGTAAACCTTCATGTGCTCCGGAGGTGAGGAGGGGTCGAAGACGGCGGCCAGGTGATACCAGGTCCCGGTCCCGAGGGGGAGCTCCCCTTCGGTGACAATCTCCTTTGCATGCCCGCTTCCGTACTGGCCGTCCGAGGAGATGATGTAGCCGGGCTTGCGCCGCTGGATCTCCGGGATCGGGTCCTCGACGAGGCCGTCCCCGCAGACCAAGAGATCGTAGGCCCTCTGGCTCACCGGTCCCGTCCCCTGGATGTAGCCCCGATACTTTGCGACGACGCCGAACTTGGTCTTGTCGACGAACGTGTCGATGTTGATCCACGCCGAGAGGGTGAGCTCGCCGGTGATGTCGAGGGTGGCCGAATCGGGAATCTCCACGCGATTGTGGTCCCCGTCGAACTCGTCCGCACGTCCGATCCTGCCGATGTCCGCTCCCTGCTGCGTCACCGCCTCGACGGTCGAGTCGTTGTCGTTGGACGTGGAATCGAGATGGCTCCCCGTCGTCTCCTTCAGGTGCTGGACCATGACATAGTGCTCGTCCCACACCCCCGGTATGTTTTCCTGGGAGGTGACGACTTCGCTGTCTCCATAGTAGAGGTAGATGATCGTTTCCGTGTCGTGTGCGAGGCTCGGGATTCTCACCCAGGCGATGTAGCGCCCCGTGTCGTCTTCATACTCCTCTTTCTCGTGATCGAGCTGGGTCGTGCCCGTCGACTCCTTGAAGATGATGTCGTGGCCGAGGTCACTGGTGACGCGACCTCCGTACGCCGTTGTCCGCAGATCGTCGTCACTCGAGATGTTGATGAGGACGGGAAAGTCGGGATGGGCCGAAGAGCCGCTGACCTGCGAGGCGTGGATCGTGATTATCTTGCGATATGTATAGTCCGCACCTGCCGGGGATGAGAGACCGAGCAGGAGGACGACGGCAAGGGAGGCCGGGATCAGGGCCGGGACAGGCCCCACGACGGAGACAGCCGGTGCTCTCCGTCTCATCGGGGATGCCTCGGATGCTCGCTTCACGAATCCACTTTTGGGAATCCAGCGCATAATTTCACCTCCGGTAAAACGGATACGCTCCCTGAAGGAATGACATCCAAGAATTTTTCACTCTTTACATTTTGAAATGACGACATGTCAACCTGCAAATAGCCTGGACTGCTTATTTTGCTGGGTCCACAATCCCCTTCTACGAGATGGTGGTCTTCGCCACCGGGGCCGTGAGCCCCTGCTGTAATAATTTACACCGGCTCGTCTCCTTTCCGAACCCCTTATCCAGCGTCCGCTCCACTTCGGACCGCCTCGATCGAAATATCCTCAGGTTCCCCATACAGCCGGAACATGGTATAGGCCCCCCTCCACCGCCCAAACCCATGGAAATAAGAAAATTCTGGAATAAGCCTATCTTTGTATCGACCGTAAAATCGTCGCAGGTCGTCTCTGCTGAACCTCTGCCGCTCAAAAGGGGCGACGATCATTTCATCGAAGGGGTGGATCTCATGCTCTGAGATGAGTACCTTGTCTCCCCTCTGAAGGGTCATCTCAATTTCATCCGTCAGGTTATCCATGGCCTCCTGTCTCTGCTCAGAGGTTTCGACTCGACGGTCCGTCAGGTTCATAAACCTCAGCTTGCGGTCGAAGTAGTACTCGGTATACTTCCCCACCAGATAGAACTTAGGTACCACGACAAGATCCCCCGGAGAGACAGATTCCGCAAGCCTCTCAGCGAAGTGGTAGTGATAATTCGCCTGTTTCCTACTTGCCGGCAGGATGTGTTGGCTCAAATTGATCCACACGGACGGAAAGATCAGTCCTGCCGCCAGGAGACCGATAAGGCACACCCTCCGCACACGCTCCCGCCTTCCCGGGTCTGGGAGCGAAAGCCCAACCAGTACGCAAAGAGGGGGAAGCACATTGATCCAGTACTTGTGCTGTCTCGGCTCCCACCACAGGATAAAGCCTCCATAGAAGATGATCCAGAGCACGCATACGAGGGCAATCTCTCTGTATTCTAGAAGGACCCTTTTAACGCTGACGACGATGATGCCCAGGAGAGCCATAAGGGATATTGCATGAACAAAGTAGAGGGAGAGGATCGTAAAATCTAATGCCCCGAGGTCCTTGATTTGGAGTATGTACATCCTCAGGGACCATACAGGCACGAGACTGTCGTAGAATCCCAAGGCGGCGTTTTTGATATTGTAGATGTCGATCTCTCCTCCCCACACTCCATAGCCATGGTACTTTGTGAACCATTTCAGGAATTCGTCCGGCCACAGAGACACCCCACTGAGAAGCGCCGCGGTCGCGTATATCCCCGAGATGAGAAAGACCGCGACAGCAATAGCGACCCATCTCCGAAGGCGAGTTTCTATGCTGTGGGAGACTATCGTTCCGAATGCGACCACCACCACAAACAGAAGATGCATCTGGTGAAAGAGAGCAGCAAGGCCGATCAACAGGCCTAAAAGTACGGGACCCGTTCCAGGGCCCCCGCTCTTCGGCCGGTCCACGGCCATGGCGAAGAGCACGAGGAGAAGGAACGAGATCGGGATCACATAGACTTCGATCTCAGAGGTGTAATGCCACAGGACAAAGGAGAGCCCGAAGGCTAGCGAAGAGACTGTCGATACTACATTGTCCGACGTCAAGCGAATGAGTGTCAAAAAAAGGAGGGATGTCGCTAAAGCACCGAAGGCGATATTAAGGAGCTGAAGTGCGGTTATCAGGACGATCGGGATCCCGGAGATCTCGATCCCTTTCGATACGGCAAAACACAGAGGGTTAAAAAAAAGATGGTGCGGATGGAGGAGACTTTCGAAAGTCCCTTTCTGAATGGACATAAGGTAGCATAGGGAATCGCAGCCGAATACTTTCGTGCGAGTGAGCGAGTAGAGGGAAATGAAAAATAAGAAGATGACCAGACACATGGCCTTGTGTCTGTCTTCGGTCTTCATCCTATTTCCCATTTGAGGATTAATGGGGAGATGGGGATGATCTCGTCTGCGATGCCCCGGACCGGAGGGTCCGGGGCGCCTCGCAGAGCGAATGATTTGCGGAATTGAAGTTCTCCAGGCGCCCGGGAAGCGTTGAGCTCCCCCGGGTCCTGCCGGACCGACCCGCTAGCTTCCCAGGTAGACCTTCTCGACGTACAGATTGACCTTGTCGTTCATCGCGTCGAGCAGATCGAGCGTGAGATCCACGATGGAGAGCTTTGTGTCGGCCGAGGCCGTCAGGACATCTCCGGAGGTCGGGTTCACCAGGCTGCCGAAGGGGATCTTCACCAGCTGCCACTTCTCGTCGATGTAGAGGTTCTTCTGTAACCTGTAGTTTGTCCCTGCCGTATCCACGAGCTCGAGCAGCATGCCGGTCGAGGAGTTGTCGGTCTTAATGATCAGGTTGACCGAACCATATCCTGCCGTGCCCAGCTCCTCCAGCCGGAAAGCGATCTGGCCGACCCTCTCCCCTGCGTCGGAAGCCTTGTTGCACGCATAGGTGAGGCAGAGCGAGCAATCGCCGGTGTCCGCCTCTTCTGCGAAGGTGTAGTCGAGGCGTTCGGCCTTCACGATGATCTCGGAGTCGCGGCCGGCAAAATCCCGAAGCAAGGCCGTCTCGACCTCGCTGGCTGCCGTCTCTACATCTTTGATGAACTCGGTGGAAAGTTCAGGGCCCACATAAATCGAATCTTCCATTGTGCCCCCTCCTCCTTTCTGAACAAGGGTTTAAAATATGGGGTAAAGGAACGGAGCCATGGGAGAGCTCTGCCCGAATACGATCAGGAGCCCCACCAGCAGGGACATCACCACGATCGGCAGGAGCCACCACTTTTTCCGGACCTTCATGTATGCCCAGATCTCTTTTAGAAATCGAGCCATACTGTAAGGCATCTCTCTTCCCTTACCATCTCTGAGCGGAATTATCAAGATCTAGCTTTTCAGAATCCCGTAAATTTTTCTCGCCTTGGACACGGCGGTGAGCTTCCCCTTGCGGTAGCGGTCGATCTTGCCGTGGGATTTCCAGTAGAGCTCGTTGCGGAGCTGCTCGTTCTCGCGGATCGCCTTGACGTACTCGTGGTGGAGGTTCTTGATGCTCCCGTACTCGAGGACGCTCTTGCGCACGATCTGCATGTCGTTGATCACGTTCGGCCTGCACCGGTCGCAGTAGGTGGGCAGATGCCCCTCGGCGTAGGCCTTCCGCGTCTGCCTCATTTGATCGCCGTACCAGATCTCGGCCAGCCCGTGCTGCTTGATGTTGAAGATGAGCTCCGTGCACTCGCCGCAGTGCACCACCGAGCCGTCGCCGGTGATCATCAGGTTGAACCACGGGTAGTAGCAGGGAATGGCCAGGACCTTGGCCTCCAGATCCACGTCCTTGCCGAACTCCCTCTCCTTGATCGCCTCCTCCCGGCGGTGCAGGTCCTCGATGACCGTGTACTTCTCGACCAGGTCCTCCGTCTCTTTCGACTGGTTGAGGATCACCTCCTTGATGTCGCTCGTCTTGTCGACGAGGTCCTCCTTGAACTCGTCCACCTCGATCTCGTCGTCCTCCTCGATGCAGGAGATGAAGGGGATGATGTTGATCTTGCGGGCGATCTCCTTGGCGCGTTCGATGATGGGCGGGAGCTCGCGGGTCTGCTCCCGCGAGAGCTTGAGCTCTTCGCCCTCCGGGGTGTAGACGATCATGGGCTCCACGAAGATCGCGTCCGCCCCGAGGCTGCGGGCGAAGTGGATCATCTCGGGGAGATCCTTGTAGTTCCTGTTGTTCAGCACCATGTTGAGGGTGAGGCAGGGGGTGTCCAGCCCTTTTCGGTCCCTGTGGAAACGGAAGAGCTCCATGGTGCGCGTGGCCCGCTCGAAGGTCCCGCCCACGCCCCGCAGGTAATCATGGATCTCGGCGCTGCCGGCGTCGAGGCTGATGCCGACGCTGTCCCAGCGCATGGTCACCACGTCGCGGATCTGCTTTTCGCTCCAGAGCGTGCCGTTCGTGGTGAGCTCGCCGAAGAGGTGGTGTCGCTTGATGGTCTCCATGAACTCGAGGGTGAGCTCGGGCTTGCACATCGGCTCGGCGATGCCGGCGATGTTCCACGCCTTCACTCCCATCTGGCCCGACTCGTTCGCGATGGCAAGCCACCGCTCGTCCGGAACCTCGAAGGTCTTGGACTCCTCGGTCATGTCCACGGGCGAGGCGCGCCGGTTGCACTGGATGCACTCGAGGTTGCACCGGCGGTGCAGCTCGGCGTCGATGCGCAGAGGGGCGCTCCGGATCCCAGAGAACCACTTCTGCATCCGCACCGAATAGTCACGTACCCACATCTCCTTCTTGAACATGAGGAGTCGCTGTACCGGGTTGGGCTGCTCGAATCTCATTAAATTATCCGCAACGTGGGGTCTTTCTTGACCTCCACGATGTACTCGTTCAGGTCGGTCTTGAGCTCGGCGGTCATGTCGTAGAGGCCGCAGTTGAGGCACTTGAAGGCCGGGTCGTTGGCCAGCATCTTCTCGCGGGCGTCGACGAAGTAGGGGCTGAACCAGATCGACTCCAGGGACCGGTTCGCAAGATTGTGCGCCGGGTCCCCCATCCCCTCGGTGCAGCAGAAGGTGGTGTCCCCCTTGGGGTCGATGAGGATGCTGTAGAAGGGCTCGAAGCAGAGTATGGGAATCTCCCGGACATCCCCTTCCTCCCCCGTGATCCCTGTCACTTCCACGACAGGCCCTTCCGGCCGTGGCCGGTCCTCCCTGGCCTCAGGCGGAGGCGGCTCCGGACCGGGGAAAGGCGCAGGGGGCTCGTCCCGGCGCGGCTCGGCTGTCGGGGGTGGGTCTTGTGGCGGATGCCCCTGGGCCCGCTGATCCTCATCGAACACGGCCGAGGCCGCCGGCGGGGCCTCCGGGCTATCCTGCTCGGCTCTCTCCTCATCGTAGTGCTCGGCGTAGGCCTCCTCGAAGCGCTGGGTCTCTTCGACCATATCGAGGTTGAGCTTGACGCCCAGCTCCCGCGAGAGGATGAGGGCCCGCCTGAGCTCCTCGAGCATCTCCTCGTGCTGGCGGACGTTCATCTTCAGGTGCTGGACCTGGTGGCGCGTCTCCTCGTACTCACGCATGGGGTGGATGGCCAGCTCTTCCGCGCCGTGATCGTGGACGAACCGGACCATGTCGCTCAGGTCCCTGTAGTTGACGCTGTTGGTGACGTAGTTGACCTTGATGTACGGCTTGTCCGTGTCGTAGCGGGCCTTGTACTTCTGGAATCCCCGCAGCGTCCGCTTGGCCTTCACCAGGGTCTCGGGGGTGCCGCGAAGGTAGTCGTGGATCTCTTCGCGCGGGTTGTCGATGCTCATGAGGAGCATGTCGAAGCGGAGCCTGACGAGATCTTCCACGTCCTCATCTTTGAAGAGGGAGCCGTTCGAGATGACCTCGCAGTTGAGCTCGAGGTCCCGGCCCTTGACCCGCTTGATGATCGCCATGGTGGTCTCGCGCCGGAGCATCGGCTCGCCTCCGCCCAGGAGCCGCCACTCGTGCACGCCCGCATCGAGCCCCTCGTCCACGATCCGCATCCAGACGTCCTTGCCGATCTCCTCCTCCTCCTTGAACCGCCCCTCACGGCGTGCCACCGAGTTCGGGCAGGCGAAGCAGCCCAGGTTGCACCGGTTCGTGGGGATGATGATCATCTTCACCGGCAGCTGGGCCTCGCCCTTCATCCAGAGGTACAGGCGCTCGAGCTTTTGGTTGTACTGGGGGTTGTTGTATCGGATGAGCTTCTCGTCCCCTTCTCCGTGCTCGGGATCATGGTTGTTTTCTTCCTGTTTGTTGAAATGAAGCATCGATATCCCTCGTGATCTAGAGTAGTGCTTTCTTTGCACAGAATGAATTCACCACAGAGGACACAGAGAGCACAGAGAAAAACAGATATTATTATTCATTTTTTCAATCTTTTCTGACTCTCTGTGACCTCTGTGTCCTCTGTGGTTGAAAAAAGATTGTAGATAAAGCTCCACTTTGATGTTTTCTATACTATCGAAAATAGCCTTGCTCGCAACTCCAAATTCGCCGGTTTTCCGATTCGTTGCTCCTACCGCTGTGGCACTTTTGAAACAGCCTGGGACAGCCGGCCTTCGGCCTCCCTCCCGAGGGCCCTGCGGATCTCGCCGTTCTCCTCCACGAGGGGAAGACAGCAGTTGGAGCACGCCCGGGGCAGAACCCGGCCGGCCATGGTGCGGCGCAGCCGGCTGAAAGCGTCGCCGTACCATATGTCATCGAGCCCCTTGCCCCGGATGTGGTCGGCCCAGTCCGTCTCGAGCTGACCGCACGGGGTGGCGTAGCCCTGGGCGTCGAAGCTCAGGCCGAGCCAGGGAAAGAAGCAGGGGATGTAGCTCTCGTCGGCCACCTTGTCCTCGGCCAGGAGCACCGTGTCGATCTCACTCGACTTGTGGTAGAGGCTGTCCGCCAAGATCTCGTCGATGTTCGTGTGCACGCCGAGCTCGTCCGCTCTCTCGCGCGCCTCTTCCAGACAGGCCACCACCACCGGCGCGTCCGCCTCGGTGAGGGTCAGATCCTCGAGGCTCTCGCCGAACTCGATCATGGGCAGGAGAAACAGGGAGCGGCAATCGAGGCGGCTCGCCATGGCGACCACGTCGGGGATCTCCCGCATGTTGCGCCGGTTGAGGACCGTGTTGATCTCCATGGTCGGAAGCCTCTCGCCGAGGGTCCGCTTGAGCTCGATGAGTCGCTCCATCACGCCGATGCTCTTCGCAAAGGAGCCGGGCACGCCGCGCAGGTGGTCGTGGGTGGCCGCCTCCACCCCGTCGATGCTGAACCGGATGAGGTCCCACTCCATCCGGATCAGGGCCCGGATCGCCTCCTCGTCCATGATCGTGCCGTTGGTGACGATGGAGCCGTCCATGCCGCCGCGCTTGGCCTCCTCCATGACCTGGATGAGGGAGCGGAGCTTCACGAAGGGCTCCCCGCCCAGGATGCCGAAGACGCGGGCCCCCATGCGGCCGGCGTCCCGGGCGATCCGCATGAGCTCTTCGTGGCTGAGCTCATTCTGCAGGTCCTGGGCCGGCGTGTTTGGGAACTCGCAGAATCGGCAGCGCAGGTTGCAGCGCTGGGTGAAGAAGATGTCCACCTTGTGGGGCCCGTCCGATTCCCCATCGGCCCATTTGAGCAGGCGCCTTACGCGGCTGTCTTCCATAATTAGCGAGCCTCCACCTTCCAAAGGTTAGGTCTGATCTGTCTACTTAAAGGTGGTGCCTCGCGTCGACAGTTTTCAGTTAACAGTTGATAGTTTTGAGGAGACAAGGATCAATCCCCTTTCTCGACCTTCGCCCGCAGGACATACAGCATGCGGGTGATCTCCGATATCTCTTTTAGCTGTTGCAAGACTGTATTCGGCTTCAGGTAACTAAGATCCCGGCAAAGCACAAACAGGTATTCCGTTTCCGCCAGAGATGCCTCGGCGATGTTCAGAAAGCGAGCGAAATCATTCTTGCTCCGTCGCTTCGATCCTTCTGCGATATTCGCCGGCACCGATATGCTTGCCCGCCGAAGCTGTGAGACCAGCCCGAATCGTTCTTCTGCTGGCAACTCTCCCGTTAACCGATAAGTTTCTAATACCAGTTCGTGGCTTCTCTGCCAAACCTTCAAATCGGTGAATCGCTGCATCGTTCTTGACGCTTCTGCTTCTCTTCACTGTCAACTGTAAACTGACGACTGTTGACGTCGCCTTGTGCTATTTAATCCTTGCTACATTTCCTACGAATCTATCTGCACAAGGCGATTAATACTTCCCCGTCTTCTTTCGGTAATCGATCAGCCGCGCCCGGATCTCTTTGTTGAGCGGCACGTGGGTGGACACGCAGTTCGAGCACCCGCTCGGCAGGTTGCGGTCCATGATGGTGCGGCGGAACTTTTCGAAGGGCGGGCCGAACCAGATCTCGCTGAAGGTGAGCCCCTTGATGTTCACGTCGTCGAGCATATTGGTGGAGCAGGGCCCCACCTCGCCGTTGGCCTCGATCTTGGGCCAGCACCACGGCTCGTAGCAGAGCAGGTTGTAGAAGGGGTTGGTCGGGGCGTCTCCCGGGGCCTCGTCCCGGCACTCCCGCTCCGGCCCGGCGCCGGTGTCCGGGGATGCGGGCGCCTCCTGCGCGCAGGTATCCTCGCCGGTCCCGTCGTCCATGATCTTCTCCTTGAGGTCCCCGGTCTTGTCGAGGTCCTCGATCTCGGAGACGACGTGGAGGTTGTGGATGATGCCGAGCGAATCGGCGAGCTCCGCGGCCCGGGGCGCGATCTCGGTCATGTACTCCCGGTTCTGCTCTTCGCTCAGCTTGATCTTGTGCACGAAGGGATTGGAGACGAAGACCGGCTCGAAGGTGATCACCTTGACGCCGAGGTCGTAGGCGAGCCGGACGATGTCAGGGGCGGTCTTGTAGTTCGTATTCGTGATGACCGAGCTGAACTCGAGGAGCGGAATCTCCGTGCCCCTGCGCTCCTTCTCGTCCCGGAACATCCGGATCCCGGCACAGGTCTTCTCGAAGGAGCCGGGCACGCCGCGCAACCAGTCGTGTACGGCCGCCTCGGGCCCGTCGATGCTCGATATGATGTAGTTCCACTCGATGTCGACCATCTCGTCGACGATCGACTTCCTCCAGAGGGTCCCGTTGGTGACGAGGCGCCCCTCGGTGGTGGACTGCTTGATCCGACGCATCATGTCCAGGACGATGTCGGCCGCGACCAGGGGCTCTCCCCCGCCGCTGATCTGCAGGGTTCGCACCCCCATGTCGCAGAGCTCGCCGGTGAGGGCGAGCCACTTCGACTTGGGCATGGTGTCGGCCAGGTCGTAGGGGCTCAGCTCCTGGTAGCAGAAGCGGCAGCGCAGGTTGCACCGGTTGGTCGGGTACATGAGAACCCGCTGGGGGGCCACGAGCTCACCGTCGGCCCACCGTGAAAGCCTCTCGATCAAATCTACTTTCCACATTGTTTACACCGTAACAGCTTGGCCATCCTGTGATGGCTAAGCTTCATTGGAAATTGGAAATTTTATATTGGAAAATGCAAATTGAAATCAATCCGGCTTACCTCATTCTTCAATTTGAAATCAACAATAAGGGCTATCCACTTCACTGTACCATATCCTCACGACTGCCGTCGGCCAGCGC
>CAZFWM010000126.1:0-19463 GCA_964522545.1 uncultured Thermodesulfobacteriota bacterium
TTCATAAGCTCCACGGATTTCCCTCTCTGCGTCTTTGCGTTATAACATTTCAACGGAAAAAAGTGGATTTTCTGCGCAGCTAAATTGGAAACTGAAAACTTTGAATCCTCGCCTCGAACCCCTTCTCGCCCCTCAAGAGGACCAGGTAGGAACGACTTTCTGCCCCACCCCCGTCGTTGCCGGAGAAGGCCCCTGTGTTGATGTAGGCCGTACCCTCGCCGAGACTGCGCCATGAAGGGTCATGGGTGTGGCTCATCACCACAAAGGGGATTCTCCGGGCCAAGGGGATGTCCTGAGCGCTCGAGATCTCGGCCGCGGCTCTCTCGCACGATGAGGCCACCCGGTCGACGTACCTGTTTCCCTTCCTGAGGGAGACCGCCAGGGTGGCAAAAAGCACGGCGAGGGGGGCAATGCCCGCCGGCGCAAAGGGGACGATCCCCAGGGTAAGAGAGGCGAGGCACAGAACGACGAGTGCAAACGACAGGCTCCGCACCAGGTAGAGCCGTTCGGCTATGGACCATCGGCTCTTCATGGTGGCCGGGGCATGCAGGGCCCTGAGGCTGCGGAGGGCGGGGCCGGACAGGCTGAGCTCAGGATCGGCCCCATCCGCCCCTTCGCCGCCGGGGCGAATCGACTTCCCTGCCCCAAATCCATTCAGGAGGGCGCGGGCAGCCATCTTATAATAGTTCAAGATGATCCAGGGGGCCCTCGGGCCCAGCTTGCGCACCACATTGAGGAGAAGCGGCCACGGCGTCAATTCATTGTCGCCGTGGGAGTCATAGACACCGACCAGCTTCGACAGGAGGTACCGGCTCACATGCCGGCCCAGGGTCGGCTCGATCTCGCGACCCGCCTGAAGGTCCACGGGCGCCAGGGGATCGCTGAAGACGTTGTCGGGATCGTACTGGTGGCCGTGCTCCACATGGAGGCGCCCGGGCTCTCGGTAGAACCAGCGCCGAAATCCGAGGCGCTCCATGACGGCCGGGGCTTCGCCTTCCCGTGCAAAGGCGGCCACCGCCTCTCGCAGGGCTTGCCTCGCCTCGGGCCAGTGCAGGTCTGCGTCGTGGTTTCCAGCAATGAACAGGATCTCATGGCCCGCAGCGAGAAATGCGGCCATCGCCCCGAACAGGTCCGGGTAGAGAGTGGCGAGGCGCCGGATCTTCCAGGCCGTGCCCGGCCCGGTCGGATCCGGGCCGTATCGGCGCTCCCGGCGGCTCACCTGATAATCCCCTGCGTCCCGGCCGGGTTCAGGCACATCGGTGATGAGGGTCAGGTCGAAGAAGTCTCCGGAGAGTACGAGCCGCCAGGCACGGCCGGCGGGCCGGCCCGGGTAGGTCTGCTCGCAATCGACCGTATGCGCCCTCAGGAAGGCGGTGACCGCCTCCAGGTCATCCTCGGTGCTCCGATCGTGCAGGTGCATATCCCCGAGGACGAGGAGATCGGGCTCCGTGCCGGGGAGAGTCTCCGGCCTGTCCACTCCTTGAGTCACTCCGGTCCTCTCAGCTGGCCTTGCGGTACAGGTCCTGGAGCTCGACCGTTTCTCGATCTTCCGTTTCGGATTCGGGATCACCCAATCGATCCGCGTAAAAGTCATAGAGGTCCATCCGCCCCACGAAGGGGATCAGGACATTCCGGCCCTTGTGGTAATAGGGCCCCTCCCAGAGCTTGTCCGCGATGGGAGCGTACTCGCGCGAGTAGCGATCGAGGAAGGAGCGCACCTCTTTGTTGTGGAGGATCTGGTCGGCCCCCTCATAGGAGACGCGCGCGTCGAAGCGGTTCACCACGTCGATCAGCCGATCCGGGTGGTCGATGACCTTGCAGGGGCGCAGCAGGTTCTGGTCGTAGGGCTGCATATCGCGTATCGCGCGGAAGAAGGGCGAATCGAAGACCTCGCGCAGAGAGGACTCAGGCACCTGGTGGGTGTAGAAGTGGACGAACGTGCAGGGCTGCACATAGCCCTCCACGGTGATGTAGCAGTACCGGCTCGCCGAGAGGCAGCCTCCCACGGCGGCGCCGTCGTTCCAGAAGTCGCCGATGAACATCGGCTTCTCCACCTGCCAGCGCCGGGTTATCAGGGCGAGGTCTTCGCGCTGCTGCGGCGTGGGCATGAGGCTGGTGTCGGGTTCGCGGCCGACGGGGATATAGTTGAAGAACCAGCCGAACAGGGCCCCGCGGTCCATGTAGTAGTCGAGAAAGGTGTCCTGGGCGAGGACGTCGCTGTTCAGGCGCGTGGGCGTGGCCGATAAGCCGAAGAAGACCCCGGCGCGCTTTAGGTTCTCCATGGCGTTGCAGACATTCTCATGCATGCCCGCCCCGCGTCGGGCGTCCGTGTGCTCTTCAAAACCCTCGACCGATATGGCGGGATAGAGGTTCCCCGCATCCGCGATCCGCCCGGCCATCTCCTCGTCGATGAGCTTTCCGTTGGTGTACATCATGAAGGTGAGGTTGCCGAACTCCTTCACGATGTCGAAGAGCGGCTTATACAAGAGCGGCTCGCCGCCGCTTACGGTTATGAACCGCACGCCCATCTCGTCCGCCTCGCGAAGGACCTTGCGGAGCACATCCGGGTCCATGTCGCCCGTCTTGGTGTAGTTGTAAGCATAACACCCCTGGCACCGGATGTTGCACCGCATCGTGGGGTTGACGACGATGGTAAAGGGGGCGTAGTAGCCGGCGTCTTCTTTAAATTGGAAGCGCAGAGGACGGCTCTCGATGAGTGTGCCCAGCACAAAGGTGTCGAGGAGCTTTTCCAGGGGACGGTCCTCGAGCTGACGCACGGCCCGAAGCATCCACTGGAGGAACATGGGGTTGTCCGAAAAGTTCTTCGCCATCCCGGCCCCGAGCTTGGCCTGGTTCTCGCCGGAGAAGCGCTCGTCGATGATTTCGGCGACCCGGTCGATGCGCCGGAGCATTTCGCTCCTCTCGTCCGCATCCTCCGAGAGGTGTGGTTCTACGATGCTTCGAACAGTAGTCTTGAGGTCCATACGGTACTCCCTTCTCAATGATGGTATTCGTGGTTATCCTTAGAGTGAATTGTATTCGCGCTTCGTTCTGCGGCAACGCCGTTCCTGAGATAGTGAATCAACATTTCCTCGGCCAGCGCCCCGGTCTGCTCGGGGGAGACGCTTTTCCGGTCCACCCGCCACTGGAGGGTCGGCCCCTCCACCATGCCGAGGACCACTGAGGCCGCCGCCTGCGGGTCGACGGGGCGGAAAATGCCGGATTCCACGCCTTCGGCGATCAGTCGTGAGAGCAGCTCCCGGAGCCGGCCCTGGATATTGCGGAAGACCTCTCGAATCGCCTTATTGTGGGGGATCTGCCCCCAGAACTCGATCCAGATTCCCACCATATCGAACATGGGCTTCGAGACGTCCAGGTGATGGAATCGGACTACACGCCGCAGCTTCTCTTCAGGGTCCTTTCCTCCCTGCAGGGCCATCAGGATTCCCTGATAGTGCGTCTCTCCGAGACGCTCCATCAGCTCTATGAGCATCTCGTCTTTGTTCTTGAAGTAATAGTGCAGAGTGCCGCGGCTGAGCTTTGCCTCGCGCGCGATGTCGGTGACCGAGCACTTGTAGAAGCCTTTGGCGACCATCGACTGGAACAGTCCCATCAAGATCTGCTCTCTTCGCTCTTGTGAGACGTCCCGTCTGCCCATGAAAAAAAATTCCTTTTATTTTGGACGACCGTCCAATTTAAAATGTCCAAATTTTTTTAATTCTTTATCGAGATCTCAATAACCTGTTGAAAATTCTTCATTTTTGCCGACTCTCACAACCGCCGAAGGCAAATGGTCTCACACTCATCAATTTATGAGTGTGGCAATATGACTATAGAAGAGGAGGAAACCTTACAAAAAAGCTATAAATTTAAATTTCTTATTTAATCGTATGGTTATGTCGCCTTGCCACTATGCGCCACGTTGATGTAAAACTGAGGCAGATAAAGAGGCACTAAAAATAATTACTGAATAAGAAGGAGGCGCTATGGATGTCTCATATTTCGATGAATCCCACAACATTCTCAGGGACTCGGTGCGCAAGTTCGTGGAGCGCGAGATCAAGCCCCACGTGGACGAGTGGGAGGATGCCGAGGAGTTTCCCCGCTCCCTGTACAAGAAGATGGCTGAAGCCGGCTTCATCGGGCTCCGCTACCCCGAGGAGCTCGGCGGCACAGGGGGCGATATCTTCCACACCGTGGCCTTTGTGGAGGAGATGATGCGCTGCGGCTCCGGAGGGATCGTCGCGGGCCTCGGGAGCCACGGCATCGCCATGCCCCCGGTCATCACCCTGGGTACCGAGGAGCAGAAGCAGCGGTTCGTGCCCCCCGTGCTCCGGGGCGAAAAGATCGCCGCCCTGGCGATCACCGAGCCGGACTGCGGGTCCGACGTGGCGAGCATCCGCACTCGGGCCGTGCGCGACGGCGACGTCTACGTGGTCAACGGCTCCAAGACCTTCATCACCTCGGGGGCGAGGGCAGACCTCCTCACCACGGCCGTGCGCACCGGGGGAGATGGGTACGGCGGGATCAGCCTGCTCGTGATCGAGGCCGACACGCCGGGCTATTCGGTGGCCCGCAAGCTCCGCAAAATGGGGTGGGCCGCCTCGGACACGGGCGAGCTGGTCTTCGAGGACTGCCGGATCCCGGTGGCCAATCGCCTGGGCGACGAAGGACAGGGTTTCTACGGGATCCTGGAGAACTTCCAGATGGAGCGACTCACCATGTCCGTCATGGCCCACCAGACCGCCCAGATCGCATACGAAGAGGCCCTTCGCTATGCCCGGGAGCGAAGCGCCTTCAACCGCCCCCTGGTCGGATTCCAGGTCACCCGGCACAAGCTGGTGGATATGGCGACCCGAATCGAGGTGGCCCGGGAGTTCAACTACCGCCTGGCCGCCAGGATCCAGGCCGGAGAGAACATCGTGCGCGAGATCTCCATGGCCAAGAACTTCGCCTGCGAAGTCTGCGACAAGGTCGTATACGACGCCGTCCAGATCCACGGCGGCTACGGCTACATGCGCGAGTACCCGGTAGAGCGCCTCTACCGGGACGCCCGGATACTATCCATCGGGGGCGGCACCACCGAGATCATGAAAGAAATCATCGCCAAGACACTGGGGATGTAGGCGAACAAGCTCACGTTGGGATCTTAACCCTGACGAGGGCTAGATGCTTACGTAACGGCAGAGTCAGTCACGCGGGATTTTCTGATAGATCTCCTCCAGGATCGCGTCCGCCTCGATCCCCTCGGCCTCTCCCTCGAAGCTCAATATGATCCTGTGCCGGAGCGAGTTGAACAGATTCGCGTAGATGTCATCGTAGCTCACATTGTACCGGCCATCCTGGATCGCGCTCACTTTGCTGGTTAGGGCGATCGCCTGAGCCCCGCGCGGGCTCGAGCCGTACTTTACATACTGCTTCGCCATGGGCAGCGCCCCCTCGATCTCCGGGTGGGTGGCCTGCACGAGCCTGGCGATATAGCTCTTGATGTGGGACGCGATCGGGACGTGACGCACCAGGTCGATCATGGTGCGGACGTCGTCGGAGCTCATGATGGTCTCGGCCTGGGGGATGATCTCGGTGGTCGTGGAATCGATGATCCCCACGATCACCTCCTCCGGAGGGTACTGGATCAGGATCTTGCTCATGAACCTGTCGAGCTGGGCCTCGGGCAGTGGGTAGGTCCCCTCCATCTCGATCGGGTTCTGCGTGGCCATGACGACGAAGGGCTCCGTGAGCGGGTAGGTGTCCCGGTGCACGGTGACCGAGTGCTCCTGCATCGCCTCGAGCAGGGCCGACTGGGTCTTCGGCGTGGCCCGGTTCACCTCGTCGGCCAGGATGATCTGGGAGAAGATGGGGCCCTTCTGAAACGTAAAGGACTTGTGCCCCGTCTCGCTCTCGATGATGATGTTGGTGCCGATGATATCGGCCGGCATCAGGTCCGGCGTGAACTGGATCCGGGAGAAGTCGAGTGAAAAAATCTGCCCCAGAGTACGGACGATCAGGGTTTTACCGAGGCCCGGGACTCCTTCGACCAGGATATGCCCTCCGGCAAGGATTGTCCGGAGCACGTCGTCGATGACCTTCTCCTGCCCCACGATGACCTTGGCCATCTCCTCCTTGATTCTGTTTATCTCCTTGCTGAATTTTTCCACCTGGGCCTCGATTCCTTCGGTCATGGTCCTCTCCTTGTAGCAAAATTAACCTTTTTCAAACCTAAAATGTGCTTTTTCATTTATTTCATATCATGAGCCAGAATTTTTATTCTATAAATCCAAAACAATCCACCGGCAGGGCCGGTGGATTGTTTTGGATTCAGATACGACGGCCAAAGACATCCACGATGAAAAGGCCTGCCGCGGCAAAGACGAACCAGGGCCAAAGGGGCTGCCGGTCGGTCGCCTTGTAGCGGCCCGGGCGCAGCAGCTCATCCAGCCTGGAATCGCTCTCCCCCCCCGTCATCTCGGCCACGGCGTCGAGAAGGACCCGGTTGGTCCGGATGCGCCTGTATTCGGCCGGGTAAGGACGGTCGATCTGGGCGTAGGCGGCCAGAGGATTTCCGGTCTCGGTGGAGGCGGCCACACGCACCATGTACGGCCCATAGCTGTCGAGCTCGGCGGCGACAGCGTATCCTCCTGGCCTGCGCTGATCAAAGGCAAGCTCTTCGGCCCGCCCGTCAGGCCGGATGAGCATGCTCTCCAAGGGCAGATCGTTCCGGTATTTTCCGAACCGGTCCACCGTGTCGACCTCCACTCGGCCCACCGAGCCCTCTCGCCGGGCGGCGACATGAAGCCCCTCCAGGTCCCGCACTCGCAGAGTCGAGCGGACCACTCCTTTCCAGAACCGCCCGAACTCGGGCCACCGGATCCACTCGTACGACCATTTTCCTTTGACATCCGATGTATAGACCACGACGCGCCCCAGCCCGTAGCGCCAGTCGGTGAGAAGAGGCTCTTTCTCATCGGTCATGACCAGGGTCTCGGACGTGGGCCGTGGCCTGGACGAGAGGTACCCGGTCAGGTCCGGCGCAGTCGCCAGATCGATTCCTCGGATCATGGCCCCTTTCTTGACCAGCACCGGCCTGAAGGTCCGCTCCATCACCACGGTCCGGGTGATACGCTCCGCCTCCTTGAGAAATATCTTGGGGATATTGTTGGGGTCATCGGTGAAGTAGTAATTCCCTCCTCCGAGATCGGCTATCTGTTTCAGGACCTGCTGGTCCGCATCGTGGCCGAGGGCCACCGTGGAGAGGGTGATCATATTCTCCGTGGCCCAGTAGATGATGTCCACATTGCTCCCGAAATGGCCCACCGATTCGCCGTCGCTCAACAGGACGATGTGCTTGATCGCCAGGGGCGTGGACGCGATGGAAATGCACGCCTCCCGGATCGCGGGGTACATGGAGGTCCCCCCGCCCACGGACGCGCCCTGGAGCGTGCTCTTCGGATTCTCCCGCGGCTTTACCGGCCCGAGCGGGAATGCCCAGTACGGAAAATCGTCGAAGAAGAGGATCCCTATGTGGGTATCCTCGGGTATGTAGTCGACCACATCCTGGGAGGCGCGTAGCGCCATGGCGAACTTTTCGCCCCTGCCCATGCTCGCCGATTTGTCGATCAGGAGGATCAGGCCGGAGGGAATTCGCTCCTTCTTCTTGCGTTCGATGAAGTTCACCGGAAGGATCGTCTCCAGCGGGGTTTTCTCTTCCCCCCCCTCCTCCTCTTTCTTCCCCAGGTTCTTGCACTCCTCGCCCCCGATGAAGACCAGGCCTCCGCCGAAGTCGCGCACATACTCCTTCAGCCCCTCCGATATCCCTCGCCCGAGGCGCTCGGGGGGGACATCGCTCAGGACCACGGCGTCATAGCGCTCCAGCTCGCTCCGGCTCCGGGGGAAATCCTCGATGGGGCGGCGGTGGATCTCCCACTTGCCTCCCCTCAGGGCCGTTGCCAGCGGTCCGGCGGCCTGCCTTCCCCCTCCCGTTCCGAGGGTCCTGCTCCCCTCAATGACCAGGACCTGGGGCAGGGGACGGACAGCCACATAGGCCTCCGCCTGGTTGTTCTCATCCCTCGTGTCCTGTTCGGTAAAGCACCTGGCGCTGTATCTGTGCAGGCCCGGCCGCGGGGGTTTGTCGGTGAAGGTGATCGCGTTCGGCCCCGGGCTGAGATCCACCTCCTTCGAACCGATCTCATTACCGTCGCGAAGGAGCTCAACGCGGGCCGTGGTCTCGTCGAGGGCCTCGAGAAAGGTCCGGAGCTCTATCTTCTCCCGCTGCGTGGTCTCGACCGGGGCATCGAGGGCGATCACGGCCGTTTCACCGGTCCCGGGCGGCCGGTTCGAAAACGTGAAGACCTCGATCCCCTCGCGCGAGGCCGCCACCGCAGCCTCCAGTGCTTTGCCCGAGGTCTCGTTGCCGTCCGTGAATAGGGCTACGCGCCGGGTGTGCCCCGGTGGAAAGAGGTTGTAGGCAAACCGGAGGGCCTTCTCGATATCCGTACCCTTCGCGCCCGGGTTGTTGCCGTCGATGGGGCTCTCCTGCCCTTCCGGCGGGTCGGGCTGCACCAGGCCTGAAAGGGCGGCCCCAAGCCCCCCCTCCCCTTCCACGAGCCGGGGCGAGTCGTCGAAGACCATCGTCCGGACAGGAACCTCCCCGTCCGCGAGACGGGGAGCGAAGGCCTGGAGCTCGGCCTCCACGGCGGCAAGCTGGTCACTCGATACGCTCCCGGAGACATCCACCGCAAAAGTCAGCGCGATGGCCTCGGAGCGGGAGACCTTGCGAAGGTCGAGGATCGCCGCCACCAGGAGAAGGACGAGCAGGACACGGATCGTTCCGACGAGCCAGCGGTGCCAGCGTGGGAGCTCCAGGAGAGAGTGCCTCGCCACCAGCCACAGCACGACGAGGACGATGAGCAGCGCCGCCGCCCACCAGGCCCCGACCTCGAAGGGCAGGGAGGCCATTCGGACCTCGATCCATCCCCGAATCAGATCAATATAGCTTTGCACGATGAAATAATCCCCAATCGAGCAAGAGAAGGGCCAGGGCGGCCAGGAGCAGATATCGCCAGAAGAACTCGCTGGCCCTGGGAAGCTCGGGACGAGCCCTGGCGCGGTGCTCCGCCGCCCCGGAGCGGTCGGGCACCACGGACGATTCCGCCCGGTCGAAGAAATTGAACGCCACTTCGTAGGGCTCTCCGTCCTGCATGATCCGGTAAAAGCCAGGCCACCCGCCCGACAGCGCCACGCGACCATCCTCGCACACGGCGCGACGGGCCGATCCGTCCGGGCAGATCACCTCCACCTCGCCGTCCCTCCAGTGGGCCGGGACAGCAGCGCTCGCGCCTATATAAGCGCCTCCCGCCTCCGGGCCTATGGCCCTCGCCGCGGCGGGGCCACGCCCCCTCACCCACTCGATCCAGTTGTGTACCAGGCAGGGAAAGGCGACCCGCAGGGGAAGATCCGAGCGGTTCAGATCGAAACCTATACCAAGGAGCTTCTGATTCCTCGTCTCACGGGCCACCATCAGGGGGCGGCCGTAGTGGCTCACCAGGGTTTCGTCCCCCGGCTCCTCTGCGAAGAGGGTCGCCTCCGGAATGTTGATCTCCCGCAGGGCGATATCGCGAAGCACCGGGTGGGAATCCTTCCACCCGGTAAGGAGCGGATACTCCACGACCTCGGCGGCCCGGAACGGCGAGGCCTCGCCCAGGGGGTTGAGAAAGACAAAGGTCCCCTCCCAGGGGGGCGGGGGCACGGCATTGTCGCAGATGACAAGGTCGAAGAGGCGCCCCTGCTCCGGCCGGTACTCCTCGGGGCTCATCTCTTGGAAATCCACGCCGGGATGGAGCCCGAGGGCCACCTCGAGAAAGAGGTTTCCCCACGACACGAGAAGTACCCGGGTCCGCCGGGTCGGGTTGAAGAGGGCAAAAGCCTGGTCGTCGAGGGCCATGGCGTCGATATCATCTCCCCCCGCCATATTGGCGATGGAGGCGATCAGCCGCCCTCCGGTGAGATCGCGGGCCCTGTAGAATTTGCGCACGCGCTCTCCCGGTCCCAGGGTCATGGGGATCCTGCCGACCACCGCCTCGGGCATGTGGATGACCAGATCGAAGGCGGCTTCTTCGAGCCCGAAATTCTCGACCTCCACGAGGACCTCGTAATCCGGAGAAAGGGCAAAAGAGCGGCGCACGTCGAAAGAGACGATCCCGACGTTCTCGGTCCGGGACCCCACCACGACGTGGGAGACGGGAACCCCTTCCGGCAGCCCCCTCGGCGGAAGGGGGTGAACCCGGTCGCTCACCACGATCACCTCGGCCCTGGCCCCGGAGAGCCTCGGTTCGAGGCTGAGCCGCGCCAGGTCGATGGCCGCACCGAAATCCTCATGCCCCACAGAGGGCTCTATTCGATCCATGGCCCGCTCCAGGCGGGTCGCATCCCCGGTAAAGGTGGTGAGCGGGGTGGCCGTCTCATCCATCCTGACGATCAGGCATGTATCCAGAGAGCCCAGATCCTCGATCACCTCACGGGCGACCTCCCGGGCAAGGGCCATCCTCGAGGTCTCACCCTCCCTGACGGCCATGGAGGCGGAAGCGTCGACGATCAGGACGGTGAGCCTCACCTCGGGCGCATCGAAGGTGCGCCGGGGATCCGTGAGGGCGGCGCATATGAGAAAGAGCATGAGAAGCTGAAGGAGCAGAGAGAGAATGCGACGCCATGGAGCGCGGCGCTTGCCGAGAACACGGTGCCAGATGAGCATGGAGGAGAGGGGTATTCCCTTGCGGCGGAACCTCAGGATATAGAGGAGAAGGATGATCAGCGCTCCGCCGCCGAACAGCACCCAGAAGGGGGTCCCTGTGAGTCCGTGAAAGGTCATTGGAGGAGCTTTCCCTTGCGGAAAACGGTTAGAATGAGATCCTCGAAGGGGGCGGTGGTGGCGGCGTGGAAATAATTGCTCTCGAACTTGATGCAATCCCGGCGCACCCCCTCGATAAAATTCTTATAAGCAGTCTGGTATTTGCGAACCAGCCGCTCGGTCACATTGACCCTCATCTCCTGCCCGGTCTCGGCGTCCAGCAGATAGTAGGTGCCCCGAAACATCGGCTGGAGATCCTCGGGTGCGGACAGGTGAATAATGTTCATCTCGTAGCGGTTTCCTCCCAGCAGCTGGAGCGCGCTATGGTGGCCGGCGGGGTCGAGGAAATCAGAGATAATCACCAGCACGCCGCGCTTCTCGACCTGGCTGACGAAACGCTGGAATGATCGCTCCAGGTCGGTCGTACCCATGGGCTCGAGAGTGTGGAGATACTTAAAGACGTTAATGATCTGCCCTTTGCCGTGGACCTCGTACAGGGGACGGTGCATCTCGTCGGAGAAGGGGAACAGGCTCACCCGGTTGAGTCCGGTGAGACCGATGTAGGCGAGGGCGGCCGCGACCTTCTTTCCGTAGTCCAGCTTTTTCGGCTCTCCTCGATCCATGGACCGGCTCACGTCCAGGAATATGAACAGGTCGATATCCTGTTCCATGTGGAAGAGCTTTGTGAAGTGGCGGTCGATCCTGCCGTACAGGTTCCAGTCGATCAGGCGGAAATCATCTCCCGGCGTGTACTCGCGAAAATCCGCGAACTCCATGCCCCAGCCCAGGCGCGAGGATCGGTGCTGGGCATAGCCCCGTCCAGACATCACCCGGCGGGCCACGATCCTCAGGTACTCGAGCTTGGTCATGAAGTCCTGATCGAAGATCTCCTTCACTGGTCCGTCTCCCTTTCCTCTCCCCCACCGGGCCGGATCGCCTCGAAGTAGGTCTTTACGAACCGCTTTATCACGGCCGGAATCGGCTCCTCGGACAGAGTCTCCTCGGCTTGCCGGGAGTACTCGACGAACAGGTCGTCGTAGCGATCGAGGGTGCGATCCTTGAACCGGTACTGGCCGATCTCCTCCAGGATCTGGACAGAGGCTTCGCCCGTCCCCATTTTTCCCTCGATCGGCTCGTACTGTACCTCGGCCGACTCCTCAGTCGGAGGAGCCGCCGCCATCGGCTTATCCGCCGCGGACTCGCCTCGGCCCGCTCCCGAGGCCCCGGCCTGGGTGCCGGCCCCTTTGGCCTGCATGGCGAAGGTCGGCCCCTTCTGAGGCGGCTTATTGCTGTAGAACATCTTGAGTTTCTCGATGTTGGCGTTCGAAAAGGGAAGGTCCATCTCCTCGAAGCGGGTCTTCGCGCCGACCAGCTCGTCCTCGCTGGCATCCTCTGCCTTGAGCCCCTTTTTCAGCTCGTCGGGTATCGAGAAATGGAGCCCGGGCCCGCGTCTTCCATCCTCGTCGACCGAGAGGTCCTCATCTTCGTGGGTCCACTTCTCGGCCATGGCGGCTGTGAAGAGGTTGAGGTACTCGGCAAAGGACTGGAGCATGGCCGCATTCATCTCCTCCTCCCGCCTCTCGAGCGGCTTCGGCGTCTTCGGCTGCGCGAGAAGGGGGAGAAACGATCTCTGGACGTCCCTCAGCTGTCCAGAAAGACCGCTCAACTTTGCAAGGTTGCTGAGACGGCTTGTCATGGACTGTTGCTGCATGAAGACCCCGCCGGTCTGGGTGAAGATGTCGAGAATCTGGGCCGGCAGCAGCTCCCTACCCGCCGAGACGCCGCCCGCAAATTCCCCCTGTCCCAGCTCCCCGCCGGGCAGAGATTCCAGGCCTCCAGGCAGGGTCACCTCCCCCTCCGGTGGCGGCGCCCCTTTCTTGATACTCTTGCCGGGGGCTCCCGGCACTCTGCGCTGCACCGGAGGCCGGGGCTTGAGCAGGCCGCGGCGGGCGAGCTCGCGGAAGGCGGGCAGGGCGACCTTCTCAAACAGCTCGGCGTCCGCCGGAGCAAGCCGGGCGGAAAATTCGACGAGCTTCTGCTCGGCCGCGGCAATCGTCTCCGGCACACTATAGCCCGTGCCCATATCGGGAAAGCGCAGCGATCGGAGCTGGTCCGCCATGCTCCACAAAAGGGCCAAAGCGAGCACGGCAAACAGAGCCGGCTTTAGTGACCGGGGCATGCGAAAGGGGAGTACGGCGGAACGATCCATGGACTGTATGTAATGGCCCGTCTCGGCGATCTGGCATCTCATGAAAAGAGAGGGGCTCTCCAGAGAGGAAAACTCCAGGGCACTCGCGATCCGATCGCTCAGCCCCATCTCCCGGTCGAGCCGGATCGCCACGCGCTTCAAGGATGTGCCCCAGAATGTTGCGACCACGACGGCCGCGGCTCCCACGATCACAAGCGCCCAGGCCATGAACGGCAAGACATCCTGCATTCGGGGTGTGGAGGCCTTTACCAGTAGAAACGCGACCGCGATATAAACAGCGATCGGCAAGAGCCGGCAGAGGATATCGGCAAAGTTGGAAACGCCGACAGTGACCCGACTCTTGGACAAAAGTCGACTGATCTTTTTATCCAGTCTTCCGTTCCCGCCCTTAGAGTGTTTCATTGTGGCCCCTGCGATTTTTGTGTAAAAGAGGGCTCAAGCCCTGGTTCCCTATAGATTTTGCTATGGAATGGATAGAGGCTATCCGGCAGGTCAGCGCTTTTTACAGCCTTTCTCCTTGTTCTTGGATATGGGCAGGGGAAACGGACGCCTGGGAACCCGCGTGCCGAGAGACGGATTCTTTCTCCTTCTCTTCTCTTTCACCTTATTCTGATCTTTATTCTTCTCTATCTTCTCATTCTCCTGTTCCTGCGATTCCGACTCGGCATCCTCCTCCGGCGGGGTCTGGTCTTCATCCCTGTCTTTTTCCGCATCCTGCTCTCGATCGACAGGGTCATCCCGGGACACCCCGTCATCCTTCAGGCCGGTCCCCAGGCTGGAGTTCGTCTGAGAAGATTCGGATCCCGGCTCAACCGACCAGTTCCCGGCCATACCCTCCTGGGGGGATACGACGAAGTCGTCTATGAATATCGTGTTGGCACCGCGAAGGCTCCGTGAGTGCCCTGTCGTCGTGTCGTGGTACCCGGTGGCGTCCTCGATGATGATATTCTCGATCTGGTCGAAATCGATCCGGCCGTTCTCATCATAGTAGGCTGTGGTGAGACGGAAGTCGTCGAGCCTGAAGACCTTTTGAACCCACTCTCGGGCCGGAATCTCGAAGTAGCCTACATCGTATGTGGATTGGTCCTTCTCGCGGATGTAGAGGTTCAGGAAGGCCGGCTGATCGGCGCAGCGGATCCAGAATCTCATCACCCCCAAGGTCCCTATTGGATTCTCGTAGGAAAGGTAGATGGCATTGTAGGAGTCTGCTCCGCGCACGGTTCGCCAGCAGAGCGCCCCTTTTCCGACACGCGTATCCTCCCTGCGCGTGCTGTGTATCAGGTCGGCCCTTTCATCTCCCCAGTCGTAAAGTATGAAGGAGTCGGTTCCCTCCTCGAAGTCGAAGTGCACATTCAGGCTGGGAAGGCTGTTGGCCCGCTCTTCCATCTTTATCAAACGCACCCGTACGACCTTGACGATGTTGGCGACCTCGCTGTAGCCGGTCAGTATCTTCTCGTAATTCCCCCGGGCTTCTTTCTCGCGGCCCAGCTTTTCAAAGAGCACCCCCTGGCGGTAGAGGACCTCTGCCACAAAGGCCCGGTCCGACGGATCCGACTCGAGGATGCTATCATACAGGGAGGTCGCGCCCTTTAAATCGCCTTCAGCGGACTCGAGGTGTTGAGCTTCGTAATATGTCTCCCAGACGCTAGAGTCCATCGACATGGCGGGCGGCTCCGCCTGGATCGTAGGAACAACCGCGAATGTCCCTGCCGTAAGGACAACAACGCCCAATCTTGTCAACCATGAGAAGGAACTACAGATCGCTCTTGGCTTCATGGCTCATCTCCTCGTACAATTTCAATTTTTCATTTCCAATCCGACATTCGAAGAATGTCATATGAATCCGAGCCAATCCACCGGCTTTATCGGTGGATTGGTTCGGATTCATCCCACAAACTTGTACCCCACGCCGTGGACTGTGATGAAAAAGCGCGGGCTGTTCGGGTTGTCCTCGATCTTTTTGCGCAGGTTGAGCACGTGTGTATCCACGGTCCGTGTAGTAGGGAACGACTCGTACCCCCACACCTCATCGAGGAGCCGGTCCCGGGATATTGCCTCTTCCCTGTGGAGCACAAAATAGCGGAGCACATTGAACTCCATGGCGGAGAGGCGCACCTCTTTCTTTCCCTTCGTAACGATTCGCTTGGAGAAATCGACGCTCACCCCGTCGAACTCATACTGACCCGGCTCCAGAGGGGCCCTTTTGGTTCGGCGAAGGAGCGCACGGACCCGGGCGTGGAGCACCTTGATGCTGAACGGCTTGGTGACGTAGTCGTCCGCACCCAGGTCAAAGCCCTGGAGCTTGTCGACCTCCTCTCCCTTGGCCGTGAGGATCAGCACCGGGATCGTCCTGTGATCCTTGCGGAACTTCTCCAGGAATGTTAATCCATCCATCCTCGGCATCATGAGGTCGAGGATGACCAGATCCGGGCTTACCTGGGAGGAGAGCTCGAGGGCCTCCTTTCCGTCCGACGCAGTGATGACCCGGTAGTCCTGGAGTGTCAGGTAATCCTCCAGCAGCCCCCGGATCTTTGCCTCATCCTCGACGACGAGTACTCGCTCCACCCTTTTCCTCCTGCTCGATGGGAAACTTCATGGTAAAGACCGTGCCGTGTTCCGGGCGGCTCTCAACCTCGATCTCCCCGCCGTGGGCCTCGACGATCTCACGCACCAGAGTGAGGCCGAGGCCGATCCCTTTTCGCTCCGGATCGTCCGCCGCCTTGCCTCGGTAGAACTTTTCGAATATTCGCGTCAGCTCCGCCTTGGGGATGCCGATTCCCCGGTCGGCCACCCGAATCGCCACATCGGCCCCCTCTTGCGAGGCGGCCACCTTGACCAGACAGTTCCCGTTCGAATACTTGACCGCGTTGTCCAGCAGATTGATCAGCGCTTGAGCCACGGCCCCGGCGTCACACAGTACCGGGGGCAGATCGGGGGCAATCGCGGTGCGTATTGTAAATCCATTCCGCTCTACGAGGCTCTGGAATGCATTGACTGATTCTGAAACCAGCGGTGAAATGTCTGTGGACTTGAACTCGAACCGTGCCTTACCTGCTTCGATCCGGGAGAAGTCGAGGACGTTGCTTATGAGCTGGGTGAGCCGTTCCGACTCGGAGGCGATCGTCCTGTAATAGTCCTGCCTGCGTTCCTGCGAGGGGACTGCGCCCATTTCGAGCATCTCCCCAATCATCTTGAGCGTGGTCAGGGGGGTCTTGAGCTCATGGGTCACGTTGGAGACAAAGTCACTCTTCATCTTGACCATATCGGCTTCGCGGGCCAGCGACCGGAAGGTGAAGTAGCTCCCAATCCCGATCAATATGATGAAGGCGCTGATCATGCCGATACGGATCGCCCGGTCCCTCTCCGCATAGATCGTGTAGGGTGAAGAGCCCCGGAACATGTCGATCCTGTAGAAGGGGAGCGAACCCGCCAAGTTTACAGAGTAGAGCGGTCGATCGTCCTCTCCCCGGGCGGCTACGCCTGCTATTCGCCTCCCGGAATCGGAGGATATCGCCACCTCGATGCCGTCGTAGGCCTTCATGGCACGCTCGATCGCGAGGGCCATGAGATCGGTCAGGGCGCTCTCACTGAAGAGGAGGCCTACTCTGTAGCGTCCATCGTTCAGCACGAGCTGTGTGAGCACCGCTTCCCCTTCGTCGGCGGTTCGCCCCCGGAATCGCAGGGCCGAAAACGAATCCCCCTGCCTCGGCTGTGAGACGAGCAGCAGCGGCTTGACCTCTGAGTGGAAGCGGATCACATCTCCGTATTCGGCGATCCGCCGCTCCACGGCGGCCCGCGCCGTATGGTACCTGGCTGCGTCCAAGTAGGAAACTTTGTCCCCCGTCATCGACGCGGCGAGGCCCTCGAGGCGCTGAAGGGCCTTTTTGGCATAGAAGATTTCCTGGCCCCGGATATCGGACCAGCGGCCCGAGCCGACATCCTCGAGCAGAGCCAGAAGCTGTTCCATGGCCCCCCGGCGGTCGCCCTGGGCCTCGCAGAATCGCGCCCCCTGGTAGCGGGCGAGCAGCCCGAGGCGGATCCCGTTTAGATCCATCATGTCGGAGTACTGCTCGGCCACGGTCCGGTACGTCCCGGCCGCAGCCGCATTCTCGCCGCGAATCCCATGGCAGCGGGCAAGAGCGTTGAGTGCGATCGCCTTGACCCGCGTATCTTGTTCGTTCTCGGCCAGGCTTTTGTACAGGCTGATCGCCCGGTCGAGCCCTCCGGAGGTCTCGAGCATCTCGCCTTCTCTGAGCTTGCGCTCGATGATGATGTTTTCGATGATCTCTCCGAATCCGACAGGAATGGAGTCGGCCGCCACATAGTAGCCGGCGGGATAGAACAAGACCCCATCGTTGTTGAAGAGGAAGATTCTGCGGAAGAGGAGGTGCTCGTCCTCTATCGACGCCAGCCGGCCGGTGATCTGCTCCCGGCTCATCCCCTCAGGATCGAAGCCTTCGAGCTTGGCATTGACGAGATCTGTCTGTGTGCGAATGGCTGAGTAGATATCTTCGGTGAGATTCTCGGAAACCGCCTGCAAGCGCTTCTCTTCGAGCAACGTCTCCATGCCTCGCTGCTCGAGTATTGTCTGCACACCGAAATAGCAGAGAAAGATGCTTGGAATCAGCACCAATACAGTGGTGATCCAGAAGGTCTTCTTCGGTGAAATCGACCGAAGTCGCTTTCTTCGCGGCATTGTGTCCTTACTGTGAAATTTATTTTTTCTTTGGGCCTCTGCCGTTGTGTCCGCGCCTGGGCTGTGATTCAAGATCCTGGGGTTTACACCCCAGGCTACATGACATGACCCCTTCGGGGTTTTTTGGATTTCCTATGCGATCTAGCTATTGTCTAATAGGATCATCTCCATTATCGATTTTATGACTTATTCTTAACTCTTATTGTCAATGGAATGTAAATTCCCCAGATACCTATTTTACCACATTTTTCCCTTTTCGACCCATGATCCGGCGAATCGATCACCACCGCGCCGCCCGGATCCGGTTCTTGCCCGCCTTCTTCGCCATGTACATCGCTTCGTCCGCCTTCTTCATGATCTCTCCGAGCGTTATTTTCCGCTCCATATCGGACACGACTGCCATCCCCACGCTGATCGTCACCTTCAGGTTCTTGTCTTCGGTCAGCGAGGATTCGCTGATCCCTTTCCTCAGGCGATCCGCCATGAAATTGACCTCGTGGGGAAGGTCCGCGAGTACGGCGAGGCCGAACTCTTCCCCGCCCGTGCGGCCGAGCACATCGGTCTCACGAATGCGCTCGGTGATGAATTCCGCCATCCCGCGAAGCACCTGGTCACCCACGGCGTGGCTGTATTTGGCGTTGATGGAGGTGAGATCATCGATGTCCATCCGGATAAGTGAAAAAGAGGTCTTATAGCGGAGCGCATGTTTCAGGTACATATCGGCACGCTGAATAAAAGAGCGGCGATTCAGAACTCCCGTCAAGGTATCGAGGTGAGCCAGCTCGCGGGATTCGTTGTCCTTTTTCCAGAGCTGGTTGGTAGCCTCTGCAAGGTAGTACACGGGCGATGTGGTGGATGAAAATTTCTTGATCACATCCAGGACCTGATTCAGGTGATCGCCGTACTCTACATCGGGCCCCACGAAGCCCGGGAGGTCTTGCCCGATATCGAGGATCTCCATCATCGCCTCATGAAGGAGGAAGTACTCGAGCATTACGATCGTTTCAAGGATCTCCTCGGCTGTGTAGGGCGGCTCTTTGATAAGCTGCTCCAGGGACGTGACCCGCTCCATGATCTCTGTAAGATTCGACCGGATTTTTTCGAGCTCGTGCTGGACAAAGCCGAAAGTGGAGGCCTCGAGCCGGCCCTGTAGAGAGGACCAGAACTCCACATGACTCTTTTCCTCCTTTGCGATTTGCTCGAGCATCTGCCGGAGCTCTGGGAAATCGACGCATCCCTTTATGAGCTTTTCATAGATCCGGGCAGCACAGCCGTCGATCTCCTGGCATATCATCAGAATGGGCTGTAGGGCCATTAGAATATCTCCTTCTTACAAAATGCTTGGCGTTCCCCGTTTTTTTTTAAAGGTACAGAGTTTCTGAGACTTATTTCGAATCAATACGGATCTCGAAGGCCGCACATGGTGTACCGATCTCCCAGCATTCGAGGATCTCGGGATGAATCTCGCCGATGAGGCCCACGGCCCGCTCTCCCACGGCGATCTCCCCTGCTCGTCCGGTTATGAAGCTCGGGTGGTCGATGGGCCTGAGCTTTCCCTCCATATTCAGGTAGTACAGCAGGAGACCCAGGGTGCTGTGGATCTCAGAAAAATTCGCCTCGGCGCCTGCGATCAGGGCTGCGAGGCTGGTTCGAGTCACGCACCCCGAGGGATCCTCAGGGGCCAGCAGGGCCACCTCTCCCACCTCGAAGAGACGGTG
>CAZFWM010000127.1:0-19390 GCA_964522545.1 uncultured Thermodesulfobacteriota bacterium
TACGCGAGAAATGTTATTGTCAACGGATCGATCGACGCCAGGGGAAACAACGGTTCCAACGCCTACGACCCCGGTGATGGAGAGCCGGGAAGCGGAGGCGGCGGGGCCGGGGGGGCGGTCTACATCGTCTCGGAGACCCAGACCATCGCCGGCGGCGCGATCACCGTGGCCGGGGGGGCGGGGGGGACCGTCTCCTATAACGGCGGAGCCGGCGGAGAGGGGAGGACAAGGCTGGTTTTGGTAACGAAATAAAGCTCCGGATCACCCGAGCACGATTCCGACAAAGCAAGTGGGCTCGCCCTGGCCGGGGAGCCGGTCGAGCTCGCGCGACGGCGCCCGGAACGGAATGATGTCGAGGGAGTGAAGCTCTTCGTCTGTGAAGGCGGGTGAGTCGTTGTCGGTTGTGATATCCGGATTGCTGAAGCTGAATGTGTCCGTGACCACGGCCTCGAACCGGGTCTGCCCGTAGACATGGGAGTCGGTCAGGTACTCGACGATGAACAGAGGGATCCCGTAGGAGTCGTAGGCGAGGAAGTTGTCGGCGGTCCACTTGAAGTCGTCGGTCCTCCAGTCTCCGTAAGCGAGGTCGTCCACGAACAGGTTGTCCTCATCTTTTGCGCCCTTGAAGAAGAAGTCTTCCACCCCGAGGCCGTCGATCGCCCCGAAGAAGGCGGACTCGATCTCTCCGGATGAGATGGAATCGGTGCTGTCGGTATCGAGGAAGTCGATGCTCCGGTCCTCCGGATCGACCAGCCCGTCGTTATCCCCGTCGAGATAGAGAAGTCCGCACAAGAAAAACATCCGGAGAACGAGTTGTCAGGGGAAGCAAGATGAAGCGATTCATCTCAGATCTGAAGTGCAACTGGCGGGAGAGGCCCTTCGTCTGGACGGAAGGCCCGGGCGAACAGGGAGCGCAGGTACGCCTGCCTGCCGAAGGGCGCGTCCTGGTGATGGCCCCCCATCCCGATGATCCCGAGAGCGCGGCCGTCACCTCCAGGCTCCTGAGGCGGGCCGGGTGCGATGTTCGGTATGCCGTTGTCACATTGAGCCCGGCCGGGGTCGATGACGAGTACGCCCGGAGGTTCGCCACGGGCGAGACATCCGACCTGCGGGAGGCAAAGGCAGAGATCCGCCGAAACGAGCAGATCCGGGCGGCCGAAATGTTCGGGCTGGGGGCGGAGAGGCTCGCCTTCCTCGACATCCGGGAAGAGGGAGAAAACACACCGCTGGACTCCACGGCGAACCGGGCCAGGATAGGGGATCAACTGGAGTCGGTCGCCCCGGATATCGTGATCATGCCAGTAGGGAGGGATACGAACCGGACTCACGCGTGGATCCACGAGGTCTTCAGGGAATGCGCCGGGGAGCTGGCCCGTCAATTCGGAAGACCCCTCGTCGGCCTGTACAACGAGGACCCCAAGACGACGGAGATGTGCCCGGACCTTTTCGTATGCTTCGGTGAGGAGAGCGCCCGGTGGAAGAGGACCCTGCTCCGTGCGCATGACTCTCAGCAGCAGAGAAATATCCGCCTGCGGGGGGTTGGCTTTGATGAGCGGATTCTCCGGGTGAACAGGCAGGGCCGCAGGCGGCTCCCTGATGCCTCCCCCCTCGCTGTTTCCTCACTCCTGTATGCCGAGGTTTTCGAAATGGAACTGTTCGATTCCCGGTGAGAATCGATTGACTACTTACTACCCTCCGTGATACCTAATTTGAATAATTTTCCTCATAAATATTCGCTCAAACATACCCGTGCAAGCGTGAAACGATGGAGGAAGTCGATGGATCTGTTCGCGGAAATAAAGGCAATGATCGTAAAGGAACTTGCGATAGACGAGGGCCTGGTCGTGCCGGAGGCCCACCTCCAGGACGACCTGGACGCCGACTCGCTGGCTTTGTTGAACCTGTCCGTGACCATCGGGGAGCGCTACGGGATCGATATACAGGGCGACGACCTCGTTGACGCCGAAAGCGTGGGCGAGCTCGTGAAGCTCGTCGAGACGATGATCCAGTAAAGATCTGGCCGGCTCCTGTTTCGGGACGGCCCTTTTGTACTTTGGTAGGGGCACGGCATGCCGTGCCCCTGCATGACGCATTGGCGTATGAAAATTCGAACAACAATACAAGGCCCTATATCTGGGATGAGATTACGAAGGAGATAGAAAATGGCATACCCGACGATTACGAAGAAGCCCTACGAGGAACACGCCGTCAAGCCCAACCTTCAGGATTATCAGAAGATCTATTCCGGGCTCACCTGGAAGGAGATCGCCGGGGAGCTGGACTGGTTCGACGACGAGCACATCAACATCGCCCACATCGCGATCGACGCCCATCTCGCCGCGGGCCGCGGCGACAAGAAGGCCCTGATCTGGGAGAGCAAGAAAGGCGAGACCGAGGAATACACCTTCGAGGACCTGAGCCGGCTGAGCAACCGCTTCGCCAACGTCCTGGTCGGAGAGCTCGGCCTGAGCAAAGGGGACCGGGTCTTCTTCTTCCTCGAGCGGGTGCCCGAGATATTCATCGGTATCCTCGGCACGCTCAAGGCGGGCGGCGTGATCGGGCCGCTCTTCTCGGCCTTCGGGCCGGACGCCGTGAAGGACCGCATGGAGGACAGCGGGGCCAAGGTCCTGGTGACCAGCCCATCCCTGAAGAAGAAGATCGCCGACATGCTGCCCCAGCTCCCGGCCCTGGAGAGGACCGTTCTCGTGTGCCGGGGCAAAGACCGTGATAAAGACGAGCCGAACCCCGACGATCTACTCTATGCGGATGCCATGGACAGGGCCTCCGACTCTTTCGACGTGGTCAGGACCAACAAGGAAGATTACGCCATCATGCACTACACCTCCGGGACCACGGGAAAGCCCAAGGGCGCTGTTCACGCCCACGAGGCCGTGGTCGGTCACTACGCCACCGCCAGGTACGTCCTAGACCTCCAGGAGGAGGACGTGTACTGGTGCACGGCGGATCCCGGCTGGGTCACCGGGACCTCCTACGGCATGTTCGGCCCCTGGTCGAACGGCATCACCCAGGTGGTCTACGAGGGCGGCTTCAGCGCGAAGCGCTGGTACGGCTTTCTCGAGCGCAGAAAGGTGACCGTCTGGTACTCGGCGCCCACGGCCATCCGGATGCTCATGAAGGCGGGTGACGACCTGCCCGGGCAGTTCGACTTCGAATCCCTTCGCTACATGTGCAGTGTGGGAGAGCCTCTGAATCCCGAGGCGGTCGTCTGGGGCGAGAAGGTCTTCGGCCTTCCCTTCCACGACAACTGGTGGCAGACCGAGACCGGATCGATCATGATCGCCAACTACCCGATCCAGGACGTCAAGCCCGGGTCCATGGGCCGGCCTTTTCCCGGGATCACGCCGGGAATCCTGGACGAGGACTTCAAGGAGCTGCCGCCCGGCACCGAGGGAAACCTCGCGCTCCGGCCGGGATGGCCCTCCATGTTCCGCACCTACTGGAACAAGGAGGACCTCTACCAATCCCGGTTCAAGAGCGGGTGGTACATCACCGGTGACAAGGCGAAGATGGATGAAGAGGGCTACTACTGGTTCGTTGGGCGTGCCGACGATGTGATCAACACGGCCGGGCATCTGGTCGGTCCCTTCGAGGTCGAGTCGGTCCTGATAGAGCACCCCGCCGTAGCCGAGGCGGGCGTGATCGGCAAGCCGGACAAAATCGCCATGGAGGTGGTCAAAGCCTTCGTATCGCTGAAGGAGGGGAACGAGCCCTCGGAGGATCTGCGCCACGACATCCAGAAGTTCGTCATGAAGCGCCTCTCCAGCGCAGCCTCCCCCCGGGAGATCGAGTTCCTCCCCTCCCTGCCCAAGACCCGGAGCGGAAAGATCATGCGGCGCCTGCTCAAGGCAAAGGAGCTGGGCCTGCCGTTGGGGGACACATCGACTTTGGAAGATGACTAGGCGGCATTCTTCCGCCAGAAGAGATTTAACGCAGAGACGCAGAGGTGCAGAGACAGGAACCAACTGCGAATAACTTTTTTTGTCATTAAGGTCCTTCACTTCGCTCAGGATAAACTCCGCGAGAAATCTTGCAGATTGTACAATCCGAAAAGATTAGATTTCTCCCTGCGGTCGAAATGACATATCCGGACAGATACGGGGGCACCCATGCTGGAACCAAACGATTTTTTCGATCTTGAAGGATACGACCATCGAGCTTTATTCACCGACGGCGAGTTCGTCTGGACGGCCCTCGATCGCTTGAAGGACTACATTGCCGCTTGTTTCGATGATCCCTGGCCGCTGGCGGGGATCACGGGACAGATCGAAAGGCCGCTTGTGATCCATGACGGGCAGGTCAGGGAAGGTCTCGAGATCAGACCCACCGGCCCCAAAGGGACTGTTCAGGCCTTCGCGGACGGGGAGGTCCTGGAAGGGGCGGCCATCGTCCTTCCAGGCGCCTACCTCTTCGATGACCGGATCATCCTCGGTCCCGGATCGGTGGTCGAGCCGGGCGCGCTGATCAAGGGGCCGGCGGTCATCGGAAAGAACACGGAAGTCCGGCAGGGCGCGTACATGCGGGGAGACTGTCTCGTTGGGGACGGGTGCGTGGTGGGGCACGCCACAGAGATGAAGGGCTCGGTCATGCTGGACGGGGCCAAGGCCGGACACTTCGCCTACATAGGAGACTGCATCCTCGGGAAAGGTGTGAACCTGGGGGCGGGCACGAAGCTGGCCAACCTGAAGATGATCCCCGGAACGGTCCGGCTCCGCGTGGGCAGGGAGCGCTACGAAACGGGCCGGCGCAAGATCGGCGCCATCCTCGGCGATCGGACCGAGACCGGCTGCAACTCGGTCACCTCGCCCGGTACTTTTATAGGGCCGAAGTCATTCGTGTATGCGGCGCTCTCGGTGCCTGGTGGATATTACCCGGCCCGGAGCGTCATCTCCCCCTCCAAGGAGTCCCTCAAGTTCCGCGGCCCGAATTGAAGATTGTAAGGAGAGCAGGGAAATGAAAAAGGCAGGCCTCTTCTTTATCGTGCTGTTGCTGGCATCCAGCCTTTCGGGGTTTTCATTCAAGAACGACTACATCAGCAGGCAGTTTCCGTCGGATGCGATTCTCTTGAACGCCACCGAGAACCTCGGCTTTCCGAGCATTCAGAAGGTGGTCGGAAAAGCCCAGACTTTTGCCGATCACTACATAGTCTTCTTTGAACACTCCAACGAAAAACTCTGCGAAATGCGCCTCATCAAGCTCGACAACAACGCCTGGATACTGAGCAAAGGGAGCGACCACTTCCAGTTGCAGGAGTGAGTTCCTCTTGTGTATCCTCTGTCCGCGTTCCCTACGCGATCACCCTCCGGCGGTCCCGAACAGGGAATCCACGATCATGTCGCTTAGCTGATGGACGATGTAGGGCGTCAATAGGTTCCCGGTTCGGTGGTAGGGATAGGCAAAGAAGAGCCCGGTCATCAGCGTGCCGGCGAAGAGTAAAGCGGGTTGGCTGGTGTGGGACCAGGTGAAGATGAAGCCGGAGGCGAAGATGGCGATCCACTTGTTCCGGAACGCGTAGAGGAGGGCGGCGAACAGGAGTCCGCGGTACTCGATCTCCTCGTAGAGGTTGGAAAACAGGTTGCCCAGGATCGACCAGGGATTCCACACCGGCGCAAGCTCTTGTCCAAAGGCGAGGAACAAGGCGCAGGTCAGTGCGCTGAATCCCAGGCCCCAGGCCAGCCCCTCGATCAGCGCCCGCCGGGGATTGTGCGCAAACGTGATGAAGCGGAGAATAGAAGCCCTGTCCAGGGCCCAGAGCCCGGCGAGGCAGACCAGGGCCGTGGGCAGGGAGAAGGTGACTGCGTGTCGAAAAAGCAGGCGTAAGCCGTCGGAGTCGATACCGGAGACAGGCACCAGGCGGCTGACGAAAGGAGTGATCAGGTCGCGGCCTAGGAGGTAAAGACCGATCGCCAAGGCGAGGACCAGCACGCGCTGAGGCCGGCTGGCTGTCTCGGAGTGCAAGAAGTATGAGTTCATAACTCCACGAATATGTGAGATCCATCCCACCCTTTAATATAAGGCCTCCTGTTCCTTTTTCAACTTTTCCATGAGGGAGAGGACGTCACGTTTCTTGAAATACCACCGCTTCCCCTTCTTGGCCCCACGGAGAAGTCCTTTTCTCGCCAGAACAATGACATCATCCGGCGTTTCATCGAGCATGTGCGCCACGTCGTTGGAATTGAGAAGATCGTCTTTCTTGGCCAAGGCCATTTCAAACCTCCTTTTTCTTGTTGCGGACCGAAAAAAATACTTTCGATCTTTTATACATATGGGAACAAAAAATCAAGAGAGATGGGACGTCAAAGGCCTGTGAATAAAAGAATTTCGAATTAACCAAAAGGGACCCTGATTCCTGATTCTTTTATGTAGTGTGAACCTGCGTCGATCTTCGGTGCGTGAATAGGCCGTCCGGCACCGGCCCTGTTGTTTCGGTACGGACTATATGACCTGTGCTTCCGGTCCAACCCTTTGTTCACAGTTCACAGCTTCTTTTGTCGCTTATGACATTATTGAGTGTTGGCCGCAAATGCACGTCGTTACAGGGGCAAGGGCCGGCTGCAGCGTTGTGGCACAGTGATTGCTGAATTTTTTCCGGGGCGAATGGGCATGGATGACCGGGAAGATATGAAAGCAGGAGGAGATATCGGACCTGAGGGCGACCCGGACGCATCAGAGAGCCGGGGCGGGCGCGTCCGTGAAGCCTCAGTAGGCGGGAGGGAGAATCTCGCCGCCCTGGGGCGGATGGTCGGCATGGTCGTCCACGACCTGCGCAATCCCATGACCACGATCAAGGGGATGGCCGGAGTGCTGGGGGAGCCCCACCTCATGCCGGAGGAGCGGATCATTTATTCGCGCATGGTAGTCGAGGAGATCGACCGCCTCGTCGAGATGACCGAAGATCTGCTCTGCCTGGCCCGCGGAGGGAAACCGCGTGACGCCTCCGGCACCTTTGAAGTGGGACCTTTTGTGGAGAAGGTGGCATCATTCTTTATCGACGAGTTCGTGCTGAAGGATATCCGCGTGCACTGCGACCTTGAGTACAAAGGCCCGCTGGCGGCCGACAAGAGGGCCTTCAGGCGGATGTTCCACAATGTGGCGGCAAATGCGCGGGACGCCATGCCCGAAGGCGGTGAGTTCACAATGGCCAGCCGCAGAGAGAATGGATCGGTCACATTCCTCCTGACGGATACGGGGTGCGGGATCCCGGCAGAGATGAAGGCCCGGATGTTCGATCCCTTCGTCACCTGGGGAAAAGAAGGGGGCAACGGGCTCGGCCTCGCGATCGTCAAGAAGGTCGTCGAGGATCACGGGGGCAGGATATGGGTGGAGAGCGAAGAGGGGCGCGGCACCACAATCGGATTCTCCATCCCGCAGGAGGATTGAGATCAAGTGAAAGGATTTTTAACGCAGAGGCGCAGAGGCGCAGAGATGGTGATACAAAATAAAATGAGAGAAAACGAGATTTCCGGCTTTATTGTCGATGCGGCGATTGAAGTTCATAGAGCATTAGGCGGCCCAGGGCTGTTAGAGGGGGTCTATGAAGAAGTGCTCGTATATGAGATCAAGGCGCGGGGATTATCAGTAGATCGTCAGAAATCGGTTCCGATCATCTATAAAGGAAAGCGGTTAGCGAACAACCTGCGTTTAGATATCCTTGTCGAAAGAAAAGTGATTGTCGAGTGCAAGGCCATATCTGATTTTAATCCTCTTTTCGAAGCACAGGTTCTTACATATCTCCGCCTTTTGAACCTAAAATTAGGACTTGTAGTTAATTTTGGGGAGCGCCTTCTAAAAGAGGGCATCCATAGAGTTGTAAATGGATTATGAATTACAATTAAATGTTTTTTTCATTTCTCTGCGTCTCTGCGCCTCTGCGTTAAATTCATAAGGAGTTGCTATGGCAAGAAGAAAGTTGGGGGAGATCATGATCAGGGCCGGGGCTATTACGGATCGGGACCTTTCGTCGGCCCTGGAGCGCCAGGCCGGCCAGGGGAGAGGTCTACGGATCGGTGAGCTCCTCGTTAAGGCGGGCGCGGCCGGCGAAGAGGCCCTCGCAGCTGCACTCGCTTGCCAGCTCACCCTCCCGAGCATCGACCTCTCTGCCGTTTCGGTGGAGCCCGCGGTGATCAAGCTCGTGCCCCAGGAGCTTGCCGAGCGCCACAACGTGCTCCCCCTCGGGCTGGAGAGGCGGCTGCGCCTGGCCGTGGCCGATCCCCTCGATCTCGGGGCGATCGACGATGTGCGGTTTGCCGCAGGGCGCGAGGTCGAGCTCTTCGTGGCCCCGGCCGGGGAGCTGCGGGCGGCCATCGACCAGTACTACCACCTCGGCCAGGCCGTGGAGGGGCTCGTGGGCCGCGTGGTCCAGAAGGCGGATCTCGAGCTGGTCGAGGAGAAGGGCGTGCAACCGGGAGCTCGCGATCGTGAGGAGGTGGCCGGAGCCGTGCCCGATGAGAAGGCCGCCCCGGTGATCCGCCTGGTGAATCTCATCATCACCGAGGCGGTCTCGCGCCGGGCCAGCGATATCCACCTGGAGCCTCAGCGCAAGTTCCTCCGGGTCCGTATCCGGGTCGACGGCCGCCTCCAGGAGAGGATGCAGCTCCCCAAGTTCCTGCAGGGGGCGGTCGTTTCGAGGATCAAGGTGATGGCCGGGATGGACATCGCGAAAAAGCGAAGCCCCCAGGACGGTGGGATCAAGGTCAAGGTAGACGAACGGGACATCGACCTGAGGATCTCCACCCTGCCCACCCACTTCGGCGAGAAGGTGGTGATCCGGATCCTGGACCGGGAGGCGGTGATCATCGGTCTCGAGGCGGTCGGCCTCGAGGGTGAGGGCCTGGCGGCGGTCGAATCCTTTCTGCGCCGGCCCCACGGGATGATCCTCGTGACCGGGCCCACCGGGAGCGGCAAGTCGACCACCCTGCACGCCGCCCTCCAGACCTTGTTGTCCGAGGATACCAACATCATCGCCGTGGAGGACCCGGTGGAGTATGAGATCCCCGGGGTGAGCCAGGTCCAGGTCCTGAAGGAGGCGGGCCTGACCTTCGCTTCGTCGCTGCGCTCGATCCTGCGTCAGGACCCGGATGTTGTCATGATCGGCGAGATCCGGGACCTCGAAACCGCGGAGATCGCCTTCAAGGCCTCCCTCACCGGCCACCTCGTTCTGAGCACGCTTCACACCAACGACACGGCCGCCACGATCACGAGGCTCTACGACCTGGGAGTGGAGCCCTACCTGATCGGCGGCGCACTCATCGGGATCGTGGCCCAGCGCCTGGTCAGGCTGAACTGCCCGGCCTGTGCGGAACCCTACGATCCCGGGGCTGATCTTATGGGTGATCTCGGGATCGAGCCGGGGCGAGTGTCTGCCTTCCGCCGGGGCAGGGGGTGTGAGGCGTGCGACTCTACGGGATTTCGCGGCCGCGTGGGGATCTTCGAGGTGATGCGGGTCACTCCCCGCCTGCGCTCCCTGATCTCGGCCAGGAGTCCTGAGCAGGAGATCCGCGAGGCGGCTCTGGCCGAGGGGATGAGGCCTCTGTCGGGAGGTGGAGTGCGGAGGGCCCTGGCCGGGCAGACCGTTCTCGAGGAGGTGCTGTACGCGGCCGGTGCCGGGGCGGGGGGATTGCCGGTCCGGCCCGGAGGCGGGGCTTCGGATCCCCATGACGACGGGGAGCCGGCCGGCCGGCCGCGGCTGCTGATAGTGGATGACGAGCCCGCAATTCAGCTCACCGTGAAGCTCGCGCTGCGAGGCCTCGACTGCGATGTGGAGACCGCCGGCAACGGGATCGAGGCGGTGGAGGCGGTCCGCAGACGCCTGCCGACCCTGATCATCTCGGATGTGAACATGCCCCGCATGGACGGCCTTACCCTGTGCCGCACACTTCGCTCCGAGGTGCGCACCGCCTTCATCCCCTTCATCATGCTCACCTCGCGCGACAGCGCCGAGGACAAGCTGGCCGGCTTTGCACACGGCACGGACGACTACATCACAAAGCCCTTCGACCACCGGGAGCTAAAGGCCCGGGTGAAGCGGCTCCTCGATCGGGTTCATGGGTAGGGATGCGATACGCCCAGTCCCTACCTAACTTGATTGACCGGAAAATCCAATTGTTTCCGTTGAAGAGTTTTAACGCAAAGGCGCAGAGACGCAAAGAGAAGATAAACCAGAGGGAATACGGAAAAAATTATGGATGTTGCGAGCGAAGCGAAGCAATCCCCCGGGCTCCGTATGCCAGGGTGCTCAGTGGATTGCTTCGTCGCTGACGCTCCTCGCAACGACCCTCAAGTGGGTCAATTTGAATCAATAGATTATTAGACCTCCGCGACTTTGCGTTAAATTCTGGAAGGACTAGTCCGTACGATCACTCCAGTGCCTGGAGGCCCCAGGGGGGGGAGGCGTTGATCAGCCAGCCGGGCCTGCACTTCATCTTCACTTGGGTGAACTCCACGCCCTCCTTGTGGGCCGTCCATGTGTATGTGCCTGGCGGGATCTGGACGAAGAGGGCGCCGCCGTCGTCGCTTGTTTCCGTGAGCGACCGGTCGGGGTAGACCTCGGAGTTGAAGTAGACCGGGCCGTGCTCGGAGGGTAGGGGAGGATCGAGGGTGACCGTTGCGCCCTCCTCTCCATGGGCGCCTGCGTCGTAGAGGGATTTGCCGACGCGGGTGACGGTCGTGACCATCTGGCAGCAGTTGCGATCGTCGGGAATCAGCCAGAGCATGAGCCCCAGTCCATAGTAAGTGAAGTAGTCCACCGCCTGGAAGGTGATTAGCTCGACCCCGTATGGACCGAGCTCGATGGTGCCGGTCTGGATGGGGTGGTAGTCGGGGTGCTCGAGCAGCAGGGTGACTTCGCTCCCGGCCTCCAGGCCGTCGAACCGGAAGTGCCCGTCCGGACCGGTGGTCATCTGCATCTCCGGGTGTTCCAGGACCGTGATCAGCGCCCCCTCGATGCGCGCATCCGGGCTCACGTTGAAGGGAATCGCATCGCCGCTCACCGAGACGAGAAGCGTGTCGCTGTGGCACCCCGCCAGGACGAACACCGCAAGAAACACTCCCATTGTTTTGACAAGCCCTTTCGAAGCCATGGCCGTATCCTTTCTTTCCTGCGGGATCTCTGAACCTGATGGGCGGGAAATTTTCAGGAGACTATAGAAGAGAAGTTGTGGGGTGTCAACAAAAAGCGGTGCTCATAAGCCGAGAGAATGGAGGGTCCGGTTCCACCCGGACCGCGGACGGCGTGGAAGCCGTCCCTCCAGGAGACTCAGGCCATCACATCCACGAACTGTCCGACCGAGCCAAGTTCCCCGCTCAGGTCCGATTCAGCCTGCCTCAGGACTTCGATCAGATTCTCGATGAATCCGTCCTGGGCCTCCGGGCCAAGGAAGAGGTCCTCTACTTGGGCAATCTGTTGCCGGAGGGAATGGATGAACTGGCCTTCTTTTGTCCGGGAATAATTGAAGACTCCTTCCAAGCCGTTTTGAAAGTTGAAGTCGATGCCGACGTCGCTTATGTACTGCGTCTCCTCCTCATCCTCGTCGCCGAAGTACTGCGCTATGGCGGTCTGGATGTCGCCCCGCAGCTCGGAGATGAATTCGTAGGACATGGTCCCGAGGTTCGAATTGTCGTAGAGCGTGTTCATAGCATCCGCCGCATCTCTGACGGCCTCGGAAATCTCATAGGCCTCCGGATCCGACACGCCCTTCCTCCTGGAGCCCGGGCTCGGATAATAGGTGCCGTCCGAGATCTCCAATGCCGGGAAAAAGCCTGTGCTGCCGCTGGAGAGAACGATGTCAGCATCTATATCGTCAGCGACGAGGGAGACATACTCCCCTCCGCTGTCCAGGCTCACGGTCACTCCCTCCACTGAGGCGTTGATGAGGTCGATCACGTCGTTGAGGGAGTCCGTGTCCGCGTCGATGACGATATCGACTCCGTTCACGGTGATGGTGCCGCTCGTAACAGTCGAGAACTGATCGACATCCGACAGTTCCTCATCCGGCTCCGGGTCCCGCCCCGGAGTCGTTACGGCCCCTTCCAGCTTCGTGGCGGCCACGAATCCGGATGTGTCGCTCTCGACCGTGATGGTCCCCGCAGGGCCGGGCGTATCGTGAGTCAGTGTTACGGTCTCGGTCACGGGATCGTATGCGGCCGTGACTTCGGCGGCCGAGGCCGTTATCTTGTCCACCACCTCGTTGAGTGTGTCGCCGGCATTGACCTGGATGGTCTCACCGTTGACCTGAAAGGTCCCTGCCGTAACCTCGTACCCGTATTCCAGGTCGGGATCGTCTCCCCGGGTGCCGGTGAGCGGCTTGTCCGGATCGACGGCGCTTCCCTGGGTGTCGCTCACGTCCACGGTAAAGGTATCTTCCTTGAGGAGGTCCCCGGCAGCGAAGGTGACCACGAGGCCGCTCGACAGGGTGTACTCCTGGTCGATCGGGTCTGTGGCCAGGATGCTGATGGCATCTGTTTGAGACATTCCGGGGTCATAGACCTTGACCGTGAGATCGTCCGTACCGTGTGTGCCTCCGGCGGTCACATCGAACGTCAGGGTCCCGGCTCCTTCAGACCCGTCGTAGACGCCGTCCACGGTGGCAATGCCCGTGGAGCCGGTCCAGCTCGGATCGGACGGAGTGTAGGAGGTGGGATCGGCGACCACGTCCACGGTAAAGGTGTCGTTTTTGAGGAGGTCGCCCGCGCTCAACTGGAGGGTGAGATTGTTGGAGAGGGTGTATACTCGGTCGATGGGATGGGATTTCCGGATGGTGATTCGGTCTATTTCAGACATTAAGGGGTCGTAGACCTTGATCTGGAGGTCGTTCGAACCGTGTGTGCCCCCGCGGGTCGCCTTGAACGTCAGGGTCCCGGTCCCGCTGGATCCGTCGTAGGTACCGCCGATGGTGGACAGGGTAGAGGAGCCGGTCCAGTCCGGCCCGTGTGTGGAGAAGGAGGTGGGCGTTGTGTTCACCTCTTCCGTGGAGATCAGCTCCGCGGCGGTGGGTATGGTCAGGAGGCCGAGGCTGGGTGATGACGTAGTGCCGGCGGCTTCGGGGGCTGCGACTCCCCTGTATTTTGCGAGCTGCAGGAGGCGCTCCACTCCCTCCAGGGCTTCGATCAGTTCAAGGATCTGCGTTCGGGTGAGGGCGGCCGAGTCCTCATCGGCGGAATACACGCCCTGTTGAATCTGTGCGGATGTAGGGAGCTCTCGCCCTTTGATCTGAAAGTTTCGCTGTATGCGATCGGATCGGATTGGAAAGGTCGGGCCCACATAGCGGCCCGAAATGGGATTGACCCTCATTCGATTCTCCCCCTGTCGACACATCCCCGTTGCTTCACCATAGGGTGGTGAAAGACGTGTCACGATAGAACGCAAAGATCAGTTGCCCCTTCCTGCCTTGCAGGCACAGGGCTCCGGAAAATGAGCACAGCCTTGGATTCCCGCTCCCCGCTTTCGCGGGGACATGTTTGGCGGGACGATTAGGAGGAGGCGGAGGATAAAAGTCCGCCCGAAGGCAATAATTTAAAAGCTGGCGCTCAGAACACATGTTTAGCAATTGATATTCCGACCGGTGAGCTGATGGGGAGGAGTCGAATTTCTCTTTATTTACACATGGTTGCGTGACCGCCGTTCATTGGCCGACATGTGCCGCCACGACAAATTCAGCAACTGTAAGTACAATTTCGTACAAGTTGGACTGTTGCACTTCAGGCTCGACTGCGGCAATTTACTTAGACGAATAGTAAATTTTTTTCTCCGAGGGGGATATTTTCCGGTTTTTTTTCGTATATTAGGGCAGAGGCTTAGTGGTCCGATTCATAAATACGGTGACGTATCGAGGCCGTCGAGGCACCCGGCCCGCAAGGCGCGAGGAGGGCGAATACCGTTGTCGTATTTAACCGACGAGCAACGTAGCGGGGCGGGATGCATCGGCGGCCGAATGCCACCGTATTTATGAATCGGGCCACTTAGATAGGATCGATAGCAAAGATAGGAAAGAGATCTGCCTATGGCATCGCTTTGTTAATGGGCGAGAAAGCTCATATTGATATAAAGCAATTGCTCCGCAGGGACGAAGCATCGTGGGACGCTTTTGTCGAACGCTTTTCCTCCATTATCTATTCGACCGTACGGAGGGTGTTTCTCAACCACACCGGTAACGCGGATGCATGGGATAACAAAGAGGCGGTTCAGGAGGTCTTCCTTCGCCTTCTAAAGGACCAGTGCCGCCTGTTAAAAATGTATGACCCGGCAAAAGCCTCTCTGGCCACATGGATCACGATCATTGCCAGAAGCACGACAATCGATTTCCTGAGACGTCGGCGGGTGGAAACAATACCGCTTTCTGAGAGCGACAGGGAAGTCGGCACTGCTCATTTGCAGGATTCCTCCTTTCTCACTATAAGTATTCCTCCCGATCTCTTGAGTCCGCGTCAAAGACTTATATTGCACCTTCTCTTTGACCGGGAAATGAAACCATCGGAAGTTGCAGGCCTTCTGGGAATAGAAGCGCAAACCGTTCGCAGCAGTAAGCAGAAGGCATTCAGTAAGCTGCGCAAATGCTTGGAGGCGTAGGATTCGGATTGCGGCTGTAAATTTTTTATCCTTGATCCGGGGATGTTTTTCAGTCTGTTTTCGTAAATTAAAGTAGAGGGAACGTTATAATGGGATCGCAAGACCAAGATAGAAAGGACCGACAGCTCTGGGATCGCGTCAGGTCGGGAGTAATCGGAGAGAGGAAAACCCCCTGCCCCGACGCGAACTCTCTGGCCGCCTATATAGATGGAGCCATATCGAGAGAGCGGATTGCGGACATGGAGGATCATCTGACTTCCTGCCCGGACTGCCTGGATGCACTGTGTGAGTTGCGCTCGATCATGAGTGAAGAGCCGGTGGATGTCCCTCCGGAGTTCGTCCAAGGAGCGAAGGGGTTGATATCGGCCCCGGCGCAGGAAAGGGAGAGATTTGCCATTCGGCTTTCTCGATGGCTTGGGATGCCGCATACATCAATGAGACAATCATTTCGAATGGCAGCTGCTGCGGGCCTTATCGTAATAGCCTGTATTGCGGGCGCTCATCTCGGCCGCTCGACCATGACGAATCTCAAAAAGATAGAGAAATCATCCGTGGCGGCATTGTCATTCGAGGAGAGCATATCTGAGTGTAACCTCGAGAGATTCAATCATATAGGAGAGTAGATCATGAGCGAGAAGAAAGCCATCAATAGAAGCCTGTTGTTGCTTCTCGTAAGTTCTCTCTGTTTCAATCTATTCTTCGCCGGCGCATACGTACGTACGTGCAGAGAGATAAGAAGGCTCAAAACCCCTGAGAGGCGTATGGAGTTGGTGGCAGAGCGACTGAAATTGTCCGATGATCAAATGGAGAGATTCGTTCAACTGCAGAATGAGATCAATGAGCAGACAGAGAGGCTGAAATGGCAGCACCGTGCGGACATCGAGGCCTTCTGGCAAGAGGCGGGGAAGGACAACCCGGATCGTCGGAAAGTCAGAGAACTGCTCGATCGCTCATTCGCCATGCGCAAGCAGCATAGCCATTTGAGAACTGAAAATATGATGGAGTTTCTAAAGGAGCTTACCCCCGAGCAGCGGAAAATCTACGTGGAGATGATCAGAAAAAGGGATGTGTGAGACATGGCCGGTAAAACGGATGAGCCGGGTGGTCTGTTCTCCTGATTCTGACCGAACCGACCGTACAGATCCAAACAGTCTGGACCCTGTACATGCCTGAGATCGACCCCCCTGTCGACGCAGCCTTCGTTTACCCCTACCCGAGTGTGGGATGGGTCGGAATATTTACCGGCCTGTATCTCGAAGGGCTCCCCCGGGCCCTCGACCTGGCATGGGTTGATACCGGTTGATCAGGCGTAGTAAACCCCAACGTTGGGGTGAAATAGGAGAAAAAATGGAGATGATCGTACGTAATGTCGCCATGGCCCTCCTTCTGATCTGCTCCTTTTCTATCAGCCCGGCTCACGCAGCCACGATCCGCGTCCCGGCCGATCAGCCCACGATCCAGGCGGGGATCGAGGCGGCCATCGACGCCGACATCGTCCTGGTGGCCCAGGGCACGTACGAGGAGAACATCGACTTCCTAGGTAAGTTGATAACGCTCTGGGGCGAGGCCGGCTCCGAGGCGACGGGTATCGACGGGGGGCAGGCCGGGACGGTGGTGAGATTTGCCGGCGGGGAGACCGTGGAGGCCGTGATCGACGGATTCACGATTCGAAACGGTAACGCCCAATATGACGGCGGCGGCATTCACTGCGACTCCTCTTCCGCGACGATCACGAATTGCACAATCACGGGAAATAGCGCTTATCTGGGAGGTGGTATTTCTTGCTATGGGGCCTCACCTATAATAACACACTGTACGATTTCGGGAAATGACGCTGACCGTTCTGGTGGTGGTATTTACAACTGGGCGGACTTGGACGAATCCTCTTATCCTATCATTGCAGACTGTATGATTTTCGACAACAGCGCTCGCTCGGAAGGCGGAGGGATCTTAAGTTTTGGTGAACTAAGTGACGGTGTCTATCCTTTGATCACGAACTGTACGATTGTGGGAAACAGCGCTGACGGCGGGGCCGGTATATTTGACCACGATTCTTCCAGCTCGACCATAATGCACTGCACGATCTCGGAAAATTTTGCGGAAACGGCTGGAGGAGGGATATTCGTCTTTGTTGGGTCCGGCACTACGATTACGAACTGCATCCTGTGGGGGAATTCTGCACCGGAAGGGCCTGAACTGGTCGCCAATAGTCATCTCTTTGTGAGCTACAGCAATGTCCAGGGAGGATATCTGGGGGCACATATAGGATTGTATGGTTCACTCCACTGGCATGAGGGAAACATCGACTCGGACCCTCTCTTCGTCGGGGGAGGGGATTACCACCTCACGGCCGGCTCCCCCTGCATCGACGCCGGCACGGATGGGGGCGTGTACACCGATATGGACGGCGACGAGAGGCCCCAGGGGGCCGGGTTCGATATGGGATCGGACGAGAGCATAGACTGCTGGGACTATGATGGTGACCACACGCCGGACGAGGCATGTGGGGGTGGGGACTGCGACGATGCGGATCCCGACGTAAATCCGGATGCCGCGGAGCTCTGCACAAGTGGAATCGACGAAGACTGCGACGGCCTTGTCGACGAGGAGGACCCGGACTGCCCCGGGCAATTCACCTTGGAGCTGGATGCATTCTACGCAGGGGGCACGCTCAACCTGCAGTTCACCCTGGGCGTGCCGTATCCGGCTGTGTGGTCTGTTCTCCTGATCCTGACCGAACCGACCGTACAGATCCAAACAGTCTGGACCCTGTACATGCCTGAGATCGACCCCCCTGTCGACGCAGCCTTCGTTTACCCCTACCCGAGTGTGGGATGGGTCGGAATATTTACCTGCCTCTATCTCGACGGTCTCCCCCGGGCCCTCGACCTGGCATGGGTCGACACCGGCGGATGACACGCATGGGCGTAAAAGCCTAGCGCGCAGCCATCTAAACCAAACGGGCTCCTCCGGGGGCCCGTTTGGTTTGTGCATAGGAAATCCAATTCCTCGGGGGAATGACGAACCGGAGGGCCCCCCACAGTTTAGGCGGGGGCCTTTTGGGGCCGAAACTGTGGTGGGCCCTCCGGATGGGTTCCCGCTTCCGCGGGAACGACGGGGAGTTGGCCGAAAAAATGTTCCCGGCGAAGTTGGGATAAGGTCAGGCTATTTCCATGTTTACTTTCAACCGTGGCCGCCATATAATGATCTCTTTTTACTGTACTGGAAAAAAGGGGATACGTCATGGGGAAGTCACACACGAATAGCAGGGCAACTATTGCCGCAGGGCTCGTGCTCGCCCTGTCGCTTACGGCCGGGACGGCCTTCGCAACTCCGACGTGGATCGGCGTCTACGGGGCCTTCGAGCGGTATTCGGGCGGCGATCATGGGACGTTCACGGTCCTGATGAACGACGATTACGTCGGGCTGCAGGCCGAGCTGGGCATTCAGATCAACGGCGGGGCCTGGACCGTCCTCGACATGAGCTACGACGGCCAGGTCGACGGCAATTCGAAATGGGTCTATGCGCCCGGCGATGCGTTTCCGCCCGGAGCGAAGGTGGTCTACTACTTCCGAGGGCATGACGAGTGGGGCTATGACGCTTACGACAGCAACGATGGAAACAACTTCACCTTTACCGTGGGGCTGAGGCTGACCTGGGGCGAGCTCAGCCAGCTTCCGACCGTGGGGGGCGAGGACGTCCAGGAGGTGGAGATCGCCGCGTACAAGGGGGACCTGTACGCTGTGTGGCAGGAGTGGGGCATCGAGTACGCCGCGATCTACCTCGCCGTCAAGCCGCACGGCGAGGCCTGGCAGCCCAAGGTGCAGGTCGGGACCGGCATGCTCTACCCGAGCATTGCCGTATCCGAGACCGGGATACACATCCTGTACGGGCAGGGCTGGAGCGCCTATTACATCCGGAGCACCGACGGCGGCTCCACCTGGAGCTATCCTATCGAGTTCACCGGCGCCAACTACCCGGCCCGTTACGCCGCCCTGAGGACTGAGGGCGAAACCATCTACCTCATCTACGACGATTACATCCCGCCCGAGGTGTCAAGGATTTTTTTCCGCCGGATGCACAAGGATGCGCCTGCGTGGGAAGATCCCGTGTTCATCTTTGAGAGGACCTCCTACAAGTCCACGGTCCACGTCAAGGACTTCGAGGTGCGGGGGGGCAACCTATTCTTGAGCACCTATGCCCAGGGCTGGTACGGCGGTTCTCCGATCCCCTTCTATCACGAGAGTACGGACGGCGGGTGGACCTGGAGGGAGGACTCTCACGCTGGTATCTCCACTCAGCTCGCCGTGGACGGCACAGTCGACGCCTTTGCGGCCACCACGGACTCCGGATCACAGGGGTACGGCGTATACTTCCGGAAGAGGCGGGCCGGCGAATCGTGGGCGGCGGCGAATCTCGCCTGGTTCGACGTCGGAAGCGTCGAGAGCCTGGCCAAGGTCAGGGCCGGATTCGTTCTCGTGAGAGAGCAGGACGGGAGCCGGTGCTATCGGATCAGCGAGGACGGCGGCGCGACTTGGAGCACCCCCGGGCAGATCGGCACCGACAGCTACTGGGCCCAGCAGGATGTGGTGGATGGAAACGACATCCACCTGCTCGTGATGGACCCGGAATGGCCGCCCGCCTATTACACGATCTCAACCGAATCGGGCACGCTCGGGCCGGCCTGCTTCATCGGGACGCTGTTCAGGTGAAGAGTTTTAACGCAGAGACGCAGAGGCGTAGAGAGAAGAGAATCAAGGGAGAATACGGAAAAAGTCATGGAAGTTGCGAGGGGCGAAGCCCTGAAG
>CAZFWM010000128.1:0-2052 GCA_964522545.1 uncultured Thermodesulfobacteriota bacterium
TCGCCGAACCGCTCCTGCTCGGCTCGCTCGACTTCTACAAACCTCTATTAGTTACATGCTTCTCACTGTCGACTGTAAACTGTAAACTCTCTCGGCCCATTGACATTGAGCCCATATCTACGCAAGCCGCGAAGATGTATGGATGAGTGGCTCTAATCTCCCTCTTCAACACCTTTTGGCCTCGGCCGTCAGGGCGATCATTTGGGAGAAGGTGTCCGGGTCCAGGCTCGCCCCCCCCACCAGGAAGCCGTCCACGTCCGGCCGGGCCGCGAGGGCCGGTACGTTCTCCGGGTTTGCGCTCCCCCCGTAGAGTATCCTCACCCTGGAGGCCCATGCGTGATCGAAGAGCTCGGCCAGCCGGTCGCGCACAAAGCCGTGGGCTTCCTGAGCCTGGTCCGTGCTTGCCGATCGCCCCGTCCCGATGGCCCAGACCGGCTCGTAGGCCACCACGAGCCGCTCCGGGTCGGGTGCGGGCGGACCGAGGCCCGCAAGGGCCACTGTGAGCTGGCCGCGAAGGACCCGGAACGTGGCGCCCGAGTCACGCTCATCGAGTTGCTCGCCGATGCAGAGGATGGGATCGAGCCCGGCCTCCAGGGCCGCCTGCAGCTTGCGCCGCACCATGGCGTCGTCCTCGCCCATCAGGCTCCTGCGCTCGGAGTGGCCCACGATCACGTACCGGGCCCCTGCGTCGGCCACCTGGGCCGGCGAGCACTCCCCTGTATAGGCCCCGGAGGGCTCGGGGTAGAGGTTCTGGGCGCCGACCTTTACAGGGCCGTCCGGTCCGAGGGCGGCGCAGAGCACCGGCACGAGTACCAGAGGCGGGCAGATCACCACATCCACGCCGGTCCCGAGCCTTGGATCGAAGCGGCCGGCAAAGACCAGCGCCTCGGCCCCGACCTTGTTCATCTTCCAGTTGGCCGCGAGCATGGGCCGCCGACCCGACAAAACCCGGGCGTCGGCGCTCCGGGCAGGTCTTCCAACAGGCGATGAGTCCCCGCCGATCTCTCCCCGCTCCACCATGGCGGCGATCACGTCCCGGACGACCTTTTCGATTCGATCTCGCATCGCTCAGCTCACGCGGGCGGCCTCAGCTCGTGCTGCCGGCCCCCTGTCTCCACGTAGTCGATGACCCCGACGATGACTGCCTCACAAGGGGCCTCGGGCCTCTTCATGACCTGGCGGGCTCCCTTTCCCTCCTCTACGACGAGGACATAGTCCCCGACCCCGGCCTGGGCAACGTCCAGGGCGAGGAAGGTATCCCCATAGGGCTCACCTACGTCGTCCACCGGCTGGACCACCAGGATCTTGAAGTCCTTATGGCTGGCCTCCTTGATGGTGGAGACCACCGTGCCGGTCACCCTGGCGATCTTCACGAAACGGGCTTTCTGCGTCCCCTGCCACCGCCGCCGCCACCGACGCCGGCCTCGACCAGGATCCGCTCGAGCTCGTCGTGGGGTCGCGGGATCACGTGCACGGAAACGACCTGGCCGATTGCCTTGGCCGCTGCGGCCCCGGCCTCTACCGAGGCGTTGACCGCCCCCACGTCGCCCCGGACCATAACGGTGACGAAGCCTCCGCCTATGGGTTCTTTGCCCATGAGGGTGACCTTGGCCGCTTTCACCATGGCGTCTGCAGCCTCGACGGCCGCCACGAGCCCTCTCGTCTCTACCATCCCTAGTGCCTCTGCCATTTTTTCCTCCAGAGATCCTTTCGCGATATCGCGAAAGGCGAATGATCTCTCGTAGGGGCACGGCATGCCGTGTCCCTACAGTGTGTCTATATTTAACCCTGATCTACTATCCTTATCTCTGATCCCTTGCCAAACAGTAACGCCGCCGTCTCGGCGGCATCCTCCATGCCGGCCGGAGGCCGGCGCTACGGCTAGAGCAATGTAGCCAACAGGTCGGGGTGCGGCGACGGGATCACCGTGGATCCCAGCAACAGGCCCTGCTCCCGTGCCGCCCGCACGCCGCTCTCCACGGCGGACCTCACCGCGCTCACCTCGCCGGTGAGGATCACATAGGCCTTGCCCCCCAGGGCACGGGCCAGGCG
>CAZFWM010000128.1:2152-19309 GCA_964522545.1 uncultured Thermodesulfobacteriota bacterium
TCACCTCGCCGGTGAGGATCACATAGGCCTTGCCCCCCAGGGCACGGGCCAGGCGTATCTCCAGCAGGTCCACGGCCGCGCTCTTCACCGCCTGGTCGCCCGCCACGATGGCGCTGGCCAGGGAGAAGGTCTCGATGATCCCCACGGCCCCGAGCGTCTTCGGATCGGTCGTGGCGGTAAAAGCCTTGAAAACCTGGGAGTGCACATTGGGGATCACCATGAAATCTACCAGGGTCTCCGAGGCCGCGTTCTTACCCGCCTCCACCGCGCTGGTCACGGCCGCCACGGTGCCCCCCACCACGGTGATATATTTTCCCGGGCAGACCGGGTTGGACACGAGGAGGCTCACATCGGCCGCCTTCACCATAAAGTCGGCCGCCTCCACGCCCCGGGCGATGCTGGTCGTCTCGACCGCGCCGACCGCCTGCCCATTGGCCGGGCGTTCGGCCCGGAAGGGCTCGCCACATGCTTTAGTTATTGGATCTTCTTTATGCTCCGGCACGATTTACCTCAGATCATTAATTTCAAATGTAATCATTGCGAATTTCGTAAAAACAGATATGTCATTTCGAGTGAAGCGAGAAATCTTTCCGAGGGCATACTCTGAAAATACAAGATTTCTCCCTACGGTCGAAATGACAAAAAAATCATCTACCATAATCATCAACTTTAATCACGACAGCATCCTCACTAACCTCGGCCACGATGCCGCCGGCGCTTGCATGAACGCGGGCGCCGAGGGCCTTTTCCGGGATCTCCCCTATCAGATCCCCCTCGCCCACCTTGTCGCCGGCCCGAACCACCGGCTGTGCCGGGGCCCCTGTGTGCTGGCGCAGGGGGATGACGAGCCTCTCCGGTCTCTCCTCGAAGGTTGCCGGTGCGGCCGGCCGGTCATAGGCCAGCAAACCGAGGCGGGCGATCAGGCGGGTCGTCGGGACCTTGCGAATCTCCCAGTCCCGGTGCGGGCGCAGCTCCGGCAGGGGCTCGGGCCGGGGCACTCCGGCCTCGGTGAGGACCTGCTTGATTTCCCGGTTCATCCGGCACGGGTCCAGAGTCATCACGCACCCGTAGACGGCGCACAGGCCGCACTCGCTGCAGAGATAGGAGCCGACGAATGCCTGGGGATCCTCGGAGACCCCGGCGGCGATGTTGCGCATCAGCCGGTCGGGATAGAGCCGGTGGCCCAGGAGGCTCCGGGGGCAGACCTCGGTGCACATCATGCACTTTAGACAGGCCGAGCGCGTCATATGGATCTGGCGCTTCATATCCCTCTCCCGGCGAATCACCACGGGGTGCCCCGCCGGAAGCACGAGGATTCCACTCATGGCCTTGGTCACCGGCTGATCCGGGTCCTCGGCCAGAGACCCCATCATGGGCCCGCCGTCCACGATCCGATAGGGCTCGACCGTGGCGCCGCCCGCCGCCTCGACGAGGAGGCGCAGGGGGATTCCGATGGGCACCTCGAAGACCGAGGGTCTTGCCACGGCCCCATGGACTGTTATCGACCGGTGAGTGACCGGGGCCCCTTCGTCCACGGCTCGGGCCACGTTGATCAGGGTGGTGACGTTGCTCACCACGGCCTTGACGTGAAGGGGAAGGCCGAACTCCGGGATCACCCGGTCGAGGACCTCCCGGACCAGGACGAACTCGTCGCCCGCCGGGTAGTAATTGTCCAGGAGGTACAGCCGAATCCGCTCCTCGAGGCGCTTGTTCCGGATCGACTCCTCCAGCGCTTCGATGGCCGCGTGGTATTTGGCCTTGAGGGCCACGATGCCGAGGCCGGCCCCGGTGATCTCCATGGCCGCGAGCAGGCCGCTCATAACGAGGTCCGGCCGCCGGGCCATCTCGTTCTGGTCCGTGTACATCAGGGGCTCGCACTCGGCCCCGTTGGCCACAACCGTGTCGACCGAGGCGGCGTACTTCACATGCGTGGGAAATCCCCCGCCACCGGCACCGACGATTCCGGCATTGCGTATCTTTTCGAGAAAGCCTTTAGCCATTGTTTCCTAGTGCAGTTTCCGTCTCCGGCTCTTTTCGATTTTCAATTAACAATTTCCAATCTGAAATTTCCAATAAATGCGATATTCGAAGAATGTCGCATTACACAATCCGAAAGGCCTCGGCCAGCACGCAGCGGCGCTGGCGCGTGAAGCACCGGGCCGAGGTGAGCCCCTCGCCCGTGGGACCGGCTATGCTCAGCGTAGTGAATCCCTCTCCGTTGAATCCGAGGCCGGCAAAGGAGGGGGCGTTCTTTACGAAGATCGTGGTCTCGATGTTACGGGCGACCCGGCTCATATTGCTAACGCTCTCGGAGTGCATGACCGAGGTGTGCTTGTACCCGTGCTCGGACTCCTTGGCAAGCCTGAATGCCTCCTCCAGGTCGTCCACCCGGACGATCGGGAGGATCGGCATGAGCATCTCGGCCTGCACCAGCGGATGGTCGGCGCTCGGCACCTCGCAGATCACCAGTCTGACGTCATCCCCAACCTGCACGCCGATCTGCTCGAGCAGGACCCGGGCGTCCTTGCCGATGAAGTCCCTCTTCGGATGGGGAAAGGGGATGTCCGGCTCGACCAGAATCTTCGTGATCTCGTCGATCTGTGCGCCGGTTATTTCATGGGCCCCGTACCGGAGCATGTCGGCCTTCAGGGCGTCGGCCACGCTGCGGAAGACGAAGACCTCCTTTTCTGCGATGCAGAGGATGTTGTTGTCGAAGCTCGCGCCGTCCACGATGCAGCGGGCCGCCCGGCGGATGTTGGCGGTGTCGTCCACGATTACCGGCGGGTTTCCCGGCCCGGCGGCGATGGTCTTTTTGCCGCAGGTCATGGCCAGGATCACCACGGCCCCTCCTCCTGTTACCATGAGCATCTTGATCCCGGGGTGCTGCATGACGGCCTGGCTCGTCTCCAGGGTCGGCTCCGCAATGGAGCAGAGCAGGTTCACCGGCCCGCCCGCGCCCTGGATGGCCCGGTTCAGTACCCGGACCGTCTCGTTCGAGACCCCTTTGGCCCCGGGGTGGGGATTGAAGACCACGGAGTTGCCGGCCGCCACCATGCTGATCGAGTTGTTGATGATCGTCGACGATGGATTCGTGGTCGGTGTGATGGAGCCGATGACCCCGTACGGAGCGAGCTCGACCAGGGTGAGGCCATGGTCCCCGGTGTAGGTCACCGGCACCAGGTCCTCTGTGCCCGGGGTCTTGCGGGCCGCGAGCAGGTTCTTCTGGACCTTGGCCTCGATCCGACCCAGCCCGGTCTCCTCCACTGCCATCCGGGCCAGGGGCTCGGCCTGGCCGATCGCCCCCTCCCGCATGGCCTGGATGATGGCCTTGCGCTTCTCGAGGCCCACGGTGGAGAAGGCCTGGTATGCCTCCCCTGCTGCGGCGATCGCGTCGTCCATGGAGGGGAACACCCCGTCGGTCACGCCCGCCCCGGCCGGGGAGGGGGACTGGACAGAGAGGGGGCGAGGGGGTGAGGGTGTTTCGGCCGGGGTTCCCGGCTCCTCCCTCACACGCTGGACCACTTCTTCCACGAGCCTCGTGATCTGGTCTTCGCTGATGTCTACTTTCATCACTCAATCCCCTCTACGACTTTGCAAAGGTGCGCTGGTCCTCGATCTCGATGTAGTCGACGATCCCCATGATGGTGGCGTCCACCGGCCGGTCTTTGGTGGAATCCGTGAGTCGTGCCGACGAGCCCTGCGCTATGAGCACGACCTCCCCCTCTCCGGCCCCCACGGAGTCCACCGCGACGATGCGCTTGCCGTCCGGCTTCTGCTCGTCGAAGTCGATCGGTTCGATCACGAGCAGCTTGCTCCCCTGGAGGGTTTCGTCCTTGCGAGTGCTCACCACGGTTCCCACGACGCGTGCCAACAGCATGTTCTGCTCCTTGTTCGGGCTAGGGGCCCGCGAACCCTTACGTATCGCCCTTTTTCAATTCCACGCCCAGCTCGGCGGCCCGATTGAGCGCAAGCGGAGTCACGATGGTCCGTGCCGGGAGATCGACCCGGCTCCCACCCCCGGCCGCAAAGGCCTCCACATCGGCCTCGGTCACCAGCCCCCCGAAGGCCCTGGAGCCGGTCCGCTCGAGGGCGGTCATCTCCTCTGCCATGATCTCCAGTCCGTCCAGAGGGAGGAGGCGAACTCCGAGGCCCTCCAGCTCCCGCAGGACCTGTCCGGCCCTCGAGGCCACGGCGCTCTCCATGCCCTCCGGGGCCGTGAGATCGTCGGCCGCTGCCACGACCCGATGCCCGCGCAGAAGCCCCTGGGTGATGATCCTGACGGCCGGATCGCTGTCGCGCAGATCCAGTATCCCCCGGGCCAGCTCGAACCCGAGAGATCCGATCACAATCACATCTCCGGCAGAGAGCTCACCCAGCATCCTCGAGGCCTCTCCGTCGTCCAGGTCACGAACGTCGGGGCCGAGCCGATCCAGAAGGCCCTGCCGGGCGGCCTCTTCCCTGACCCCGCGATGGACCAGGGCCTTCACCCTGCCTCCCCCCCGAATGAGGGACCCCACGGCCCGTGCAAGAGGATCCAGCACGGGCGTGGGCAGGGGGACCAGCACGACAAAGCTCAAACTCTGCCCGGACGGACCAGCCGTGGCTTCCAGGCGGTCCGAGGGAGATGCCTCGGGTTCCCCCAACCTCCTCATCACGGCTTCGGTGACCGCTTGAATCAGGTTTTCGAGGTTGTATTCGGCCATTAGGCGCTTTCATCTCAACATCTCCGCGACTTGCGTAGATGTGGGCTCAATGTCAATGGGCCGAGAGAGTTTACAGTTTACAGTCGACAGTGAGAAGCATGTAACTCTCGACTATAAACTGTGAACTGTAGACTAAGAGCTCAATTTCGTATTGACTTTGCAATATTTTGCTAATTTGGTTGCGGCTTCGCCGCTCTAGGCTACTTCACTCGATAACGTTCCGTCAGGTAATCGCAGTAAGGTCGGGCCTCGCCGTCCGTCGTGCCGGGCCCTATGGGGCACGAGCCGTCTCCGCACAGGTCCCTGCAGATGCTTGCGACCACGGCGACCCGATCCCCGGGGCGTATCCCGGCCGCATTTCCTTCATCCGTGTCCAGGTGGAGCTCGGTGGAGAAGTCCGGGCTCACCCTCACGACCACTTCATCGAAGATCAGCCCCCGGCTCCCTTCGAAGCGAACATTCACGATCTGGCCGTCGTCCACTCCCAGGGCGGCTGCGTCCCCGGGTGTCGTGTGGATGTGGCGCATCGCCACGATGAGCCCCTCCCGGAGGCTCACCGCACCCCGGGGGCCGATCAGGTGAACCCCGGGCGTTCCGGCGATGTCCCCGGAGATACGCACCGGGACGTTTGCTCCCAGCACGTACCCGTCACTCACCGAGACCTCCACCTGGGAGAGCCCGCGGGCCGGCCCGAGCACACGCACGCCCGGGATGGAGCGGGACGGTCCAACAAGCTCGACCGTCTCCACGCCGGCGAACTGGCCCGGCTGGCTCAGGGGCGCGAGCGGCACCAGTTGATAGCCGGGGCCGAAGAGGGCCTCCACATCCTCCCGGCTCAGGTGCACGTGCCGGGCGGAAAGGGCGACAGGGATCGTGCGATCATTGTTCAGCATGGCAGGACGCTCCTCCCAGAGCAGGGAAACGCCTTTATGATAGAGTCGGTATAAAACCAGAACAGTCGTGCGCTGTCAAGGCGCAGAGTTTGAGCGAAAAGGCATAATTGACGGGCCGGGAGTGTGTCTGGTATAAGAATTTGAATATTTCCGCTCAAAGAAGGAGGAAGACAATGAGATTATTCAGGATCGTTGTAATAGCAGCCATAGTCTCGCTCTTCGCGGCCCCCGCCATGGCTCAGACGATCGGGGTAACGGACAAAGAGGTCCAGGCCATTGCCGATCCGATCCTCGACAATATCCTTGCAGGGATGAAGGAGAGCGATTACGCGAAATTCTGTAGAGACTTCGGTGGTCTAATGATGCAGGATCTCAATCCCTCCAAATTCGATTCGAGGAGGCAGGAGATCCGCAGGCAGATCGGCGACTATCAGTCCAGGCACTATCTGGGCTTCCTGAATCAGCGGGGCATGACGGTCGCCCTCTGGCGGGCACGGTACAGCGGCATCGATGACGACGTGCTCATCAAGCTTCACCTGTCCAAAGATGGAGGCAGAATTCAGGTGAAGGGGCTCTTCTTTCACGATTATTTTTAAAGCTGCTCTTTCTCGATTCGCCGGATCGAGTCCTGCAGGGCCCGCTTCTCACCGCAATCTCTTCTGTGAACCAGCATGCTCGACGGATGGTGGACGAGGTTGATCCAATACCGGGGATGGGATAGCACCCGGAAGAAATAGTCCCTGCCCCAGCCGTTGAACACACTGTCGATCCGGAAGGCCTCCAGAAGGCCGAGGGTGAAGTCGAAGAGGTAGGCCCGCAGCGGCCCACCGAGTCGGCGCATGAACCCCCATTCCTCGAAAACCACAGGCTTGCCCAAGTCCGAACGGATCGCAGCACACTCCTCCACGAACCAGGCCATCTGGCGGAACCACGGCTCTCCGTACCACGTGGCATCGATCATATCGTTGATCGGCCCGCCGTAGCCGTGGAAGGTGATGAAGTCGATCCCCGGCAGGGAATGGAGCTCCATGTAGCGCTCCCGGACCGGCCCATACAGGTCACGCCGCCCGAACCACCACTCCCTCAGGCTCTCGCCGGAGTACCCGGTCGAGACGGGCCTGTCGGGATCCAAATCCTTGATCCGTGCCGACGTCGCTTCGGTCCAGCGCAGGAGCTCAGGGTAGAGATCGTTGATCGTGTGCAGGTCCCCCTCGTTGATCAGCTCCCAGCCGAGGACGGCCGGGCTGGAGCGGTACAGGCGCACCGTCTTCTCTATGACCGGCAGGACCCGGGGATCCTCCCAGAAGCGGTAGGGCCGCAGGTGCGACTGGGGCAAGCCGTAATCCCAGTAGTCCCAGAGCGACCAGAGAATGAAGATCCCCTCGTGCTCGCACCGCTCCACGACCCGGTCGAGGCCGAGCCAGTTCGGCTCCGGGCCCTCACCCACCCGGCTCGGGTACGGGCCTGTGGGGAAGAGACGGATCACCTTCATCCCGAGCGAGCGGATCTCTGATAGGTACTGATCGATCTTCTTTGCCCGGCCCGGGTTCCAGAAGATGAGGACATCGGTGAGGGGAGGGAAGGTGAAGGTGCCGACGAAGCGGAACCTGTCGGGCCCGGCATGGAAGAACGAGTCCCGAATGGTGATTTGTGTATCCGCTTGCTGCCGCATATCGCAGGGGATTATATCGAACCATCCCCTTTTTGGTAAGTATTCAACCGGGGAATTACTTTATTGCCTCTCCGATGAAGCAGGGTCCGGGGACGAACTCATCAGCCCCCATATCAAATCCGGGTCCCTGCGGCCTCGAGTCGCCGTCGATATCGGAATATACACCTTCATCCGATCCGGCATCGATGCATGGAGATATCGCTCTAAGATGGTAATCCTCCCCGCCTACGAAGAGTGGATTTTGGTCCATGTTCCCAACATCCCAAATCAATCTGCAACGGGGTCCGACACTGACTGCTTCATATCCGCCTCGGACATCACTATAATTCACGGTCAGCTCGGTAAATGGATCCATAGCGATCTCAGGACCTCGAGGAGATCTGTTTCCCCACAAAATGCAGTTCGAAATCGCCAGACGCCCTGCGAAGAAACAATATATCCCTCCCCCGCCGTACCCGCCGGCGATGTTTCCCGAGATCGTGCAGTTCGTGATCGTCGGCGAAGACCCATTGCAAAGGATCCCGCCTCCGCAGGAGTGGCCTCTGTTCCCGGTGATGATACAATTTTTAATACTTGAGGAGTCATTGATACAGAAGATCCCCCCGCCGCCGTACCCGTCGGCGATATTTCCCGAGATCGTGCAGTTCTCGATCAAGCAAAACGTATTTACATTGCACTCGATCCCACCGCCGGAGTCCTCCGCTATATTTCTCAAGATCCTACAGCTCGTGATTGTCGGGAAAGAATTCCAGCAGAAGATCCCTCCCCCTTGTTCAGAATGGTTCCCCGATATCGTACAGTTCATGATCGTTGAATAGGAGGCGGCATCACAGAAGATTCCTCCTCCTTTCCCTGCCGCTTTGTTATCAGATATCGTGCAGTTTACAATCATCGGGTCGGAGATCGTGTAATAGATCCCCCCACCGCCGGAACCAGCGTTGTTTGCGGTGATCGTACACGCCTCGATCGTCAGATTCTGGGCGGAATTTATGTCAATTCCACCGCCCCTATACGCGGTGTTGCCAATGAGCGTGCAGCTGATGATCTCAATGTATGAGTAGGGAGAATTTGAACAATAGATCCCGCCGCCAAGATAATCATCGTAGTGGGGTGAATAAGTGCCGCTCCCGTTCCTGATCGTGAACCCTTGGAGAATCGCTCCCTCGGCTTCCATGTCGGAAAGTGTCACCACGGATCCGTTCTGACTTCCGTCGATAACCGTCTCTTCGGCTCCCTGCTCGCTCTGAAGCGTGATCGCTCGGCTGCCGGGAAATTGAATGTTCTCGACATAAGTGCCCGGGGCCACCATGACGAGGTCCCCATCCGCAGTCACATCGATCCCAGCCTGTATAGTGGGCTGATCAGCCGGAACCCAGACCGTGGCTCCAGAGGCCCGATGAGCAAAAAAGGGGAGGATCGGAAGCAGAATTGTAAGACCGATTTTTAAGACAGTTCTCATTTTCTCCCCCTTTGGATTCCCCGGCCCGAACTATTCTCTTTCTACTAAAACAATTTTACCTTAAATCAGGGCCCACAGTCAATTTTGACCCAATGTCGGACTCGACAGTATGCTTCCTCAATAGAGCCGCACGAGCAGGGTGAGTGCTCCCAGGTAGAGGGACCACAGGATCGGGGCCGATGATATGCGCCCCCTTTTTCCCGCTGACGTAAGCGCGAGCGCAATGATCAAGGCCGCGACCGTAGCCGGGACGGCGCAGATATACCAGGGTGCGTGTCGCGACCAGAGCCAGAGGACCGGGGCCAGGAGGACGAGGAGGAATACGGCACATGCCAGGGGGCGAGTCGATCGGGCCGGAGGTCCTGGGTTCTGCTCGTCTGTGCCCTTTTCGAAAAGGAATTTCATCGACGAAAAAGCCATAAAGGCCAGCAGGAAATAGGATGCGTCGGGGGGACAGGGTGAAAACCCGCCGGTGGCAATATATCCCGCGGCCAGAGCCGTGCATCCCCAGGCCCCCTCGATCGAGCAGCCGATGAACAGGGGCGGCCGGACACGGGGAAGGAAGACCCTGACGAGGAGGGTGAGCGGAAAAAACAGTGCGGCCGCAGTCTCTGCACGACCTCCGTATCGGCCGGCCAGCGCCGCCCCGAGCAGGACCGCCAGCGTGTGTGGAAGGGCGTGTAGGCAGTACTCAGCCGGCCGTACTATCTTGAGCGTGAGCACCCGTTCCATTATTTCCATATCTTAGCTCGGGCGACCGGCCGATCGCCACCGCAGTCCATGTCTGTTTTGTGCCAGATCATATCTAAATAAACGCTCACTCACCTTGCGAGTGCTTGACCCTGCCTGGGAGATCTTATACTCTCCTTATCCACTTTTAATATATAAACGCTCCATATAGTAAGATCATACAGATTTTCATGAAAAACGAAAACTCGGGCCATGTGCCCTCCCGGAGAAACGGCTGATGCGAAAGGATGCTGTCCTTTTACCGGCCCTCTCCGCTCTCAGCGGCATTCTGCTCGCGCTGAGTTTCTGTTACTCCTTTTACGCCATACTGCACTTCCGTCCCGCCTTCGGACAGATCCTGGTTGTAGCTTCAAAATACGTTGCCATCGGGGCAATCTACGGCCTCGGCGCCCTCCTGGTGGCCCGCATCTTCTTCGGCCGGACCTGGGTGAGCCGTTCGGGGTGGGAACGCTGGGACCTCTTCCTCCTCATCCTCCAGGCCCCGCCGCTCGGGGCCTACCTGATGGCGCTGCTCAAGTGGCTCGGCCTGGAAGGGGGTAAACCCTGGCACCTGGCCGCCGAGCGGCTGATCTTCCCCCTGCTCTTCATCTCCGCAGCCGGGTTCCTCACCCTCCTCATTCCACGACCGCGTCCAAAGAGCCTGCTCCCGACCAGCTCATGGGGAACTACACGAAAGCTATCGGCCTTTGTCCTCTTTTTCGGCTGGTTCATCTGCCTGGAATCGATCCACTGGGACTGGATCGATCTCTCCGCCTTCTCCGTGAAATTCGAGAAAGCCGCCTATCAGGGCCCGCCCACGGCACCGAGAGTGCTGATCGTCGGGATCGACGGCGCCACCTGGCATGTGATGGCCCCCCTCATCGAAGAGGGCCGGCTCCCGAACCTCGGCCGTCTCAAGACACACGGGTCATGGGGCTCGTTGAGCTCACTCCAGCCGATGCGCTCGCCCGCTATCTGGACATCCATTGCCACGGGAAAGGTCCCGTCCAGGCACGGCGTCGAGGATTTCCTCCAGACCCGCCTCTCGATACGGACCCCGGCCCTCTGGGACATCCTCCACATCGAAAAGGTTCGGTGCGGCTTCTACGGCTGGCTCAACACCTGGCCGCCTCCCGAGGCAGAGGGATTCTTCATACCGGGCTGGCTCTCCCGGGATAAAAGGACCTATCCTGAAAAACTGGGACGGATCTGCTTCAACTATTTCAAATGGAAGTATCCTTCCATACACCTCGAGAAGTTTGTCAACCGTGTGGTCAGTCGCGATCCGCTCGACAACACCCTGTACTGGATGCGCTCCAATATCAATCGAAAAGGGATCTATGCCAGGCACCTGATCGAGCGGTATCGGCCGGCCCTCGCCGCCATGGTCTTCTATGAGACCGACGAGGTTTCCCACAAGTTCTGGAGCTACATGGAGCCGGAGCGCTTTCCCGACCTCGATTCCGGATTAGCGGAGCGCTACGGCGGGGCCATTGCCGGCATCTATGAAGCCGTGGACGGCGCCGTGGGCGAGATCCTCGAAGCAGCCGATGAAAACACGGTGGTGGCCGTGGTCTCGGACCACGGATTCGAGGCCGAGGACGGCACCACCACACACTATCAGATAAAGGCCGACTCGCTGCTGCCCGCTCTGGGCTTCGGCGAGAGGGTTCGCTGGACGGCGTGTGGCCCAAAAGGGGTCAACATTTCTCTGGTGGGCGCCGAGGTCGATGCGGGGGGACCCGACCCCGAGGCCTGGAGCTCCGACCTGATTGCCAAGGTCCGCTCGGTCCGTTTCGCCGACACGGACGAATCGTTTTTCGAGGCCCACCGGGGGGGACCGGGCGAGGTGCTGATCGTCATGAATCGAGAGCGGGGATATTCGCTCTCCGACACGCTCACTTCTGCCATGGGAGATCTGGAAGTGCTGCAGGCGGTCATGCCGATGAGCGTCTCCGGCCGACACCACACGGATGGAGTCATTTTGCTGAGCGGACCGGGAATCCGTGAGGGCCGCATGATCGAAGGCGCCTCCATCCTCGACGTGGCCCCGACCGCGCTCTACCTCATGGGGCTTCCCGTTGGGGAGGATATGGACGGCCGTGTGCTGGCCGACGCGATCGAGGGCTCCCACCTCGAAGCCCACCCGGTAGAGACAGTACCCACCTATGATACACTGGCGCCGTCCGGCGCACTGGAAGCGGCCCGGGATCAGGAAGATTCGCGGGCGACCGCCATCCCGAAGGCTACAGTCGAACGCATGCTGGAATTGGGGTATGTTGAATAAGAGAGCAGCATAAGATTTTTCCTTTATTTTTTTCTGCGTTTGAAGTGATTATTCACTAATTTTTTTCACTGAAAAATGGTACATTTTTATGTGAAAAAAATTAAGGAGGACGAATGAGAGTTCCGAAAATGGAGGCATCGGCAAGGCGCCAGCACATTCTGGATACCGCCCTCAAGGTCTTTTCCGCAAAGGGGTATCATCTAACCCGAACGAGGGAGCTCGCCGAAGAGGCCGGCATCTCGGAGCCGCTCATCTATAAATACTTCAAGGGGAAGGAGGATCTCTACTTCTCTCTCCTCAAAGAGCTGAGATTGACATTGCTCTCCTCATGGGAGAACGCAGAAAAGGCCTTTGAGAAACCTGAGGATATCCTTCGAGCCTTTGGGATGGAATATTACTCGGTGGTGATCCAGTCTCCGGATACGGCGAGGGTCCTCTTTCAGACATTCGCCGAGGCCGGCATGGAGGAGGTCCTGCAGTTCTGCAAGGAGCTGCAGCTGACCATTCACGGCAAGCTCTTCAAAGTCATCGAAGCGGGCATCAGGGAGGGCACATTCAGCGAGGACGTGGACGTGGGGCTTGCGGCCTGGAGATTCATGAGCATCGGAATGACCATCAGCGTCATGAGTGCCCTCGGCCTCCAGGATCAGTTCGGGCCGGAGAAGGTCATAAACTGGGGGGACATCTTCATCGAGAGCCTGAAGAGAAAATAATCTCCCCCCCTCACATAGTCGGAATGTGGGCGACCGCCGGTCGCCCCTACTACTACTTCGCCATTATTTTCTTGCCGAAAAACCGGACCGTTCCCGCCAGAACCAGGGCACCAACGATCAGGCTGATCCACGGGCTGAGTCCGAATCCCGCCGGTATGTAGCCGAGGAGGCAGGACGCCCCTGCGGCGACCAGGGCATAGGGGATCTGGGTGCGCACGTGGTCGATGTGGTCGCAGCCCGTCGACATGGACGAGAGGATCGTCGTGTCGGAGATGGGCGACGAGTGGTCACCGAAACAGGCCCCGGCGAGAACGGCCCCCAGGGCGCCGAGCAGGATGTGGGCCGCGCCCGGGGCGGCCGCCAGCGCGAACTGGACGGCCAGGGGGACCATGATCGCCATGGTTCCCCACGAGGTGCCCGTGGCAAAGGCCACAAGGGCCGCGCACAGAAACGTGGCCGCGGGAATGAGCGGGGCGCTGAGCACGCCGCCGAGCGACTCGGTCACGAAGGTGGCCGTTTCCATCTCCTTGCAGACCGCGCTCAATGCCCACGCCAGAATGAGGACCACCATGGCGATGAGCATCGATTTCATCCCTGCCAGCCACGCCGCGAGCGTCTCGCCGAGTGAGAGGATTCCCTGGACCAGAGCCAGGCCGCCTGCGATCAGGCACCCGGCGGCCGAGGCCCACATCAGAACCCTGAAGGAGTCGCCGGCCTGAAAGGCCTCGCGCACGCCGGCCCCAGCGGCCCCTTCACCCAGGGTGGCCCTCCCGGTCCCGTAGATGCCCGCCAGGGCGATCCCGATCACGGCCAGGATCGGCACGGCCGCGTTCCACCAGCGCCTAGCCGCCTCGGGCGGGGGTTCAGCAGCGCCGGCCTCATTCGAGGCGAGCGGCCGGGCCCCGTCCCGCAGGAGCCTTCCCTCCAGGGCGACGCGCATTTCGGCCCTGCGCATGGGGCCGAAGTCCCTGCCCGAGGAGGCGATGAGAAAGACGAGCCACAGGGCGAAGATGCTGTAGAACCGGTACGGCAGGGTTTGTAGGAACAGAGCGTAGGCCCCTTTCGCCTCGCCCCCGGCCGCGGCGAGGGCGTCTCCGATGAGCCCCACCTCGAAGCCTATCCAGGTGGATATGATGGCCATGCTGGCCATGGGGGCCGCCGTGCAGTCCACGATGTAGGCGAGCTTCTCGCGCGAGATGCGGAGCCGGTCGCCCAGGGGTCGCATGGTGCTCCCGGTGATCAGGACACTCGCATAGTCGTCGAAGAAGAGCACCAGGCCCATAGCCCAGGTGGAGAGCTGCCCGGCCCTGCGAGAACCGGCCCAGGCAGAGATCCTCTCCACGATCCCGGCGGTCCCTCCGGACCGGGTCACGATCCCGACCATGCCCCCGAGCAGGAGGCTGAAGAGGACGACCCGGGCGTGGTCCCGGTCCGCCAGCGCGTCTACCACATAGGTGTCCACTGCGCGGGCAAGACCGGCAACGGGGTGCCAGCCGGCAAGGATCGTGGCCCCTGCCCAGACCCCGAGAAAAAGAGCGACCACCACCTCTCTCAGCGCCACGGCCAGGCCGATCGCCAAAAGAGGCGGGATGATGCTCAGCCACCTCGCCTGGAAGGCAGGGCCCGACATCGATACGGCCTCCCCGGCAAAGGCCCAATCCAGGACCGCTACCGTGCCGATCAGGGTGAGCGTCACCGCGGCGGCTCTCTTTGCCTTCATCCTGTATCCTAAAATGCTGTCCGGGGTGCTGTTTTTATAAATCCATCGAAAATGTGGGAAATGGAAAAACAGAAGGAATATGTATTCAATCTTCCACCATCATCAATCTCGTATGAGATTATGTCTCCCGAGAAGTAAAAAATAAAGTATTTGAAATAAGTCGACACTCCAAAGCCAACATGCCATCCTGATTGATCAAAGATTCCGTCCAGCGCTAGATTTTGATAACCTCCACCGAGGCCAAATCCGAGACCATCGAGGGAAAACCATCGATCCTTTGAATCCATGCCAATACCGGGCACTCTAAGTTCAACACCTATAGTGAGCTTATCGTACGCATCAATGGCTGCAAAGGTACTTTTCTGTTCATTGTACTCACTCCTCGAGTAGTCGATCATTAGCTGGTAAAGGCAGAGACGTTCTCTAGATTCACTCTTTCTCGTCCAAGTATCCTCTTTTTTCAAGGCAATTCCTACGCCCCAACGGGCCGGGAGCTCATGTGCCAATGAATAGTCTTTGTCTCGGTCCGTATCTTTTGACCTGGTCCCGTACGCACCTCCGACGGAAAGCCATTCCAGCGGCTGAAAGATGAGTCCGAACTCGTAGGAATTTTCAAAATGAGTATCGAAGGAGAGCTCCGGCCGAGTGAATTCTCCGGACCAGTTCCATAACTTCACTCCAAAACCTACATTCAACTTACCATTAAAAAAGCCTCTCGCGGCACCGAGCAGAAAATATTGGAACATTCCCTCTTTCTCAACGGTACCTGAATCTATGATTTCCTCAAGTGACCAGTCAGTACTTTGATTGTAATATCCAAATACTATATTTACATACGATGTTGAGAAAACCGAAGCCCCTTGAAGAGTGAGCTGATCGAAATACTCTATCTCCATTGTATTCGTAAATTCAACAAGACCGGGAAAGGGATTGTGGACAATATGGAACTTCCCTGTCGAATCCGAAAAAACATGGTCTCTCGATTGAACCCAAGGCTCAAAGGTAACAGAGGATTGCCGGCACGAAGCAACAGATGCCAGGTTGATGGTGACCGGAAGATCGTGGTCGCCGTTCATCACGGCCAGGCCTGCATCTCCCATGCTTATGGTCCTGGCATTCGTCATTCCCAACAAGTGATGTTGATCCGGTGTGTGGCCATAAGCTTGTAGTGGTACTAAGAAGCATCCCAGAAGAACAAAATTAATTATTCTTTTCATAGTGAACTCCTTTTTTCAAAAAGACAAAAGGAGAATACCGGAGGGAATGTTATTAAGTCAATTTTCTCACCGCCCACTCTTCTGAACACGGAATCATCACAGTTACTCGTCTCTTGGTCCCATTCTCTCGCTGCGATCCCGATACCGGATATATGCTTGCGCTGATTCGTTTTTTTTGTAATACTCGCCATTCGAACAACAGAGGAGGGGGCCGGAACCGGATACTATCGAGGCTCGAATTCCAGGAATGAACAACAAGTCCGACAATCTACCTCCCTCCCCGTCTGCGGGCCGGCCAGACCGACACTCTCCCCGCATCATCCCCAGGCCCAAGCACCGCATATCCCGGAAAAACATCGACAAAGACGCACTCAAGGTCCTGTACCGGCTCCACCGCAGCGGCTTCCTCGCCTACATGGTCGGCGGCGGGGTCCGCGACCTGCTGCTCGGGTGGAAGCCAAAGGACTACGACCTCGCCACCGACGCCCGCCCCAGCCAGGTGCGCCGCCTGTTTCGCAACAGCCGGATCATCGGCCGCCGCTTCCGCCTGGTACAGGTCTTCTTCGCCGGGAACAAGACGATAGAGGTCTCCACCTTCCGCCGCCGCTCCGAGTACACCACGGAGGAGCCGGGGCTCGTGCGAAATGAAAACACCTTCGGCTCTCCTGCCGAAGACGCCTTCCGACGCGACCTGACCATCAACGGGCTATTCTACGATATCTCGAACTTTTCCATCATCGACTACGTCCGGGGAGTCGATGACCTGCAGAACCGGATAATCCGGGCCATCGGTGATCCTAACGTGCGATTCGTCGAGGACCCGGTACGCATGTTCCGCACCGTGCGCCACGCTGCACGCACAGGCTTTGAAATAGAGTCCAAGAGCTACGGAGCGGTCCAAAGGCACAGCGATAAAATATGGAACTGCCCCATATCCAGAGTGCGCGACGAATTCATGCGCGAGCTCCGTGAGGGGTCGGCGCGCCCTTCGATCTCTTTGCTGGCCAAGACGGGCCTCCTCTTCTCACTGTTCCCCGAATTCGAACCTGTGCTGGGGGGGGACGGGGAGCGGGACGGCCGTCTCCGGAGCCGCCTCCTCGCAACTCTGGGGGCCCTGGACCAACGGATCAAGAAGAGCACCCGGATACCCGACCCACTCCTCCTGGCCGCCTTCTTTTTTCCGTACACCCTGGGCCTCGAGATAAATGAGCGCGCCCCACGAGGGCAAGGGCGCACCTCTTTCGTTCAAAGAGAGCATCGTTTGGCCGTCCGGTCCGTGAGCGAGCGAATACAGTTTCCCAAGCGGCACCTCGACACAGCTTCCCAGATCCTGAGCGCTCAGGATGCCCTTCGAAGGGCTGCGGCACGTGGCAATGTCCCCAAATCGCTTCGGCGAAAGTCCTACTACCCATTTTCCCTTTACTTCTTCGGGCTCGATGCCGATTCCCGGGCGGCAAAGGTCCCCGCCATGTTCTATGCCGACCTGACCGACCTGGAGCCCGAGATTTCTCCGGCTCCAAAGCGTCGCAGGAGCCGGAGGCGACGGACAGGCCGTAGGCCCGGGCCCGCCGCACCTCCGAAGCGGTCCTGATCTCATCCCCGGCGCTTCCCCTGCCGCAGGATGAATTATCGCCCTTCGGGCGGGCTAATGAGCTCAATTGCTCCTGGGGTTGACACCCCAGGCTACATGACCTGACCCCTTCGGGGTCAATTGGATTTCCTATTACTACAGCGACATTTCAATTTTAAGATTCTCCAATAATT
>CAZFWM010000129.1:0-19230 GCA_964522545.1 uncultured Thermodesulfobacteriota bacterium
AAAAACATCCGCATCGATTTCGGTTGATCAAGGCAAATCATACACACTATGAAAAATCATTACAATAGAAAATTATCGTTTAGCACAAAGCCCCTCAGAGATAGATTTTACAATTAAATTTATTTTTTTCTAAAGAATACGTATAAATTGCTTGACAAAATATCACTAATTTATTATAGTTGCATCATGTCAAGGACACCGAGCCGGGAGGTAAAAATGGAAGCAAAAGCGTATGCCTATTTGAGAGTATCAGGTCAGGGACAGGTTGACGGGAACGGCTTTGACCGCCAGGAAGAGGCTATCAGGAAATATGCAAAAAAGGCCGGGATTAAAATTGAAGGGGTGTTCCGAGAAAATGGTGTTTCCGGGACCACTAACGAGACCGATCGACCCGCCTTCCAGGAGATGATGACCGCAATCCTCAACAACGGCGTCAGAATGGTGATCGTGGAACGCCTTGACCGTCTAGCGCGGGAATACATGGTTCAAGAGTCCTTGCTGATCTACCTTGCCAGCAAAAAGGTTGACCTCATTTCGGCAAGCACAGAGGAAAACGTCACTGAGGCCGTGCAAGCCGATCCGATGAAAAAGGCCGTCATACAAATCCAGGGTGTATTTTCCGAATTAGAGAAAAATCTTTTAGTCAATAAGCTCAGAGTGGCCAGGGAGCGAGTACGCAAAGAGACCGGCAAGTGTGAGGGCCGAAAAAGGTACGGTGAGACGGAAGAGGAACATGCTGTCATCCGTCGGATTCGTGCCATGCGCCGGAAGAGGAGAAATGGAGCTAAGGGGATGACCCTGCAAGCGATAGCGGACAAGTTGAACTCTGAGGGCATCCCGACAAAAGATGGAAAGCAGTGGACTACGGGGCAGGTTCATCGGGCCGCAAAGGCAAAGTTGAAGACTCGCCGTCCCTGAACACCGCAATCGGGGTGAGTCCGGAACCCATATGGTACCAAGCAGGGAACGTGATTTGCTGGTGTCGGGAGTGCCGCGAATAACCGGGGGATATAAGGAGTTCTTCAAAACCGGAGAATGGGTCTATGATAGATTAATATCCCTGAAATCAAAGAAGATGAAATGAGTTGATTATAGGGAGGGGAATAGGTGTCCATATAGGTGTCCATCAGCCCTATATTTCCGCATGTCTCAACAAAAGTCTTTAACAAATAAAACGTTTCTAACTTGCTGAAATTTTAATACAAATAGCACTAAATCGAAAAAGATAAAAACAGGTAAAAAGGCCAGTGAATGCACTCATAACCCGAAGGTCCCTGGTTCAAATCCAGGCCCCGCTACCATAGAAAAAACAGGGAGTTGCGACGGGTCGTGACTCCCTATTTTTTTGTCCAATTTTTTTCATTCCCGCGTTGCCGGTCGAGCCAAGAAAGAGGGGCAGCACCGCAATTCTCGGAAGAACCAAAAAAACATGTCGACGACCGACTCTAAAAATGGTATCGTTAAAGGCAATCTGTCTCTGAACCAGTACTCACAACCTCAGGCTGGACTTGCGCATTTGTGCGGAAAGAAGTTGGGGTGAACGACATTCAAGGAGGCCAACGATGAGAAGTGTCCGGCTCATAAAATTGTCCATACTGGCGATCCTCTTCATCGCCCCGAGTGATAATCCGGCCTTTGGTGCCTCGGCTACAAGCTACTCCGAAGCGTCAGGCCACCTTCAGGATAATCGTGTGAATGACGTCTTCGTTTACAACACCTCCGGAGAGGTCTCTCACACCGGGATCGGCTTCGACGCGAACTGGCGCCACGGAGTGGCGAAGATCTCCGGCAATCTCCTTGTAAACCCCTCAAGCAATATCACGCTCTCGGGCACGCAGAGCGACAAGAATCATCGCATACGCGTCGGAATCAGTTCCACGGGCGTGACCGGAACGGCCACCTTTCAGACCTCGCTCGATGGCGGTACCTCATGGAGCAGCACGATTTACACGACCCAGGCCTCCTCGCAAAGTATTTTCTTTGACGGCACCGATACGGGGCTGGACATCTCCTTTGCTTCAGGCGCGGGCTGGACCTACAACGATATATTCACGATCGCCTCCTGGTGGGGTGAGGGAGCCGGCCCGACGCGAAGCAGCACAAAGGATTTTCCCGAGAAGGCGGCCGTCATCGTCACCGGTGTCGCCGGAGAAATCGGCGGCGGAGGTGTGGAGGTCATCGACCTCAGCGACCATTCGGTCTGGATGCGATTCGAGAATTCCTATCCGGCGGGAGCAGCTGATGAGGAAGAGACACAGAACATCGTGGCCGACGCCGTCTTCTCGGTGCACGCCGCCTGGGGTGCAATCTTCCTCGCCGGACATACGGGCTACTATCAGGGTCTATGCATCATCGACATGATGACCGACAGGATCACCTTCTATGATGCGGGTGGAGCTTCATGGGACGGCTGGTACTATCTGAACAACCTCTCGCAGCGGAACGACGCGGGCTCCGACGGTATGGGGCCCATCGGCTGGCACAAGAGCTGGGGTTATCCGCGACTCAGCAGTGCTCAAGTCTATGATATGTCGGTCGGGGTGATCGGAAACAGCTTTTACATAGCTCTGGCCACGGCGGCGGGGGTGGACCTGTTCAAGGACCTCAATGTCGTCTACAGTCACGCCCCGGGCCCGGCGATGAGCCGGGTCTCCCTGCTCGGAGATGACCTGTACTATGGCGGCGGCGGGGGAATGTATGTCAAATACAACGTTGGGGGGATAAGCGGCGACTGGTCCAGTGCGGACGCCGTCTACAATACAGGGAGCACGCCGGATCTGATCGGCAACACCGTGACACGAATCACCGGCCGTCCCGGCGGATCCACCGCTCACGCCGGGGACAACCGGCTCTATGTCGGCACCACGAGCGGCCTGACCATCCTCGATGAGTATCAGGGCCTGGAAGGCAGCGGGACGTCTCTCCACTACGGCTACACCGGAAGCGGCAATCCAGGGCTGGACTACAAGGTCCTGGCCGGGAGCACGGACGCGGTAACGGATCTGGACTGGGAGCTCTATTTCGGCGAGGAATGTATCTATGTGGGTACCAGCAACGGCGCCGGCGGGGGTGCCGTCTCGGCGTTGATGCCGCACACCGATCCGGGCGACACGCCGAGTCTTTACGAGTACTACACGACAGGCACACTCCCGCCGATCGGCTCCAATAACGTGACCTCCCTGTCCAAAGGCAGCGATCTGGTGGTCGGCAGCGATTCATCCGGTGTGACCGGGCTCGCGGACGTGCCCACCCTCGTGGAGCTGCTCTCCTTCCTGGCGATCCCGTTGTCATCCGGTTCGGTGTCGATCACATGGGAAACCGCCTCGGAGATCGACAATGAGGGGTTCCACCTCTGGAGAGCAGAGAAAGATGGAAAGCAGTTCGTCCGGATCACGGAAACACTGATCCCTGCCGAGGGCGGGCCGATCTGGGGAGCAAGTTACGAGTACCTGGATGATGAGGTCCCTTCTGGGGGGACGATCCTCTACAAGATCGAGGCGATCGACATCTACGGCGTATCCATTTTCCATGGTCCGGTCGAGGCTACGGTCGAACAGCAACCGTGCTTCCTCTCGACAGCAATGCATTAATACATGTTAAATTGAATATCGAGCATTTCTTTTATGCTCAGACGGCGTGAGTATTTGACACTTTCCTTCTTCATCTTCGAGAGGTGAAACGTCATGAATTGGAATCCTCCGCGACTCACAAGCATCTTCTGCCTTCCCTTGATCATTGCCTTCTTTCATCCCGCTCCTGCACTGTCCGGTCCGGTCGTGTTGAGCGAAGTCATGGCCAACACCCAGACGGGCCAGAACGATTACGACGAGTTTCTTGAGATCTGCAACACGTCGCCGGACCCCGTGGATGTGTTGGGATTCCGAGTGACGGACGGAGACAGTACGGACGAGCTCACGAGCTGGGACATGGGCGGCTCGGGTCCCCTGGCCGCTCCCGGGCTCGTGACCGATTCCACAGTCATTCCCGCGGGGAGTTGCGCGGCCGTGCTCGATTCCGATCATCCGTCCGGCACCCAGCCGTACACCCTCCTCCCGGGCACATTGGTGCTCACGGTCCTGAACACGACCATCGGCAACGGGCTGACCGCGACCGATCCGATCACCCTGTACGATGCGGGCGGGACCGGCCTCGAAGACGTGATCGACACTTACGGCACCCCGGTCGATGGGTCATCGCCGGGCGACCGGGACGACGACGGCCTCGACGCGATCCCTCTCGATCCGCCGGCCGGATCGTCGGCCCACCGGATCGACCTCGAAGGCATGGACGAGGAGTCGAATTGGCTGTCAGGCTCGCCCACGCCCGGCTTCAGGGCGACCACCGGGACCTTCGAGGTGGCGGCGGACGGGAGCACCGGCTTTCCGACCATCGGGAGCGCCATGCTCGTCGCCGGCCCGGGCAGCGAGATCCTTGTTCACCCCGGGACCTATGTGGAAGAGGTGATCTACCTGAATCCCTTCGCGATCCGGAGCGTGGAGGGACCGCTGCTCACCACGATCCAGGGTGAGGTGGTCATCGACGACGTGGGTGATGTACCCGTTCTCGAGGGATTCACCCTTTACGGTGGAATCGCGGTGACCGACGCCACGGTAGAGATCCGTGAAAACTTCCTTGTCGGTGCCGGGATCGCAATGGACCAGGCCAACGGTCTCCTGGAGGACAACTTCGTGGAGGAGGCCCCCATAGGTCTCGACCTCGATCAGTGGTCCTCGCCCGATGTGATCGGGAACACCTTCTCGTACAACGAGACCGCCATCTCCTGCTTCTTCGCTTCGGAGCCGCTGATCCGGGGCAACCTCCTCGAGGGCTCGGGCGGTACGGGCATCGACTGCACGGCAGGGCCGGTCATCGAGGAGAACACGATCCGGGCTTTTTCCATCGGCATCTCCGCCAGCTCCTTCACCGGCCTGGTCCGCGCCAATGAGATCTCCGAGTGCACAACCATTGGGATCCTAATCGAGTCGACCCACGGTGGATGGCTCGAAGGAAACCGAATCTCCGGGAACGGCGTGGGCGTGAAGCTCACCGGTTCGGCGGTAGGCGTGGTGGACAACGTGATCGTAGAAAACACGCTCCAAGGCATCTACGGCGAATTCGATTACGTGGAGTGGCCCGAGCCGGATATTTACTCTTCGGATTTCGTGGGGAACACGATCGCCGCAAACCAGGCCGACGGGGTCTATCTATACTCCTCGTTCCCGCGGATCTACAGCAACGTGGTGGTCTTTAACGGGCTCGCCGGCCTGCACACCTTCGGCGCACCGCCCCTGGACCTCAACGACGTCTATGGCAACGGCACGACCGATTACGACGGCCTGGGCCCCGGGGCGACCGACATCCAGGCGGACCCGCTCTTCGTCGATCCCGCGACAGGCGACTACAGGCTCGACAGCGGCTCTCCCTGCATCGATGCGGGCCGGGTGCACGTGGACTGGGACGACGGATTCGACGGGGCCGACAAGGAGCGCGACGTGGATGGCGATGGAGACGGGGTATTCACGCCGGACATGGGCGCCCTGGAGTATGCCGGGGGCTGCGCCGACGGAGACGACGACCGCTTCTATCCGGACGCATGCGGCGGTCACGACTGCGACGACGCGGATCCAGAGGTGAGCCCCCTGGGCGTGGAGGTCTGCGACGGGATCGACAACGATTGCTCCGGACTCGCGGACGACGGCGACATCCAGGATCTGGACGGCGACGGCTACCTCTCGGACTGCGCCGGCACGGGCGGCACCGACTGCGACGACTTCGATCCGGAGGTGAACCCGGGAGCGATCGAGGATTGTTTCGATGGAATCGACAACGACTGCAACGGCTTTGTGGACTGCCAGGCCTTTACGGTGAAGACGGATGGCACCGGAGATTTCACGACCATTCAGGAGGCCATCGATACAGCCGGCTCCGGGGACGTCATCGAAGTACACCCCGGCACCTATGCCGAGGAGATCTGGTTCAACGGAAAGGCGGTCCATGTGGTGGCGGTCGAAGGACCGGAGGCCACCCTGATTCAAGGAGCGACCGTCCATTTCGAGAACAGCGAGGGGAGAGGTTCGGTCCTGGAGGGCTTTACCGTGACCGGCGCCGAGGACGGCCTCGAGATCCGCGGCAGCTCCCCCACGATCCTCGGAAACACGATCCGTGACAACAGCGGCTTCGGGATTTACTGCGTCTCGTACTGCTTCGCCACGCTTGAGGGCAACCGGCTCGCCCGAAACGGCAATGACGGGATCTTCGTGACCGGCGATTCGGGAGGCATTGTCCGCAACAACTTGGTCCACGACAACGCTGACGAGGGGATTGCCATTATATGGAGATCAAGCCCAACGGTGGTCAACAACACGGTGGTGCGAAACGCCACATCCGGCATCGTGATGCGCCGCTCCTCGTCACCGGTTCTGGCGAACAACATCGTGGCCATGAATCCGGGAAACGGGCTTTATAACCCGGCCCATCAGGAGCCGGGAGATCCGGCCCTCTCGCACAACGACGTGTGGGGCAACGGCGCCGACTATGTGGACATGATCGCAGGTGCGACCGACTTCTCCGCGGACCCGCTCTTCGTGGATGCCCCGGGCGACGACTTCCACCTCACTGCCGGCTCTCCCTGCAGAAACGCCGGAGACAACGGGGCGCCGGACCTCCCCGAGACCGACGTGGACGGGGAGGCCAGGATCTCCGAGGGCGTGATCGATGTCGGGGCCGACGAGTTCACGCCCGGGCCGGTGACCACGACTACCCTTCCTCCGACCACGACGACGACGACGACCACCACCACCACGACCACCACCATCCCATCTACCCACGCGCCGGGGGACGTTCTCATCGACGAGGTCCTCTACGATCCCGACGGAATCGATGAGGGGTGGGAGTACGTGGTCCTCTACAATGCCACTGGCGAGGAGATCGTCCTGAACGGATGGGAGATCCAGTGGGGCGGGAGCGATTTCACGTACGGGACCCTCGATCTGACCGGATACGCGGTGCCGGCGCTCTCGACGCGGCTCCTCGGCGAAGCCCTTGTGCCGGGGGCGGACGAGGTGGTCGACTTTGAGCCCGATATCCAGAACGGGGGCTCGGCCAGCGACGGGGTGCGGATCGTTGCCCCGGGTGCCGTGGTGATCGACACGCTGATCTACGACTCCCCCAATACCAGCGGCCTCCCCGGGGACGGAGGCCTCGCACCCTACCCGGACGCCATATGCGCCCCGGACGTCCCATCCGGTATGGCTCTGGTCCGCGACGCCGCTCACGCGGATACGGACGATTGCTTGGCCGACTTCGAGATCATCCCGTCTCTCCAGTGCCCGGACGCCGATGACGACGGGCACCGCGACGAGGCCTGCGGCGGCGGCGACTGCGACGATTCCGATCCGGCCGTGAATCCGGATGCCGACGAGGTCTGCGACAATAGTATCGACGACGACTGCGACGGTCTCGTCGACGGCGATGACCCCGACTGTCTAGTGGTCTTCACCTTGGATGTGGATGCCCTCTACCTGTTCGGCTATCTAAGCCTGAGCTTCACTCTCGGCACGCCGGAGCCGGCCACATGGGCGACCTATGCTGTGTTGACGTACCCGAGCATCACGGTCGTTCCACTCTGGACCGTTTCGCTGCCGGTCATAGATCCTTCCATAGAGATACCGATCTCTTTTCCCTTTCCGAGCATGGGATGGGTAGGGATATGGACCGGCCTCTTCACAGAAGAAGGCGCCCAAGCCGTTGTTCTCGATTGGGTGGACACCTGATCCTTCGTCTGTAATCCCTCACAAATCAAATAATTTTTCCAGGCATCCCGACATATAGGGCGATTCAGTCGGGGTGCGTGTAACGAATCCGCCACGGGCTTTGTCCAATATACAGTGAGCGAGGGGAACCCTTGAACGGAGGTAAAGCAAATGAAGAATTTGGCTCTCATCACACTTTTTGCAATGGCGCTCACCTTTTCGTCCGGGGAGGTGACGGCCCAGACCGTGGACATCAAGTGCCACGGCTCCGACACGGACGTCATCCTCTTACCATGGGAGACCGCGGTGGTCAGCCTCGACGTGGCGGCGGGACCCTATGCCGGCGGCAATGATGTGGACATCTGGGTTCTGCTGGAGGATATGACCAATGAGGAAATATACAGTTACAGCGGCGCTCCTCTCCAGCCGGGCCTGACGGGCTGGCAGCTCGTCGGCCCATCGCAGCCCTATCTGCATAGCGGTCCGATGCTGGGCACCGCCTTCTACTGGATCTACGACTGGACACTGCCGGTGGGGGATTACATCTTTTTGGTCTTCTTCGATCCGCTCGGGGACGGTGTTTTCGGGGAGTTCGCGGCCGTGGATCACGTGCCGGTTCACGTCATCCCCTGGATGCCTCTCGGCATGTCCTACATCCCCGGGGGCACCTTCAAAATGGGCGATCATCATTCCAACATCGGCGGCCATGGCTACGACGAGCTCCCGCTGCACGACGTGAAGGTCAAACCGTTCTGCATGGACATCTTCGAGACGACCAACGAGGCCTACTGCGACCTTCTCAACTGGGCGTACGGACAGAACCGGATCGACATAAGCGTCCAGGGCGATGTGCACAAAAAGGGTGACAAGAACTGTAAGTACTGTCCCGTGGCGCCCATATTCTCGAAGAGTGATATCCAATGGGATAATACAACCAAGAAATTCTCGTCCGTACCCGGCAGGCAGGAATTCCCCATGATCCGGGTGAGCTGGTACGGCGCCGCCGCCTACTGCAACTGGAAAAGCGAGCGGGACAACCTGACCCCCTGCTACAACCTTACCACCTGGGCGTGCGACATCACGAAAAACGGATACCGCCTGCCCACCGAGGCGGAGTGGGAGTACGCGGCCCGCGGGGGCCAGTACAGCACCTATACCATGTATCACTGGGGCAACTCGATCGACGGGTCGAAGGCGAACTACTACAATTCGGGCGACCCTTACGGAACCTCGATTCCCCATGTCACGCCGACGGGGTACTACAACGGCAGCCAGGTAATCAGTGGCATAACGACGGTCAGTGACATGTCCAACGGCTACTGCCTCTACGACATGTCCGGGAACGTGAGCGAGTGGTGCAACGACTGGTACAAGGTGGACTACTATACGGATCTCTCCAAGATGGCCGTGTCGCCCGTCCCCGACCCGACCGGACCGTCCACCGGCACGTGGAGAGTGGTCCGCGGCGGCTCGTGGATCGACTCCACAAGCTTCTGTCGCTCCGCAAAGCGCCTGAAGGAGCACCCGGGCGCCGTGCATGACCTGAGAGGCTTCCGTACGGTGAAAGACGAGTTCCCCTTCTGATTCTGCGGAATCTCTTCTGACAGGGGGGGTACAATATATCGTGCCCCCCCTGTATATATCCGCCTACCTCAACACTCCCAGTATTCCCCCCACATCAGGTTCCCAGGTGACAATTGATTTATTCACCAAGTGATCATAATATAAAAGAGTCGGCAAGAAAAAAAACAGCAGGAAAGGAAAAAACAAGGATGATGAAGAAAGCTATTGCCATATCGATATTACCGTTTTTCTTGTTTGCCTGTTTGCATACCCAAGGTTCTATCAAGGTCGATCCGGAACCGGAAAGCAGCGCTCCGGCGCTGGTCGAGCCGTGCTATTCGGCCATCCTGACAAGAATACCGGATGCGACAATAAAAGATGATGATCATGAGATCGAGGGCGGAGATTACCAGACTCTCATCAATGAACAGCTCGACTCTTATGAGAATACGCTGATGGAGACCGGGTTGTTCTCTGAAATGAGAATAGCGGATTCGCTTGTCGACACGGAAGAATCGGCCCGGATGGCCCCGTGGCTGGTCAAGAAAGAGGATACCATTGAAATTTCCATTTACAAAGATAGCTTCAGTACGTGGGGCCCCCTGGAGATCACATCTGTGATCTTTTACGCTATCCTGGCTACTGCGATAGTACCCATTTTCCTTACTCCTGTGAGGAAAAGCGCTGGATCTGTGATAACCCTGGTGGCGGTCAAGTCCGATGGTGAAAAGAAAGAGTTCTCCGCAACGATGACGCATTCCTACTGGAGGAATGGTCTGGGTCGTCGCAAATATTTTGGCTCTGAAGATGAGAAGAAAACCGCCATGCGATGGAGAGAGTCTACTGAAGAGGCATGGGAATCCATTGCCGAACAGATGATGAAAGAGAGTGCTTTCTTTAGGTGCGGTGACTAGCCATCTTCCTGGGCGCGATGAATCGCGCCCCTACTTATTTCACATTACAGCGCGGACAAAGCACGACTCATCGATCCTGCCGTCACAATTGTCGTCCTTGCCATTGCCGGGAATTTCCATGTGGCCCGGGCTCGCATCGGCATCGGAGTCATCACAGTCACATGCCTCGCCCCAGCCGTCAGCGTCGGCGTCAATCTGCTCCGGGTTGGGAGCGTCGGAGCAGTTGTCGATCGGATCGGGAATGCCGTCGCCGTCAGTGTCGGTCCAGGCCGGCTCGGACGTGGCGGCCCGGATCGTGAAGTTGCCGTCCATGACTGGCTGCTCGGACTGGTGATGAAAGGTGACGCCCCAGTCCGTAGAGTACAATCCGGTCCCCGCAACCGGCCCGGAAAGGTCGACGCCCAGGCCGTAGCTCGAGCCGGGGAGGTTCACGACCCCCACGAATAGGATCCCAATGCCTGAGGCTCCGGGCGTGAGGGTAAGCCTCTCGATCAGGACGATCTGAAATCCGTGTTCTTCGACGAAGATCGTTTCGATGTGGAGCTCTTCGAGACCGCCGGGCAGCATTGCGAGGCCGCTGGGATCGAAGTAGATGATCACATCGACCTCTGTGCCGACCGCAGACCCGCCGACGTAGAAGGAGATCTCCTCCAGCTCGGCCGGGGCTTCGATCTCGAAGCGGTTCAGCATCACCAGGCCGCCGGCTGCCTGGCCCACGTAGAGGTCCGGGACGCCGTCATCGACGGCAAAGCAGGAGGGGTCTCCCTCCTGTACTCCCGAGCCCGGAGCGGGCTGCAGGCTCGTGGAGCCGAAAGACCCGAGCCTGACAGTGGATTCCCCTCTCTTAAGGCCGACCACTCCGGCACAATCGACATCGACCCAGAATTCCCACGGCAGCGCGCCGGGGTCATGGACCTGCCAGGTCCGGGACACTTTGTCAGCCCCCGGATTTAGGACGGCATCGCTCAGGTCCCCGCCTGTATCGTCGAAGGGCTCGTAGATCCAGCCGCTTCCCGGGCCGCCCGAGCCGAAGTCATGGTTCATCGCATCGAGTGTGCCCCCGGTCGGGTCGGTGTCGAAGGTGGAGAGAGTTGCTGAGATGGGAAGGAGTATTCCGTCCGGAGCCCCGCCTGCGTTGGCGGCAAGATGATACTCGTCGATGTAGATGAAGGTCCCGATGTCCCAGGAGGGATAGACACCTGTGCGTCCGCTGCTCGGATTGAAATAGGTCTGCGAGACGAACCTTTCGCACACATCGCCCACACCGTCCCGGTCCGAGTCGTACTGTCCGGGATTGATGTCCCGCGGGCAGTTGTCGCACACGTCGCCTACGCCGTCCCCGTCGGTGTCGGTCCCGTCGAGACATAGATAATAGGCCCGGTTGTAGCTGTTATCGACGGCCCACAGTCGCCGATTCCCCTCGTCGATTTCGAGACACGCCACGGAAAGATCTGCGAATCCATCAGCGATGAGGGTTACGTTCCCGGTCGAGGGATCTACGCGATAAATAGACTCCGTGGCCCGGCCTGCGACATAGATCTGATTGTCCACGTTGTCGTAGACGATGCTGGCTATGCTTCCGATCGACTCGCTCAGGGGCAGGGGAGTGAGCCCTCCCTCCGGGCCGAGGAGGAACAGCTCATTCGAGTCGAAGTCGTCACACAGATATACCTCCCCGCTCTGGGCCGAGGCGAGGTCGAAGATATCCACGCTCCCCGGGTCGGGCATGATGCGGAGCTCGCCTCCCGCCACGTCCGGTGAGAAGGCCCAGATCTCGTCAGCGCCGCCGCTGCCCCGATCCGTGACAATGATATCGCCCTCCGAGACGCTCGTCCCGTTGAATCCGGGCGGCGCAAAGGTCATCCCGAAAGGATCATCGTCGCCGGAGTGAAACGTGTTTACCCAGATAGAAGAGGTCCCGCCCCACTCGAGCCGGTTGACCTCCCCGGCGTAATCCTCGCTCACGAAGGCGTCCCCGTCCGTGTCGAAGATGAGATGGGCCGGCCGGTCATAGGCCTGGAGCCGGATCCCGGGATCGGGGCCCGTGACAATGTAGAGTCCTCCTCCCGATCCTGTGGACGCCCGCACGATTCCGTAAAGCCTTTCATCCATGGGGTTCAGTGCAACCCCGTAGGCCCCAACGAAGCTGCGATAGCTGCAGAAGCTGACGTCCGGGGCTTGGGCCTCGATGGCGCAGTCGATCCGGGGGCAGGTGTGTAAGCCGCGCCCGAAATTATCGAACCCGATCGACTCGGTGCTGTCGTAGAACTCCAGATCGATGCGGATCTCCTCGACGTTTGCGATGAGTCCGGCCCAGGTCCCGGAGTCCAGGGTCCAGGCCGAGGAGTCGATCGGATAAGAGAAAGTCTTCCAGATCCGTCGGTCCGCGGGGAGCTCGGAAGCGTCGAGTGAGACGTGGGCCACGCCGCCATTTCCGGAGAGCCGGATGAACTCGGGAGCTCCATTGTTGGTCCCGCTGTGGCTTATGATTCGGATGTCTATCGTGACATAGCCGCTCCCGTCAAAGGAGGACCAGTCTCCCAGGAACATGGAAGGGGCAAGACCATATGAATTCTGCCCGCCCTTTTCCGTGATCTTGCAGTATCCCCCGCCGTTGCCGGCGCTCCCGGGGTTCGAGGCTCCACCCGTACCCTGGAATGTCCAGTCCTCGGTGTCGCCGGTATTGAAAACGGACTGGGCGCACGTGTAGAAGATGGCCTGAGGCGAGGAGGTAAGTACGACGTTATCGACGAAAACCTCTTCGTCTCCGTTCCAGAACTCGGCGTTGACCCGGAGGGAGGTGACATTGTCGAGAAGAGCCGCCCAGGTCCCTTCAGTAACGTTCCACTCGGCCGAATCGATGGCGACCTGGTAGTTCGTCCAGACGTACTCGGGGGGGTACTGGGCCACGGGATCAATGGCCCAGGCCGATCCGCCGGGCCCCGAGATCCGGAACATGTAGGAGCCTCCGCTCTCGTAGCCGCCGGCCGTATGGTAATAATAGATGTCGACGGAGAGGGTGTCTGAGACTGTGAAGCCGCTCCAGTCGCCGTGATACGAGGAGGGCGCCACGGCATAGTTGCGCGCTCCGGTGGCGTAGTCGTTCACGTCGAGGCTGCCGGGCGGGTTCCCCTCCGCATGCCACACAAAACCATTGTCCCCGGTGACCATCCAGCCCTCGAGGTCGGTGTCGAAGGTGGTGGTGATCTGGGCGCCGACAGGCGCGGCTACCCATCCGATCAGAAGCGCAAACACCGACAAAATGATCCCCCTTCTCATGACATCCTCCTTACGATTTCTTGCTTTACACGAAAAAATCACTTATCTCGGCCAACTCATCGTCGTTCCCGCGAACGCGGGAACCCATTGTTTTGCTCATTTGCTGGATCCCCGCTGGAGCCTGCCCCCGCGAAAGCGGGGGCGGGGATGACGGTGTGGGGAGTAAATTCGCTTTCACATGCAATACAATTGTCCCGGCAAAAGCGGAAATCTATATTATCGATTTCATATCCCTACGGCAAGGTCAACATTTTTAACTTTCTAGTTTCAATGCTTTTAGTTTAGCAGCCATAGTATTTCGATGAATGCCCAGAAGTTGGGCGGCGCGCCCCTGGTTGCCGCCGGCCAGTCGCAGGGCTTTTTTCACATGGCGGCGCGTGATCTCGGCCAGGGAGGAAAAGCTCTCCTCTTCAATCGGCTCCTGCAGTATCAGTGAGGGCAAAATGTTACGCCTTACGATCTGCTTTCCCTTGCATCGGATGGCGGCCGCGCTGATGACGTTGTTCAGCTCGCGCAGGTTGCCGGGCCATTCATGGGCGTCAAGCAACTTCATGGCCGCTTTGCTCAAACCGGCTATTCCCTTTTCCTGGGCCTGTGGGTTGTGATTCAGGAAGAACGTTACCAGAGCCGACAGGTCCTCTCTGCGCTCCCTCAGGGGCGGCACATTTATGGGGTAGACCGCCAGACGGTAGTAGAGATCCATGCGGAAGCGCCCCTTTCGAACATCCTCGATCAGGTCGCGGTTCGTCGCGGCTATGATGCGCACGTCCACCTTGCGGTGGGAGGATGCGCCAACCCGGCGGACTTTGTGGTCCTCCAGAAATCGAAGCAGGGTCACCTGGCCGTGTGGAGAGAGCTCGCCCACCTCGTCCAGGAATACCGCACCGCCTTCGGCCGCCTCGAAGATGCCCACTTTTCCAGATTTGGCATCTGTAAAGGCGCCGGGAACGTGGCCGAAAAACTCCGACTCGATCAGCCCCTCTGGAATCGCCCCGCAGTTCAGAGGGAGCATCTCCACATGGGCCCGCCGGCTGTGCTCGTGTATGGTGCGGGCGAGCATCTCCTTGCCGGTCCCGGTCGCGCCCTGGATCAGCACGGTCTCATCGGTGGGCGCTACGTCAAGTGCCTGGTCGAGCACCTCGCGGAAGGCCGGAGATCGGGTGGCCTCTATGAAGTGCCCAACACGCTTCGACGATGGCAGGCCGGCCGATCGCGCGGGCAGCGGCGGATCGCCCACGAGGTCCATCATGGCGCGTTCGTTGATCTGTCCCAGACAATGCAGGACCGTGCTGGCCATCCAAGGCCGGCTGGCTTCCTCGGCCTCGCGGTAGGCCCAGCCTAGATAGTATACGGCCTCTTCTTGTTCGTTTCTTTTCTGCAGGGACCTGGACAGGGCGAGCAGGGACTCCACCACGCGATCGGGTCTGCGGGATTGCAGCAGGATGCGTGCATCGCTCTCCATCTCCTGGCGGGCCAGTTCGAGTTTTCCCTCCGCCACCAGCAGGCGCGCCCGAACGGCTCCGACTAGCGCCACCATCTCGGGCCTTCCGAGCTTTGAGAAAAATCTCGACACACTGTCCAGCTGGCGGCGGACCTCCGGGATCGCAACCTCTTCGCGTTCGGTTAGCAGGGCAGAAGCCTCCTCCAGCCTCGTGAGCTCCCGGTTCAGCGGATCGGATAGGGCCTCGAAATCGGAGAGCGACTCTCCAAGAAGCATGCGCCCCCCCGCCACATCTCCGAGCTGAACCTTGACCTTGCCGAGGTTCCTCCGGGCATAGGCCTGGCCGTAGCGGTGGCCCGACTTTTTACTCAGTTTCAGATCCCGATCGAAGTGTCTGCATGCGGTGGGGAGATCGCCCCGCACCAGTGCCAGCATACCCAGCCGGGATGACAGCAGCGCCTCGATTTGGCTGTGGTCCATCTCTTCGGCTGTTTCCGTAGCCTTGAGGTAGAAGAACTCGGCATGATCAAGCTCGCCAATCTCAAGGTACGTTTGCCCCAGAGAGAGGTACTCCTTGGCAAGCATGTAGTAATCGCCCAGGCGGCGAAGGGCGTCCAGCGCAAGGCGGTGGTGCCAAAGCGCGAGCGGCATATCCCCCATCAGGTCCAGGTAGATGGCCCAGGCCCGATGAAAGGATGCGGCCAGGGGCTCCGCGGCGCCGTCGATGCGGTCGACCGCACCCTCCAGGGTCTGGGCCGCTTTGTCCACCTTACCAAGGCGGAAGAGCAGGCGGGCCTCCACCATGGGGCGCAGCAGGGCGGGCTCATCTTCCCTTCGCTTGCGAGACTCCGCGAGAAGAAGTTTTGCATCCTGGACTCTGCCCAGGAGCTCCAGAGCTTCTGCCTCGCGCAGGCCGGCCCAGGCTCCCAAGGGACCGGATATAAGCGCCAGACGCCCAAGCATGGAGCGGGCCTCGTCATAGCGTCCACGCCGCATCAGGGCCTCGGCGCGCAACGCCTTGGCCAGTCGGGAATACTGGCCTCCGGCGCTCTCGAGGCGCTTGAGCCGAGCCTTCAGCTGGTCGTGCTGGAACATGAACAGATGGGCCTGGGCCAGCCCGGCAACGGTCTCCAGCCGATCGTCGCTCTGCCGTTTCTTCCTGACCAGACTGTCTGCCGGCTCCGGAAGTTTCACGTACCAGCCAAGGGGCGAAATCTGTGGAAGCTGTGTCTCCATAGCGTTCTCCTCTGTAAAAAAATTTTGGGCCATTGTACACATATTATGTGCAATTGTGCAATTTATCTTTAGCAAAGCGTCGGCCAGCCTCACAAGACACACTATAACAGCCTGAAATCAATAACTTTCTCACAGAACCCAAAATCGACGATGGCATACTTTATGCTAATTCTAGGCCGGTACCCCATGATTTGAAAGGAGGGGAGATACCATTACTTTAAAAATAGAAAGCGCTGAAAAATGGAAACCGACTCAAACGAGAACTTCCAGAGAGTCAGCAACGTTCCCGACCTGATCCACTCTATTTGCCGAGACCGGAGGATAGACGAGATAAAAAATTACTTCCGCACAGGATATGGCTCCATTCCTGAAGCCCTGCACCGCATGATCCTATTTGTGACATACCGATGTAATCTACGATGTGTCTACTGCAAGACGATTACACGTCAATGCACGTATGAGCGACAGGAAAAAGTTGGGGAATACGATCTTCCCACTTTCGAGAAGCTGCTGGAGTCCTTCGGGCAGCTCTGGATCAGACACATTCACTTTACCGGCGGCGAAGCCACTCTGGTGCGCGACTTTCCCGCCATGGTCCGTGCCGCTTCCCGAAAGGGGATCACCTGCAGCCTCACAACAAATGGGACGGCTTCGCCGAGGATATACCGGGACCTGGTGGAGAGCGGTCTACGTGAGGTGCGTCTCTCCATCGACACGCCGGTCCCTGAGGACTTCGATAAAAGGGTGGGAGTGCCGGGAACGTATCGCAGGGTGATGAAGTCCATGGAGGAATTGGTGCGCCTTCGCGACGAAGAGGGCCGAGATATCTTCATCATCATCAATGTCAGTATCGGATACGATAACCGGCGCGAGCTGCCGGAGATCATAAAGCAGTTTGCCGCTCTGGGGCCGAACGACATAAAACTGATTACCCTGGTCCAGGCGGCCGGCGATCTGGGCGACTTTGAAGAACGTCAAAAGAGTGTACAAGAGGTGAGGGGCTTTCTGGACGAGTTCGGCCGGGACCGCTTTCCGCTCTTGCGCTACAAACTGAGGACCCTGTTCGATGTTGAAGCCATTGGGCTGAAAGACAAGGAGTCACAGCATCTGATGAAGCATTGCTTTATTCCGCTCACGGAGAGGACCCTGGACATGACCCACTACTATCCCTGCTCCATCTATCTTCGCGAGGGGGGAGAGCCGCTCGGAAACATATGGGATGACAGCCTCCGGACTCAGCAGGAAAAGATATTCGATTTCATCCGCTCATCCTCCTGCCTGGACGACCCGATATGCCGGGAGTTTTGCATCAACTGCTGCAAAAAGTTCAATCTCTATGGCAACAGCGTCATCAATCACACGCTGCGCGATCCGGCCACCGGCAGGGACAGGGCATTGAATCTGGAGGCGCGGTGTTCGGAAAAAATCCATTACGAGGACGTTCTCAATCGAATGCAGGAGATAGAAACCGAACGGAAAAGTTTTCCCAGGGATATCCCATACAGACCGTTTCTGGTGATCAAACCGAGCGGTATACTGGTGAGGGCACGAATTCTCGAACTGATCAGGGCCTGTGGAATAACCGTGGAGAAAAGAGTCAGCATCACGGATTGGAACGAAATCGCGTTGAGGCTCTACAGTTTCCCTCTCACCGAAAAGAAGGTCTTTCGAGGACTGACCCTGGCCAAGGTCCTGCCGAGGCTCGAGTCTTCCTCCGGAGCTGAGCTGCTTTGGCTGGGCGAGCACTACAGCATTCAGGACCTGGAGGCTGTAAAAACTTACATACGTGGTCATTTTCCTCCGATACACTGCCTGATACACTATGGCGATGATCTGATCCTGACAACGTTGGGCTACCTGCATTCTCCGACGGAAAAATCCTATTTCATCGAGAACGCCGTCTTGAGGCAGGAGGAAAATAACTTCGAGATACTGGAAGCCGTTGGTACCTAACGCGGCCGGGCCGCAACCGAAAAGATGTGTAAGCAAGGGAAAACTGGGAAATGGGGAAAAGGGAAAATAATTTTTAAAGATTTCTCCCTACGGTCGAAATGACATATCCAGTTTTTTACAAGACCATCATGGGGTCTGAGTAGTAATGGAACAGAAAGTTACGCTAAGAGGGGGCCAGAACAATGAACATAATCACACGATAGATAGGTTAGTTCGAATCCACGAATCCTCTCTGGCCGTCTCCGTAGAAGAGAGCCACGCCGCTGTATGGATTGTCAGGGTTCTCGAAGCCCTCCAGCGTGGCCAGGATGTCCATCTTGCCGTCGAGGTTGAAGTCCGTTACCAGGGAAGCCGTGGGACCAATGATCGCATTGTAGCGGTCCGGCAACTCGAACTTCCCTCCCCCCAGGCCCCAGTGGATCTCGATATCGTCCATACTGGAGGGCACCACGAGTTCGGGATGTCCATCTCCGTCTATATCGCCAAGCGAGGGAGGATACCATTCGGCTATGGACTCTGGGAAGAGCTGGGCCTCCAGAAATGTCCCGTCCCCAAGGCCGGTCAGATAGTAGAGATATCCCGGACTGCTGAGGGTGATGTCCACGGCTCCATCCTCATTGAGATCCATGGCGGCTAGATTACTTGCATCCCTGGGCATCTCGTAGATCTCTCCGGCAGTAAAACTCCCCTGGCCGTCCCCCAGGAAGATCTGAACCAAGTCAATGGGAGGAGTATTACAGGCTATGGCAATGTCCGGCCTCCCGTCTCCGTTGAAATCGTCACTGATGATGCAACCGGGACCGTCGCAGGCCGGTATCTGCTCGCTCAGTGTCAGGTTGCCCGTACCGTCGCCAAGATAGATATCAATGAAGTCATACCTATTTGCCAGGGCCACATCTGAGTGACCGTCGTTGTTCCAGTCACCAACGGTAAGATAAGTGCCCTCAGCATCTATATAGATTTGATCCGGAAATTCTCCGAGACCATTTCCGAAAAAGATATACAACTGATCAATATAACTGTCAATTACGACGAGATCCAAGTACCGCGTCACAATATGGTTATCCCCACGGAAGACCTTTATCCACCGGGA
>CAZFWM010000130.1:0-19199 GCA_964522545.1 uncultured Thermodesulfobacteriota bacterium
AGATACATAGAATAAGCACTTCTTTCTCGTACTGCCAAAACAATACGATCGGCAATACCGATCATTCCGGGGCAATGGGGCAGAGGGGCAAAGGCACAAAGGGGGGAAGCAAATCAGAGTCCATCCAGACATAGCCGATATCGTCGTCATGTCATTCCGAACGCAGTGAGGAATCTTTCAATCGCGATCCGTTTTCAACTCCAGATTCCTCGGCTGTCGCCTCGGAATGACATCCGGACAGCGACTAACACTTTGTGCCTTTGCCCCTCTGCCCCTTTGCCCCTATTCTTTTTCCGCAGGAACAGCCACCCGGTAGATCTTCCCGGTCCCTGCGTCCGCCACCCAGAGCGCCTCGCCGTCCCACGCCAGCCGAACCGGCCTGGTTCCCGGGCCGGCAAAGGAGGCGATGAGCCGGCCGTCGGCGGGATCGAGCTTGATGATCCTGTTCAGGGTGGGCGAGCAGACCCAAAGGGATTCCCCGTCCCAGGTGATCCCCTCGACGGGGATTTCCTCGTCCCTGACGATCTCCTCCTTTTTGAAACGCTTCCCGGCGATGATTGTCTTCCACAGCTCGCCTGCCTCGCCATCCACTATCCAGAGGTAGGTTCGATCCCATACAAGTCCGCAAGGCTTTGGAACCGGGTTTTCAAAAGTCCTCATCCACACCCCCTGGTAGTTATATTTGAACATATGCTCGATCTCGGTACTCGACATCCAGATGTAACCGCCCACCCAGGCCATGCCGAGGGGGGAGCCATGCTCGGGGAGGGGTTCGAACATTCGCTCGGCACGCCCCTCCTTGTCGAACCGGTAAAAGGACCGGGTGCCCGCGTCGGCGCACCAGAGATCCTTGCCGCTCCAGCCAAGGGCCAGGATCTCAGATCCCGGCGATTCGAGGACCTTGATGACCTGGAGGCCCTCTTTCGATCCTTCGAGATCGTCCTCGTGAGACAACCAGCCTTGACTGGACGCGCACGCCGCGATGAACAGAGAAATAAACAACAGACTGAATGATTGGCCGAACGATTTATTCATGAAAGACTCCTATAGTTTACATTGCTAAAGCATTGTCCTGTGAAGAATAGATGGATCTTTTAAATTTACAATACTGCAATTCCCAATTTCCAATCAACAATAGAATCAGCTCTCCTCCCCACCCTCCCCTTCCGGTCTCGCGTCCTCGAGGGTCCGGGAGAGCGCCTTTATTCGCACAATTGCGGACACAACCCCAATCGTGATCGACACAAGGGCCGATCCGAACAGGAGCAGAGTGACATCCATGCCCAGGGAACTGGAGTTGGGATTGTACCCGAGCTTGACTTTGAGCACCCTGCCCCGGTTCCACAGCCTACTCTCCTTTCGCATCTTGATCTCCAATGATCTATCTCCACATGAGGGCACGGCATGCCGTGCCCCTACGGGCGGACACACATAGGTCCGCCCCTACATTTCCCCGATCCCTGCCCCCTGACTCACTCCGGCCCGAACCGGATCGTATCCTCCAGAATGAAGATGAGGTCATAATGATGAAAGGTCAGGTACACCATCGAGCCGACCAGCAAGGCGATCCAGACCGGGTAGAAGCGTCTCATCCACCCGACGGGCCTGATCGTGTTGAGGCAGAGAGCGCTGAGCGCGACAAGCCCGGCCGTTGCCGCCGTCATGGTGAGAACAGAGACACGAATGAATCCCGGCTTTCCTTCGGTCAGGATGAAAAGTGCGGCTCCCGTCACTCCAAGGGCTCCCAGCTCCCAGTGCAGCGAGAGCAGCTCCCTCAGCGTCACAGAGCGCCACGAGATTCGTACAGCCAGGAGCAAAATCGAAGCAGTGAGAAAAACCGCAAGGCCCCTGGCGATGCGGCGCCGGGCGATGTGGTCCTCCATCCGCTCGACAAGCTGTTCTCCTGTACGCCGCCAGGTCGGATCGCCCGCGTTTTCGAGTGCGGCATAGTAGGTGCGGGCCGTGGAGAACTCCCCTCTATCATAGTAGAGATTTCCGATCGCCTTTTGTGCCATCAGGGCCTCGTCGCCCCTCGGAGCGATCTCGACGGCCCGTCTGTAGTGGGTCTCGGCCTCCTCCCATCTCTCCAGCCGGCTGAGCTCCTCTCCGAGCCAGAGATGGATCTTTCCAATCAGGGGAAAGCCGGGGAAGGCCTCGATGATTCCCTCCATCTCGGCGATCAGCTCCCCCTTGTCTCTTCCGGCATACTCGGCGAGTACCCGCTCATAGCGGGCGAGTGGCTCATCCCCGGCGGAGCGGTTTCGGTCGAGGTCGCTCAGCCGCCTCTTCACCCATGCGGCATGCCGGCTCGATGGGAAGCGCTCGGCCAGCGCCTCATAATAGTGGACGGCCCGGCCGTAATCGTGCATGCGCCTGTCGCAGATCGAGCCGAGCTTGAAGCACGCGTCGTCGGCGAGAGGGTGTCCGGGGTCTCCTGCGCAGACCTCCTCGAGAGCGGCCAGCGCCTCTTCAATTTTCCCGGCCCGCTCGAGCGAGACCGCTTCCTGGAACCGGGCCTCCGCCGGGTCGGACTCCCGACCGGCAGCCGGCCCGGAAAGGGCGAGGATGAGAAAGGGAATTAGGATGAGGCCACTCGGGCGATGCCTGTTAAAAAAATTCATATCAGGAACAGTACACCTCCGCGCGTTCGCAGAACCTGGAAACGAGTACAGGCGGACTTATAATCTCTGACAATTCGAACCTTGCGTTATAGAAATTCACCACAGAGGACACAGAGGGCACAGAGAAAGAAAGAGTTTGTTTGCATTTATTCTCTCTCTGTGCCCTCTGTGTCCTCTGTGGTTGAAAAATCTTTCTCATTTGTTCCGAGTATACCAGTTGCAGGCTATTGAGGGCGTCAGGCCGTTCGCCCCTACTTCTTCTCCACCAGCTCCAGAAGGACCCCGCTCGCGCTCTTGGGATGGAGAAAGGCCACCCTTGTGTCGTGGGCGCCCGGCACCGGCGTCTCGTTGATGAGCCTGAATCCCTTCTCTTTCAGGGCGGTCAGCGCCGCCTCGATATCGTCCACCTCGAAACAGACGTGGTTGATCCCTTCGCCCCGCTTCTCCACGAATTTGGCGATCGGGCTGTCCTCGCTCGTTCCCTCCAGCAGCTCTAAACAGGTCTCTCCGAGGGGGAGAAAGGCGACCCGGACTTTCTGGGTAGTGACCTCTTCGGATCCGACCAGCTCGAGGCCGAGCCCGTCGCGCCAGAAGCCGAGGGCTTTTTCGATGCTCTCCACGGCGATTCCGATGTGGGCAACCTTGTTCAACATGGTTTTCTCCTTTTTATCGATTACGATTCCTTCGATTGTGTACTCGTATCTACCGGAAGCATAACGGTGAAGGTGCTCCCTTTGCCCGGCTCGCTCTTCACAGTGATATCGCCTCCGTGGTCCTTGATGATGGAGTAGCAGAGCGAGAGGCCGAGACCCACCCCCTTGACCTTGTCCTTTGTCGTGAAGAAGGCCTCGAAGACCTTGTCCAGGTGATCTTCCCGAATTCCCTGTCCGGTGTCGTTCACATCGACGCACATCACGCCGTCGTCCGCCTCCGCGCTCACGGTCACGGTGCCGCCAGAGGACATGGCGTCCCTGGCGTTCTGCAGCAAGTTCAGAAAGACCTGGCGCATCTGGCTGGGGGAGACCGTCAGCCGGGGGAGGTCCTCAACGAAGTTCGAGGCGATCTCGATGCCCCGCTCCTTCATCTGCTTTTCCACGAAGAGCAGCAAGTCCCCGAGCAGCTCGGCCATGTCCGTCTCACGCCGGTTCTCTTCGGCCGGCTTGGAGAGGCTGAGCATCTTCCGGATGAGATCGGCGAGTCGGTGCCCTTCCGAGATGGCCATCTCGTGGATGCGCTTCCGCCGGCTCTCCTCTGGAACGCAGGGCCGCAGCAATTCCAGAGTGTTGATGATCCCGTAGAGGGGGTTGTTGATCTCGTGGGCGACCTGGGATGTGAGGCGCCCCATGGCCGCCAGCTTCTCCGATCGCAGGAGCTTCTCCTGGGCGTCGCGCAGCCGCTTCTCCATGCCGAGCCTCTCGGTGAGGTCCACCAGCACTCCCACGGTGGCCATCTCCCGTCCCTCGTCATCATGGATGAGAGCGGCCGAAAGGTTGCAGGCAACGGTAGTACCGTCTTTGCGCTGGTACTCGCGCGACAGGGAGTCGAGCTTTCCGGGCCCCCCGTACTCCGGCCCGCGCATCATCCGCATCACCTCGTAGGCCATCTTGGCCGGATAGACATTGGTGATGTGCATTCCCCCCAGGGCCTCCCCGACCGTGTAGCCCAGGATGCGCTCGGCGGCCTTGTTGTAGACGAGGATGTTCCCCTTCATGTCGGCCACGATGATGGCGTCCATGGAGGCCTGGATCATATTGTTGAGGAACTCGCTCTTCTCTCGGAGCTGTTGCTCGATCTTCTTGAGCTCCGTGATGTCGACCATGAGCCCCTCGTACCCGATCACCTCCCCCTCCTTGTCGCGCCGGGCCAGGGCGGCGAGCATCACGATCACCGGAGTTCCGTCCTTGCGCTTGAACTCCACCTCGAAGTCGTGAACCCCCCCATCGTGGGCCATGATCTCCTGGAAGCGGTCCCTGTCGGAGGGCCTGAGATAGAGGTCGCGGGTGATGTCGATCTGGAGGAACTCCTCTTTGCTGTCATACCCGAGCATGTTCAACAGGGCCGGATTGCAGTCGTCGAACTTCCCTTCCACGGTGCTGATGTAGATGCCCTGCTGAACGCTCTCGAAAAGGGTGCGGTACTGCTCCTCGGAGGTCCGGGCGCGCGACTTGTCCTCCTCCCAGGCGGTTACGTCGCGATAGACCCCCATCAGGCCGGTCATGCCGTCCGGCCGGCGAAGTGGGCAGACCACGACATCGTAGATCTTTCCGGTGGCTTCATGGTGGCGCCGGGTCCTGACCGCCTTTCCCGCTATGATGTCCAGCCTGTGGCAGGTCGGGCAGGGGGTCTCCCGGCCCTCGAAAAAGCGATAGCAGATCTGACCCCGGCCGTCGCCGAACTCGCTGATGAGCGCCTTGTTCATGAAATCGATGCGCCGATCCACGTTGGCGATGTAGACCCCATCCACCAGGGACTCGAGGATGGCCTGAAGGTGATCCCTCTCGACCCGGATGGTCCTCTCCATGGCCTTGCGGGCCGTGATGTCCCTCAGGTAGGTGTAGGTCTCCACCTCTCCTGTACCGGTCCGGGCCCGGGCGACGCTGAGCTGACACTCCCGGCGCATCCCGTCGGCCGTGCTGATCTCCACGTCGGTACAGACCTTCTGGTCGTAATTATCGTCCAGGGACACCATCATCTCTTCCATGAGCCCCTGGTACCGATCGTCCAGGATCTTCAGGAAGTCGTCCCCGAGCAGGTCCTCCTTCCTGTACCCCGTCAGCTCCTCGGCCATCTCATTCACGAAGCCGATCTTCCGGTCCCTGTCGAGGACGATGATGCCGTCATCTCCGTTTTGCAGGATTGCCTCCAACCGGGAAAGCCGAATTCTATCCTCGCTCATCTCCTTGCCTTTCTCCCGTATTTCGTCCCCTCTCATGATCTCACTCCTCCTGTTATTCTCTTAATTCTATGTATCATAGATCAATTGACTTTAAAAATCCAGAATTCAAGATTATTTTCAAAAACCTTGGCTCATCCCCTTGACAAAACGGAAAAATAGTAATATAAGGAAATTTAGGAAAAAACGGAAATTATCTAAGGAGTGACACCATGTCCGAAAAGAATCAACATGGCCCTGGAAACCCTATGAAAATTCTCACAGTCTACGAGGCCAGCCAGTTCTGCGGCGTCAGCTCAAAGACGATAACGAACTGGATCGAGGCGGGACACATAAAGGCGTTCCGGACCGTGGGCGGCCACAGGCGCATCAGCCTCTCCGATCTCAATGCTTTCTTAAAGGAACGCAACATGCCCACTATCGAGGAGGAGAGCCTGGACAAAGAGCCCACGGCCGGAAAAAAGCGGATCCTGATCGTCGACGACGATACGATCATCGTTGAAACCCTCGTGCTCGCCCTTGAGGAGGAGGACCGGGACTACGAGATCATCTCCGCCGCGGACGGCTTCGAGGCGGGCATCCAGATCAGCCGCACCAAGCCTCACCTCGTGATCCTGGACATCATGATGCCCGACATCAACGGCTACGAGGTCTGCCGGCGCATCAAGACGGAGGAGGAGACCAAGGAGACCAAGGTGATCATTCTTTCCGCCTATCTCGATGAAGAGAGCTACCGGAAGATGCACGAGTACGGGGCCGATCTCTGCTACTCCAAGCCGCTGCCCCTGGAAAAGCTCAAGGCCGAGGTGGCGCGCCTGCTGGGCCTCCCGGAAAAAGATGCGAGCAACGACAAAGAGTGATCGTGAGGTAAGTAATGAGTTTTGAAGAATCCCTGAAGAAAAACTGGTTCATCGTCACCACCGAAGTCCAGGTCCCGGGAGACGAAACCCCCGAGGAGATGCTGAAGAGGCTGGAGCGCCTCAAGGGCCGCACCGACGGCATTTCCCTGGTCGAGGCGGCCTCGGAGGCGGCCGCACAGGAAGAACAGGGCCGCGGACTCGAGGCCGTGGTGGGGGACACGGTCAACACGTGCGAAATCCTGCAGGCAGGCAAATTCGAGCCGATCTACCGCGCGCCGGCCCGGCAGAAGAATCGGCCCGGCCTTCAGGAGGACCTCATCAATGCGGCGGATCACGGGGTGGAGAACCTCCTCGTCTTCACCGAGGACTACCGGATCACCGGCGACAGCCTCCAGGAGATCATGTTCTTTCACGTGGACGCAGGGAAGGTCATCTCCGTCCTCGATCACCTGGGCAAGGGGGTCGACATTACCGGACAGGACCTCGTCGAGCCGGTCCGCTTCTGCATGGGAAGCGGGGTGGAGGCCGCCTGGGGTGGGCGCCTGCCGGACATGCAGCTCCAGGAGATGGAGCACATGATCCTGGGGGGTACGCAATATTTCCTCACAACCCCGGTCTTCGACCTGGACAAGTTCGCCGCCTTCATGAATCGCGTTGCCCCCCTGGGCATACCGGTCATTGCGGAGGTGATGATCATTCGGTCGGCCGTGATGGCCCGCCACATGAACCGATACATGCGGCCGGGCCTCGTGCCGGACCGGACGATCGAGGCCCTGGCCCAGTCCAAGGACAAGGAGGCCACGAGCATCGAGATCTTCACGGACATCATAGAGGGTCTCAAGGGGATCTGCCGCGGCATCCACGTCGTCTCCATGGGTGCCGAGGAGAAGCTCCACCTCTATCTCAACGCGGCCAAGCTGCGGTAAAGATCAGCCCACTGTGATAGGGTTGGTGCCTGCCCCTGCGAAACATGTCCCCGCAAAAGCGGGGAGCGGGGAGCGGGCGCTGAGGGGATATCGGTTTCTGTAATATCGAGTAAGGGAGACAGAGACCATGAAAAAGAGACTTACGATCCTCTGCACTACGTTCCTGACCGCGACCTTCACCATCTCCACAACCGGGGCGGAACAGGCCCGGCAGGCCGGGTCGGCATTACTCGTCCCTGCGCAATATCCGACCATTCAGGAGTGCATCTCCGCGGCCGTGGATGGGGACACCTGCCTGGTGGCTCCCGGCACCTATGTGGAGAACATCGACTTCCTCGGGAAGGCGATAACACTGCGCAGCGATGCGGGTGCCGATGTAACGATCATCGACGGAAATCAAACAGGGTCTGTGGTGACATTTTCCAGTGGTATGGCCGAGGAGGCACTCATTGAAGGATTTACGATCAGGAATGGAGATGCATATACGGGAGGGGGGATCCACTGCGACATTTTATCCCCGACGATCACGAACTGCACGATTACGGGTAACATCGCTTCCTACGGTGGCGGGATCCACTGTTTCTCCTCCGAATCGATGATTACGAATTGTAGGATCATTGGCAACTTCGCCAGCAACTTGGGCGGTAGCGGCGGCGGCGGGATCTACTGCGTCGATTCCTCTCCAACAATCTCATGCTGCACGATCAAGGGTAACATTGCTTCCTACGACGGCGGTGGAATCAATTGCAGAAGCTACTCCCCGAAGATTGATAACTGCGAGATAACCGAGAATACTGCTCGCTACGGTGGCGGGATTAGTTCCTTTAGCTCCTACTTGACGATCTTGAACTGCACGATCTCGCGCAACAGAGCAGAACAAGGCGGTGGGATCAACTGCAGTGGTCCCTGGAGCCAAGCGATCGTGAACTGCACGATTACGGAAAACATCGCATACTCCGGCGGTGGAATCTTCTGCTCTCACGGCCTCCCGGTGATTGTGAACAGTACAATCTCGGCGAACATCGCATACGGCGGCGGTGGAATCTGTTGCGGCTCCCTCTCCTTCCTAATGGTTATAAACAGCATTTTTTGGGCGGATTCCGCCACTCTTGGCCCCGAGATCTACATCGCTTACCTTTCTGGGCTCATTGTGCGCTATAGCGATGTCCAGGGCGGCGAAGCGGATGTTTTTGTTGAAAACTACGGTTTTTTGTTTTGGAGGGACTGGAATATAGACTCTGATCCGCTTTTCGTCGGAGGAGGGGACTATCACCTCACTTCAGGTTCTCCATGTATAGACGCAGGTAAAGATGCCAGGGTCTATATGGATATCGATGGTGATGTAAGGCCCATGGGAGCCGGGTTTGACATGGGTTCGGATGAGTATCCTGTCGGCGGTCAGGATTTTACACTCGAAATGGACGCAACCTATGCGGCCGGCACACTCGGCCTGGACTTTACACTGGGCACCCCGGAAGAGGCCATGTGGGCGACCAATGGAATTTTGCTATACCCGACTTTACAGATCATTCCTCTCTGGGAAAAATCCGTACCCAGGACTATTCCCCAGGTCGGTTTTTCGGTCTCCTTCCCTTACCCGAGCACAGGAGTTATCGGGATCTTTCCCGGCCTGTATACAGCAGGAGCCCCCAAGACCACAGACCTGACCTGGGTTGATACCGGCTGGCCGAGTGAATAGGACAAAGCCCATAGGCAGGGGGGGACTCATGTGTCCGCCCTTCCGTGCACGTTGAAGAAATCGGGCCGACACATAGGTCGGCCCCTACAGATCGAACGGGAATCGCCAATGAGCTCAGAGCAGACAAAACCGGTAGGGGCAGCCCTGGTCGTGGGCGGCGGGATCGCCGGCGTACAGGCCGCACTCGACCTGGCCGAATCGGGGATCAAGGTCTACCTGGCCGAGAAGGGCCCGGCCATCGGGGGCAAGATGTCCCAGCTGGACAAGACCTTTCCCACCAACGATTGTGCCATGTGCATCGTCTCCCCAAAGCTCGTGGAGGCGGGCCGGCACCTGAACATCGAGATCCTCCCCACCACGGACCTGGTCGGGCTGGAGGGCGGGCCCGGCGACTTCAGGGCCACGGTGCGGAGGCGGCCCCGCTACATCGACCTCGACAAGTGCACTTCATGCGGCGACTGTGAGAAGGTCTGCCCCATCACGGTACCCAGCCTCTTCAACGAGGGCCTCTCGGAGCAGACCGCCACGGCCCGGGCCTATGCCCAGGCCGTCCCGAACGCCTACGCCATCACCAAGAAGGGCACCTCCCCCTGCAAGCACACCTGCCCGGCCGATACGAGCGCCCAGGGCTACATCGCCCTCATCGCCACCGGCCACTACGAAGAGGCCCTGGAGGTCATCAAGCAGTACAATCCCTTCCCGGCATCGGTGGGCCGCGTCTGCCACCACCCCTGCGAGGGTGAGTGCAACCGGGGCAAGGTGGACGCCCCGGTGGCCGTCTGCGCCCTGAAGCGGTTCGTGGCCGACACGGTCTACGCCAAGTGGGACGCCGAGGGGCCGGGGGAGCGGGAGGTGCGGGAGATCGCGCCTTTCGCATGGGCGCCGACCGAGCTCCCCCCGGAGGATAAGCGGCGCGTGGCCATCGTGGGAGGCGGGCCGGCCGGGCTCACGGCCGCCCACTTCCTGTCGCGCATGGGCTACCGGGTGACCATCTTCGAGGCCCTTCCCGTGGCCGGGGGGATGATGCGTGTCGGCATCCCGGCTTACCGGCTGCCTCGGGACGTCCTCAATCGCGAAATCGACGAAATCATCAATCTGGGGGTGGACCTCCGGCTCGACAGCCCGGTCCGGAACATCGACAAACTCTTCGAGGACGGATTCTCGGCCGTCTTCCTGGCCATCGGCGCCCACGAGCCCCAGAAGCTCGGCATCCCGGGCGAGGAGGTGGAGGGGGTCTTTCACGGCGTCCCCTTCCTCCGCTCTGTGAGCCTCGGCGAAAAAGTCGAGCTGGGGGATCGCGTGGTGGTGATCGGCGGCGGCAACACGGCCATGGACACGGCCCGGTCGGCCCTGCGCATCGGCAGCCGGGAGGTGACCCTCGCCTACCGCCGCTCCCGGGCCGAGATGCCGGCCAACTCCTGGGAGATCGACGAGGCCGAGGCCGAGGGGATCAAGCTGGAGATCCTCACCCAGCCCATTGAGGTCCTCTCGAATGAGGGCCGCCTCAGCGGGCTCCGCTGCATCCGAATGGAGCTGGGCGAGCCGGACTCGAGCGGCCGCCGTAGGCCCGTCCCGGTCGAGGGATCCGAGTTCGTCATCGAGTGCGACGCCATGGTGGCCGCCGTGGCCCAGGCCCCGGAAATCAGCTTCCTCGACCCGGGGCACGGCCTGGAGATCAGCCGCTGGGGCACCTTCGTGGTGGACGAGCAGACCCTGGCCACCAACCGGCCCGGCGTGTTCGCCGGGGGGGACGCCACGGCCGGGCCCGGGGTCCTCATCGAGGCGATCGCGGCCGGCCGCCGGGCGGCCCTCTCCATGGACCGCACTTTGAGAGACGCACCTTTGCTCACCCCGAGGGAGCTTCTGCCGCTGCCCGTGGCCGAGCTGAGTGACGAGGACGTGGAGGAGATGACGGCCCACAAGGATGTGGACCCCCGCCCCCGGGCGGAGATGCCGACCGCCCCGGCCGGGGAGCGGGTCGGGGACTTCCGCGAGGTGGAGCTGGGCCTCACCGAGGAGCAGGCCCGGGCCGAGGCCCTGCGCTGCATCCGTTGCGGCCTCTGTTCCGAGTGCTACCAGTGCGTGGTGGCCTGCAAGGCCGAGGCGATCGACCATCATCAGGCCCCCTACGAAGAGGAGCTGCGGATCGGATCGGTCGTCTTGTCTCCCGGGTACAAGCTATATAGCCCGGAGCTCTCCCCCGAGCTCGGCTACGGACGCTATCCCAATGTGGTGACCAGCCTCCAGTTCGAGAGGCTCTTGTCCGCCTCGGGCCCGACGGGCGGTCACATCCGGCGCCTCTCGGACGAGAAGGAGCCGAAGCGCATCGCCTGGATCCAGTGCGTCGGCTCCCGCGACCAGGATCACGACTACTGCAGCTCCGTGTGCTGCATGTACGCCACCAAGGAAGCCATGCTCGCCATGGAGCACGTGCCCGGCCTGGAGTGCCACATCTTCCAGATGGACATGCGGGCCTTCGGCAAGGGCTTCGACGCCTATTTCCGGCGGGGCATGGAGCAGGGCATCCACTACGTGCGCTGCCGCCTCTCCTCACTCAAGGAAGATCCGCACACAAAGGACATTCTCTTCCAGTTCCAAACCGAGGAGGGCCAACTCGGCAACGAGCGCTTCGACATGGTCGTGCTCAGTGTTGGCATGGGGCCGGCCGCCGACGCCCGGATCCTGGCCGATGCCGCGGGCATCGACCTCAACGACCGGGGCTTCTGCCTCACCGAGCCCTTCAGGCCGGTGGAGACCAGCCGGGACGGAGTCTATGTGTGCGGGGCATTCGCCGAGCCCAAGGACATCCCCGAGAGCGTCACCGAGGCCTCGGGCGCGGCCGCGGCCGCCCTGAGCGTGATCGGCCCGGCCCGGGGCACCCTCATCGAGGAGAAGGTCTACCCGCCGGAGACCGAGCTGGCCGGCGACGAGGAGCCGCGCATCGGGGTCTTCATCTGCAGCTGCGGCTCGAACATCGCCGGCGTGGTCGACGTGGGCGCCGTGGTCGAGTACGCAGGCACTCTGCCCAACGTGGCCCATGCCGAGAACCCCATTTACGCCTGCTCGGCCGACTCGCTCAAGCTCATCCAGGAGCGCATCGCCGAGCATAGGCTCAACCGGGTCATCGTCTCTTCGTGTACGCCTCGCACCCACGAGCCCCTGTTCCAGGACACCATACGGGAGGCCGGGCTGAACCCCTACCTCTTCGAGATGGCCAACATCCGCGACCAGTGCTCCTGGGTGCACGCCGGCGCGCCCGAGCCGGCCACGGTCAAGGCCCAGGCCCTGACGCGCATGGCCGTGGGGCGGGCACGCCTGCTCGCACCCCTCTACACCGAGCCCCAGGACCTGAGCCACGAGGCGCTCGTGATCGGCGGCGGCGTGGCCGGCATGACGGCGGCCCTGAACCTGGCCGACCAGGGCTTCGGTGTCACCCTAGTGGAGCGGGAGCCAGAGCTCGGCGGGCGGCTGCACCGGATCTTCGCAACGGCCGACGGCGGCGACCCGCAGGCCTTTCTGAGAGAGCTGCTCGACAGGGTCCAGGCGAGCGAGCGCATCGAGGTGCTGACCGGCAGCGAAGTGGTGAAATCGAGCGGCTTCGTGGGCAATTTCAAGACCACCGTGACCGGCCGGGACGAACCGACCCAGCGCCTCATCGAGCACGGGGTCACCATCGTGGCCACGGGCGGGCGCGAGCACCGGGGCGGCGCCTACCTCCTCGGCGCCGAGGAGAAGGTCATCACCCAGGAGGAGCTGGACAAGCTTCTCGCCGCGAGCGAAGGCTCCACGGGCGGGGCCGAGGGGGAGAGGGCCGCCATGACGCTCGATGCGGCCCGGTCCGTGGTCATGATCCAGTGCGTGGGACCCTGGGACGACGGCGGCAAAGACACCCCCGAAGACACCCCCGAAGACGCCCTCGAAGACGCCCTCGAAGACGTCCCCGATTTCTACTGCAGCCGCGTCTGCTGCACCGTGGCCGTAAAGAACGCCCTGGCCATCAAGAAGCGAAATCCCGGGGCCACCGTCGCCATCCTCCACAAGGACATGCGCACTTACGGCTACCTGGAGGCGCTCTACACCCAGGCCCGGCAGGAGGGCGTGCTCTTCATACGCTTCGACGACGACGGAAAGCCCCGGGTGGAGAAGGACGCCGGGGGGCTTCGGGTGACGGTCCGGGACCGGGCCCTGCAGGACGAGGTGGCGCTGAGGCCGGACCTGCTCGTGCTGAGCGAGGCCATGGTACCGTGCGAGGGGAGCCGGGACCTGGCCGATCTGCTCAAGTTCTCCTGCACCCTGGAGGGATTCTATCTGGAGGCCCACGTCAAGCTGCGCCCGGTGGACTTCCCGGCCGAGGGGATCTTCCTCTGTGGCGCGGCCCACTACCCCAAGTTCATCGACGAGACCATCGCCCAGGCCAACGCCGCAGCCGCCCGGGCCACCACGATCCTATCCAAGGATGTGCTCCAGGTGGGCGGGGTCGTGGCCGTGGTGGACGAGAGCAAATGCGTCGGCTGCCTCACGTGCGTGAGGATCTGCTCCTATGACGTGCCCAGGATGGCATCGGCCAAGGTCGGCGTGGGAAGCATCCAGGGAGCGGCCGAGATCGCGGCCGCCGCCTGCCAGGGCTGCGGGTCGTGCGCGTCCGAGTGCCCGGCCAAGGCGATCCAGCTGCAGCACTACCGTGACGAGCAGATCGTGGCCAAAGAGGAAGCCCTGTTCGAGGAGTCGGCATCCAAATAGAACGAAGGGAATGATCCATGAGTGAGTTCGAACCCCAGATCCTGGCCTTTGCCTGTCACTACTGCGCCTACGCGGCCGCCGACCTGTCGGGCTCGATGCGTCTCACGTACCCGGCAAACGTCAAGATCGTGAAGCTCCCCTGCACCGGCAAGTTCGATGTCCTTTACGCGCTCAAGGCCTTTGAGCGCGGGGCCGACGGCGCCTTCGTCGCCGGCTGACTCAAGGGGACCTGTCATTACCTGGACGGTAATGTCAACGCAGAGCGGCGGGTGAACCACGTCAAGAGGCTCCTCGACGAGATCGGCCTGGGGCGGGAGCGACTGGAGATGTTCTTCCTCTCCTCGGCCGAAGGGGCCCGCTTCGCCGAGATCGCCACGGAGATGACCGAGAGGATTCGGGCCATTGGACCGAATCCGCTAAAGTGACCCAGAGGATTCGGGCCATAGGACCGAATCCGCAAAGATGATCCAGCGGATCCGGGCTTTGGGCCCGAATCCATTGAATGGGAAATGAGGCACAAAGGAATACCATTGGAAATGTCATCCTGAGGCGAAGCCGAAGGATCCGTGTCCCGCGTGGTGCCTAGAAACGGATTCTTCGTCGCTTCGCTCTCCGAATGACAACGGGAGGTTCATGCAATGATCGTTGGTGAACAAAAGGCCCTCGACGAGATCAAGACCATGATCGCCGAGTACGAGAAGGTCCTGGTCCTCGGGTGCGGGACCTGCGTCGCCGTCTGCTTTGCCGGCGGAGAGAAGGAGGTGGGAATCCTGGCCTCCTCGCTCCGCATGGCGACCCGACTCGACGGCCGGAACGTTGAGATCGCCGAGGCCACGGTGCAGCGCCAGTGCGAGTACGAGTACAACGAGGAGGCGGCGGACCGGATCAAGGAGGCCGACGCCGTGGTCTCCCTGGCCTGCGGCATCGGCGTGCAGACCCTGAACGAGCAGTTCCCGGAGAAGGTCGCCCTGCCGGGCCTCAACACCACCTTCCTGGGCCAACCCACCGAGCAGGGCGCATGGGCCGAAAGATGCCAGGCCTGCGGCAACTGCGTGCTCGCCCTGACCGGCGGAATCTGCCCCATCGCCCGCTGCTCCAAGAGCCTGCTCAACGGCCCCTGCGGGGGCTCGCAGAAGGGCCTGTGCGAGGTGAAGCGGGTGAAGACCCAGGGCGGCAAGCCGGTCACGACCGTGAACAAGCAGGGGAGAGAGGTGCCGGTCACCGAGGAGATCGACTGCGCCTGGCAGCTCATCTACGATCGGCTCGAGGCCCTGGGCAAGGTCGATCTCATGGACGAGCTCCAGCCGGCCAAGGACTGGACCCCCAGCCGTGACGGCGGCCCCCGCAGGATCACCTGCGAGGACTTAAAGCTATAGAGCTGGCGCAGAAATCGGAATTTCTACGCCAGCTCTATAGCTCATTGTAAATTGGAAATTTGAAATTGAAAAATGCAAATTTTTCTGAACGGCATTCTCCTAAATTTACAATTTGCAATTTCCAATCTCCAATTCTGTTCAGCCGCTTATTTCCGCGGCTGAACAGTTAAGGGAGGAGCGACGCTAATGAAAGCAGGCAGCAACCTGGAGAAGATACTCTCCGCCGGTCACTTCGCCGCCACCGGCGAGCTGGGTCCGCCCCAGAGCGCCGACGTGGAGGTCATCCGCAAAAAAGCGGGCTTCCTCAAAGGGTACGTCGATTCGGTCAACCTCACCGACTGCCAGACCTCGGTTGTGCGCATGTCGAGCATGGCCGTGGCGATCCTGCTTCTGCAGGAGGGGCTCGAGCCGAACATGCAGATGACCTGCCGGGACCGGAACCGGCTGGCCATCCAGAGCGATCTGCTGGGCGCCTCGGCCCTGGGCGTGAAGAACCTCCTCTGCCTGACCGGCGACCACCAGTCCTTCGGCAATCACCCCACGGCCAAGAACGTCTTCGACCTCGACTCCATGCAGCTCCTGCGGGCGGTCCGCGACCTGCGCGACGAGAAGAAGTTCATGTGCGGCGACCCGGTCAAGGGCGCGGAGCCCCGGTTCTTCATCGGCGCCGCGGCCAATCCCTTTGCCGACCCCTTCGACTACCGGCCCCGCCGCCTGGCCAAAAAGATCGCGGCCGGCGCCGACTTCATCCAGACCCAGATCGTCTTCAACGTGCCCAAGTTCAAGACCTACATGGAGCAGTGCGGCGAGATGGGGCTCCTGGACAAGGTCCACCTCCTGGCCGGGGTGAGCCCGGTCCGGACCTTCGGCGCGGCCCGCTACATGGCCAACTTCGTACCGGGCATGGACGTGCCCCAGGAGGTCGTGGACCGGATGAAGGGCGCCGTGGAGGGTATTCCCAAGGAGGAAAAGCAGCGCCGCCGCGAGGCCTGGGAGCGCGAGGGCATCCAAATCTGCGTGGAGATCATTCAGCAGGTGCGCGAGATCCCGGGCGTGGCCGGCGTGCACATCATGGCCATCGAGTGGGAAGAGGCCGTGGCCGAGATCACCGAGAAAGCCGGCCTCCTGCCCCGACCCACGGTGGATTAGAGAAGATTGGAATGGAAAAAGATAATCCTCAGCGCAGAGCCCCAGAGCCGTAAAGGACTATTGTTTATTCCTGTCCGGAAATGGATGTCATTCCGAGGCGATAGCCGAGGAATCTTGGAGTGTGGACAATGAAACAGGCAGGCTTCTTGACCCTATTCTATCTCCTGGCGACTGTGTCGCTGATCTCTGCCGGTGACGTCCGGGCCCAGCTCCTCTTCTATGCCAGGGAGGACTACGATAACCCCTTCGACTCATGGGATGTGGCAGCCGAAGACTTCAATGAGGACGGATATCAGGACCTCGTCGTGGCGAACAGGGGCAGCCAGGATGTTTCGATCCTCATCGGCCGCGGGGAGGGTTCCTTCCAGGATGCCATAATTTACGACGTCGGCGGCAGTCCCGTGGCTGTGGCCACAGGGGACTTTGACGAGGACGGACGTCAGGACATCGCTACCGCGATCTCTCGCAATGTTTCGATTCTCCTCGGGAACGGAGATGGTACATTTCAGGGCTATGTACATTATAGAGTTAGTGAATACTATTACTGTCAATTAAGTGATTTGGCCATAGAGGACTTTAACAATGACGGACATCTCGACCTCGCCGTCGCGAATGAAGATAGCGACTACGTCTCGATTCTCCTCGGCAGGGGGGACGGCTCCTTCCAGGAGGCCAGAGATTACGGCGTCGGCATAGGGCCCAAGGATGTGGCAACCGGGGACTTCAATGAGGACGGCCATCTGGACCTCGCCGTGGCGAACAACTTCAGTTTGGATGTTTCGATCCTCATGGGATGCGGGGATGGGTCCTTCCAGGCTGCTGTATATTACGACATCAAACACACGGTCCAGGCTGTAGCCACAGGAGACTTTGACGAGGATGGACACATTGATCTCGCCGTCGTCTGGCATGGAACCCTCATCAGGGGCTGTATTTTCTTCGGCCGCGGGGACGGCTCCTTCCGGGCCGCTTTAGAATATATCATTTGCGTAGCACCCAGATGGGATGAGATAGCAGCCGTGGTCCCTGTGGACTTTGACGGGAACGGCCATCTCGACCTTATCGTTGCTGGCACTCCTTGCGTATCGATTCTATTTGGCAACGGGGACGGAACCTTCCAGGACGCCTTCATCCCCGGGTTTTTTTTGGCAAATGGTTTGGCCACAGAAGACTTTAACGAGGACGGCCATCAAGACCTCGCCGTCGCGAATTATTATTACGTCTCGATTCTCCTCGGAAACGGGGATGGCTCCGTCCAGATCACATCCCACTATGAGGCCGGCCCTGGCCCAGTGAGTGTAGCTGCAGGGGACCTCGATGAGGACGGCCATCTCGACCTCGCCGTGGCCTGCGATCTGGGATATCTCATCAGCGGCTCGATTCTCCTCGGCCACGGCGACGGCTCCTTCCAGGAGCCTCGCTTCTTAAGCACCGGCAATTCCCAGCCGAACGATGTGGCCCTCGGGGATTTCGATGAGGACGGCCATCTCGACCTCGTCGTGGTTAACACCAAACTCGACAACGTCTCGGTCCTCCTTGGAAAGGGTGACGGCTCTTTTCAGACGGCCATCCACTTCGAGTCCGGCGATTCTCCAAGGTCAGCGGACACCGGGGACTTCGATGAGGATGGCCGGCTCGACCTCGCCGTGGCGAACTACTCGAGCGACAACGTCTCGATTCTACTCGGCAACGGGGACGGCACCTTCCAGGAGACCGTCCACTACGACTCCGGTGAAACTCCTATTGATGTGGCCATCGAGGATTTCGATGAGGACGGCCGGCTCGACCTCGCCGTGGCGAACGAATTTGACAACAATGTCTCTATTTTCCTGGGCAACGGGGACGGTTCCTTCCAGGAGCCCCTCTATTTCGCGGCCGGCGAGAGGCCGAATGCCGTGGCCGTGGGGGACTTCGATGAGGACGGCCGGCTCGACCTCGCCTTTCCCAGGTGGTTTGGTGAGCTCTCGATTCTCCTCGGGAACGGGGACGGTACATTTCAGGACTATGTACAGTACATAATACAATACATTAGTACATACGTTATAGACCATGCAATAAGAGATGTTACCGTATGGGACTTTGATGAGGACGGCCATCTCGACCTCGCCCTCGCGGTTTGGAGCAACATTCCTGTCCTCCTCGGCAATGGGGACGGTACCTTCCAGGACGCCTTAAAGTACGACTCCGGCGGCGGGCATTCTGTGGCCCCAGGGGACTTCGACGAGGACGGGCATCAGGATATCGCCGTCGCGACTATAATGGCCGTCTCGATTCTCCTCAACCGGCTCGATCATGATGAAGACGGCCATGTGGCAATCCTTCATGGGGGAGAGGACTGCGACGACGACGAGCCGCTCGCCTACCCGGGAATGAAGGAGATCCAGGGGGACGGGATCGACAACGACTGCGACGGCTATGTCGACGAGAGCTGCTTTATCGGTTCGGTCATAGGGTGCCCGGGAAAAAAACTACTTTTTTGCCAGTCAGCCGCCAATTTGGAACGGACAGTGAAACCGATTCACTGAGTGACTGAGGTGTTGAAGATGAAACATACAGACTTCTTGATCATAATCTATCTCCTGGCGGCAGTGTCGCTGATACCTGCCGATGAAGGTTGGGCCCAGTTCCTCTTCTATGCCAGATTTGACTACAATACAGGTGATTGGCCAGCTGATGTGGTCATAGCGGACTTTGATGAGGATGGCCTTCAGGACCTCGCCGTCACTAATTACTATGATGACATTATTTCAATACTACTGGGCAACGGTGATGGCACCTTCCGGGCTCCTGTCCACTACGACGCCGGCATTGGACCAAACGCCGTGGCAATAGCGGACTTTGACGAGGACGGCCATCAAGACCTCGCCGTCTCTAACGGCGTTAGCAACAACATCTCGATTCTACTTGGCAACGGTGATGGCTCCTTCCAGATCGC
>CAZFWM010000131.1:0-19010 GCA_964522545.1 uncultured Thermodesulfobacteriota bacterium
TGACGGAAGCTCCGAGGAGCCCGTGTAGATCTCGGAGCTTCCGTCATCCAGGATATAATCCTCCAGGCGGAGGTTCCCTCCATGTCCGATTTCCGCCGATTCGCCCAGGCAGGGCGGGGCCACGGAGGCCATGGCCGTGCCAAGGATCAGGAGGATAATGAGGAGGATAGTTGACTCCGTCCGGATTCGCATTTTCATGATTGCCTTTTAGGAAGTAGCCTTACCGCGGAATCACCCAGAGCTCCTGGCCGGGAAAGATCGTGGATCTTCGGGACAGCCGGTTGAGCTGGAGCAGGGACGAGAGGCCCATCCCGTGGCGGTCCGCTATCTCGCTCAGAGTGTCGCCCGAGGCGACCCTGTATATTTTGGCCCCTTCAGGAGGACCCGAGGCGAGAGTGAGGACCTGCCCCACCGCGAGCTGGTCGTTCTTGAGACCGTTCATTCTCTTGATCTCGCTCACCGTGATCCCGAAGCGGCTGGCGATCCTCCAGAGCGAATCCCCCCGCTTCACGGTGTACTTTACAGGCTTCCCCTTGGGCAGCGCCGGTGGGGGCGGCGTCGACGAAGAGCTCCGGGAGTACCCGCGCACCGGGATCTTGAGGCGCTGGCCCGGCCAGATCTTGTGGGCGCTCCTCATGCGGTTGAGGCGCGCGATCGACTTGACGCTGGTGCGGTAACGATCGGCGATGCCCGAGACGGTCTCGCCGCTGCGGACTCTGTGGACGATGTAGGTGGCCTTGGGGGGCTTCCAGCGGGGGACCTCCTCGATCACGGCCGCCACGGTCGGACCCTTGTCTACGGGGACCTTGAGCTCGTATTCGCGCTCGGGCGTGGCCGCGTGACGCAGCTCGGGATTGAGCCCCTTGAGCTCGGCCTCGGAGACCTCGATGCGCTTGCCGATCCCCGAGAGCTTGACCGGTCGGCTGACGGCCACCGTCTCGTAGACCCGCGGCGGGTCGGGCTCGGGCAGCTCGAAGCCATAGGCCGCTGGGTCGGAGACGATTTTCAGGGTGGCGATGAAGCGGGGAACGTAGCCGGCTGTCTCCCTGGGGAGGCGCTCGTAGAGGTCCCAGAAGTCGTCGAGGTAGTTGACCTGCTGGGCCCGGATCGCCCTCAGGACGGCGTACTCGCCGCAGTTGTACGAGGCCAGGGCCGTGGTCCAGTCCCCGAAGAGGTTGTGGAGGGCGGTGAGGTAGCCGATGGCCGCCTGGGTCGATTTGACCGGGTCCATCCTCTCGTCGATCCACTGATCCCGCTTCAGGCCGTACCGGTAGCCCGTGGAGGCGATGAACTGCCAGGGCCCCAGGGCCCGGGCCCGGGAGAGGGCCTTGACCTTGAAGCCGCTCTCGATGAGGGGGAGCCAGCTCAGCTCCTCGGGGAGTCCGGCCTTGCGGAGCTCCTCGACGATCATGTCGCGGTACTGGCCCGATCGCTTGTAGGAAGAGAGAAAGAACTTGCGCTCCTTGGTCTGGAATACCTTGATGGCGTTGCTGACATATTTATTGTCCGTGAGTGGAATGGTCCTGCCGTTTCCGGCCACGGCGGTCTGCCGGGAGGCGTAGATCTCCACGATGCGGCGGGAGATTAGGAATCGCAGGTCGTTCTTTTGCTGGAGCAATTCCGGGTCGTCGCCGACGGCGACCTTCGTGATGTAGCTGTAGGCGGAGTCGAGGGTATCCAGGGCCTCCTCGATCTTGCCCTCCTCCCAGAGCGACTGGGCCGCGTCGCACGCATCCAGGGCCTCCTCGAGAAGGTCCTGGGCCGATATCTCCTCTTCGCCTTCCCCTTGATCGGGCCCGGTCTCGGCCTGCTGGACCTCGACGGAGGCCTCCAGTGTGAGAGGAGGTTCCCCGCCGGGCAGCCCCTCCGGGCTCGAGCCGGCGGTCGGGTCCTCGGCACCGGGGGCAGGTGCGGCAAGGTCGTCGGATCCCCGGCCGGAATCTTCGGTCACCTGCTCGGGCAGGCCATCGTTGGGGCCCTGTTCCTTGAATATGTCGAGTCCGGTCGAGCAGCCCCCAAGGATGAAGGAAAGGACAAGGGCAAAAGCGCCGGCCATGCCGACAAAGCGTGGTGCTGTCCGTTCAAAACGGATGATTCTGTTGACGATCACGTGGATTGAACCTTTCTGATGATTGTTGACGCTCTGTTGGGGGCGCGATGAATCGCGCCCCTACGTAGTCCTGTAGGGGTTTGATTCATCAAACCCAATGAAAGGGTGCGGCATGTAGCGCCCAGTAGGGTCAAATTATCCGCAGCATCCCTCTTCCTCGCCGCCTTCGTCCGGGGCGCCCAGGAAGAGGCCGCACGAGGGGCACTCGGTCCCGCCGGATCGGATGGTCTCTCCGCAGGCGGGGCAGGTGACGGGCCCGGAGTCGAGGTCGACCACGGTCTCCACCAGGTCGCTTCCGTCCCTCTCGAAGATACCCTTCAGATAATTCTGCTGGGCCGCGGCGGCCCGCTCCAGGTCGCTCTGCCCAACTAAGATGCCGTACTGTCCGCGCACCTTGCCGCAGCAAGCCCCACCCTGGGTCTCTTCAACCTCCTCCAGGCGGCAGGGCACTCCATTTTCGCACAGATGCTTGTAGATCTCCGACAGCTCCCAGTAGGGGCCGGCCCGCAGGCACGTCATCCCCGCCATCGATTCCCGGTCCTGCTCGCCTGCCGCCGGGCCGCAGCGATCGAGCTCATGGGCTCCCACGAGATGGACCTCGCAATCGTAGCAGGTCGTGAATCCGTCTCGGTACTCGGCTTTACATTGTGGACAATAGAGCGGCATTGTTTGGCTTTGTCCTCAGAAACTCAGCGAGAAGGTGACGACGATGTTGTTGGACGAGGCATCCACGCCCCCGCTGTTTTCTTTGTGAATGTAAGAGACATCGAGGGCCATGTAGGTGGTGTCGATGCCGGCGCCGAAGCTGAGCGGCACGCCCCCCATGTCCGCCGCGCCCTGGGCATCGAACCAGTTGAAGCCGAAGCCGAAGCGCAGAGGGACGCCAAGGTACTCATCGATAGGAATGCGGTACTCGAATCCCACGAGGATGTTTCCTTCCGACTCGACGTCTTCGATGTCCTGATAGTCGTACCAGTGAAAGTCTATGTTGAGGGTGAGCTTTTTTTCCAGGAGGTACGAGGTCACCCCGAGGCCGAAGCGCAGGGGGACCTCCACCAGGGTTTCCCTTGCATGGCTGCGGGCCTGGTCCGTGCTGTTCGTGCCGAAGAGGAAGCCGATCGAAATCGGCTCGTAGGGCCAGTAAATTATGCCGGCCTCGGTGCTCACGTTGAAGTCGCTCTCCAGGTTCTCGCCGGGCACATCGACCACCCCCCGCCAGATCTTGAACGATGTTCCCAGGAAAAGGGTCTCGTCGAAGAGCGAGATTCCGGCTCCGGGCATGATGTTGAAGGCGCGGTAATCCTCCCGGTCCAGGTGGGAGATGCCCGCGAAGAAGCTGGCCGTGCCGAGCGCCAGGATCCCGGAGCCGGCCAGGTAGTGAGTGTGATAGTCATCGAATCCGCCCGATGTGAATCCGGTCGCCCCGAAGTGGTAGGCGAAGGAGACATTGTGGTACGGAGTGGCGCCGATGCTCGCAGGGTTGAGAATCAGAGGATCACAGTACTGGTCGTTGATCTGGGCGATCCCTGTTCCGGCCATCCCGAGCGATCGTGCCTTGAGCAGGCCGAACTGGTCGGGGGCGGCGGCTGCAGTCCCGGCGCCCGCCAAGAGGAGCAGAATCCCTTGAAGGACGATGAATTTTTTAAGGGCAGAGACCATAGTACTCCTTCCTTTTTCGATGGTCGATTTGAAATTTGAACTTATTCCGATATAGCCTTTTTTCCCCGCCACTCCCCGTCGTTCCCGCGAAAGCGGGAACCCATTCTGGATCCCCGCTTTCGCGGGGATGACAGTGCGAGGAGCATAATCAATGAAGAGTAGCCATCATTTCGGATGGCTAACCTGTTATCACATGCGCTGGGGCACGTCGATGGCCATGAGATCGAGCGCCCTGCCCAGCTGCTCGCGGAAGATGTGGATCGCCGCGGCCCGGATCTCCCGGCGGCCGCGATCCTTTTCGTGGAGCACAGGGTACTTGTGGTAAAAGGCGTTGAAGTGCTGCGCCAGCTGCAGGCTGAACTTGGCCAGCAGGGCCGGCTCGTGAGCCCGGGCCACCTCGGCGGCCGCCTCTCCCACCCGGGAGGAGAGAACCAGGAGCTTCCACAGGTCCCGGCCTTCCGGGTCCTCGGGTGAGAGGAAGGACCGGAGCTCGGCCGCCTCGTCCCCGCTCTCCCGGTCCGGCGCCATCCGCTCTTCCAGGGCGTTCAGGGCCCGGCCGGGATCGAAGGGCTCCTTGGCGGAGAGCTTGCGGAAGATGTTGTCGGCCCGGACCGTTGAGTACTGCAGGTAGGGGCCGCTCTCCCCCTCGAAGTTCAGGGCCTCGTCAAAGTCGAAGGCGATGACCTTGTTTCGGGTGTACTTGATCATGAAGTAGCGCAGCGAGGCACGGGCGATGATCGATGCGATCCGCCGGCGCACGGCATCGTCCAGGTCGGGATTGCGCTTTGTGACCTCCTCCAGTGCATTTCCCTCGAGTTTGTCCATGAGGTCGTCCGCCTTCACGCCGCGGCCCCGGCGGCCCGAGACATCCACGTGGGGCCGGCTCGCCTCCTCGTCGCTCAGGGCGAAGCCGAGTTCCCTGGCGCACGCCGGGCTCAGGGCCACCATCTCGTAGGCGAAGTGGATAGAGCGGTCCGCGGCCTCGCCGTGCCCGAGCTCGCGAACGGCGAGCCGCACGATCTCCTGGAGGTAGGACTGGCGCACATCGATCACGTTGAATACCGTCTCGCCTCGTCCGAAGGCCGGCGCCCCGGAATCACCGGGGCCGGACGACGAGGACCAGAGCACCTTTCCGTCCGAATACGTGTGGAAGGGCCGGAACCGGAAGTCGGCCCCGAGGAGTCCCAGCTTCCAGAGCTGGTAGGCGATGTCTTTGGCCACGTAGGTGGCGGTGCCGTTGGACCGGACGATGACCTTCTCGTCCTCCCCTTCCCCCTCCTCTCCGCCGGAGGTCGCCGCGGACGTGTCTCCCTCCTCGCCCAGGTCCATCACCCAACAGCCTGCGTTCCTGCCGGTCTCGGCCAGTGCGATGGCGCCCATCTCCTTGAGCATCTCGAAGGCGCGCTCCCAGAACTTGTTCTGTAGCACGTCCCCCTCCCACGGGAGTACGTCGTATCGCACTCCGAGGCGGGCCATGGTGGCTATGTGGCAGTGGACGATGCGCGTCGCGATCGCCTCGGCAAGCTCCGCCACCTCGCCCTCGCCCTCTTCGATCTGCTGGAGGATTTCGCCGCGCTTTTCGAGGAGAGCTGCATCGGCGGCGTAGGCCTCCTGCATCTCCGCATAGAGGTCCCAGCAGTAGTAGTCGAAGCGCTCCTCAATGGCGTCAAGATCGGCCGTGCTCAAGCCGCGCAGCTCCATCAGACCCAGCACCACGTCCGCCACCTGCACGCCGGTGTTGTCGATGTAGTTCTGGACCTCCACGTCCCTCCCGCAGAAGCGGAGTACGCGCACGAAGGTGTCGCCCAGGACGGCGTTGCGCAGATGGCCGATGTGGGCGGCCTTGTTCGGGTTGATGTTGGTGTGCTCCACGATGACCTTGCCCGGGGCCGGCTCGGCCGGCGTGGGGGAGACCGCCTCGCGGAGGCACTTGAGGAGAAAGGCCGGACGATCGAAGAAGACGTTGATGTAGCCGGCGCCGGCCACCTCGATCCGGTCGACTCCCTCGATCCGCCCCAGGCCCTCGACGATCTCCTGGGCGATCTGGCGCGGGGCGCGCTTGAGCCGGCGGGCCAGGTCGAAGCAGACCGGCAGGGCCAGGTCCCCCATGTCCGGGCTCGGCGGGAACTCGGCCGCGAGTCGATCCGCGGCTATCCCGAAGCGGGTCTGCAGAAACGTGTCAACCGCCTCTACGATTCGGCCCTGCATTCTCAGAAACATGGAATTTTTCTCTCTTGTGCCTGTCCAGTACATAGGGCGGCCCGTGGCCGCCGTTATGATCGCTTGTCATGAGAATCGGCGGGCATGGCCCGCCCTATCTCTAATAAACCTCCAGGTCCTTCCCGGAGACGACCTTTCCCTTATAGATCGACCGGATTTCCTTCAGCACGTCCTTCTCCGAGGAGCCCCAGAGAAGCTGGTGGTACAGGATGACGATGCCGGGCTTCACCTCGGCCGCGATCTTTGCCAGCTCGACCGAAGAGGTGTGAAAGCTGGAATGATAGCTCTGCCAGGGCAGGGCTCCCCAGTCGAATATGGACTGAGAGTAGACCTCGTGGATCAGGACATCACATCCCCTGTAATTATCCGCCAGCCCCGGGGTCGGGGCCGCGTCGCCGGAAATGACGATCGTCCGGTCTCTCGTCTCGAAGCGGTACCCGAATGCCTGCTCCCACGAGCCGTGCTTTACCGGGAAGGCCTTGACCGTCACGTTTCGATCCTCATAGATCACGCCCGGCTCGATCTCGTGGGCGTGGACCCTGCATCCCTCCGGGTTTGCATGCTCGAGGCCGTGAATGCGGACATCCATGTCTTCTTTGTAGGCCTCCAGAATGTGGTCGGTCATATGCTTGATGCCCGGGGGGCCATAGACCTCGAGGGGCCTGTCTCTGCCCAGGACCCATGGCGTGAATATCAGGTCCGGAAAGCCCACCGTGTGATCCGAGTGCAGGTGGGTCGCAAAGGCCCTGTTCAGATTGCGAACCTGAAGCGCCTCGATTCCCGACTCATAGGCGGCCACGGCCCGCCGGACCACGCCCGGACCGAAATCGACGATATAGGGGGTTTCGTTCGTGACGATCGCCACGGACGGCCCGGATCGGTAGGGCTCGGCGTTGGGCGTCCCGGTGCCCAGGAGCACGACCTGAGTCTTGCTCATCTCAGTATGCCTTGGCCAGAACGACCCGTCCCGGGGAGGGCTCGCCGCAGTACAGGCACTTCCCCTTCTCCTCGTCCCGGTCGAAGGGGATGCATCGGATCGAGGCCTTTGTCTCCTCCTTGATTTTTGTCTCGCACTCCGCCTTGCCGCACCAGTGGGCCTCGAAGAAGCCGCCCGGGTCTTCGATCATCGACCGGAACTCGTCGTAGGCGTCGATGCGGTGCGTGTTGGCGGCCAGGCGCTCCCGGGCCCGTGCGAGGAGTCCGACCTGGATCTCGTCGAGGAGAGCAGGAACCTTGGCGGCCACATCGCCCATGGGCACAGTGGCCTTCTCGCGGGTGTCGCGCCGGGCGATCAGGGCGGTGCCGGCGGCCAGGTCGCGGGGGCCCACCTCGATGCGGACCGGGACCCCGAGCATCTCGTACTCGTGGAACTTCCACCCCGGACTGTAGGCCTCGCGGTCGTCCACCTTGACCGAACAGACCGGGCGCAGGTCTGCGGCGAGCTTCTCCACCGCCTCGCGCAGGGCCCCGGAGTCGACGTTCTTCTTCAGGATCGGCACGAGGACCACCTGGGTGGGGGCCACGCGGGGCGGCAGCACCAGGCCCTGGTCGTCGCTGTGGGTGAGGATGAGGGCCCCCACCAGACGGGTGGAGACGCCCCAGGAAGTCTGGTGGACGTAGCACATCTTGCCCTGTTTGTCCTGGTACTGGGTCTCGAAGGCGCGGGCGAAGTTCTCGCCCAGGTAGTGGGAGGTCCCCGCCTGCAAGGCCTTGTTGTCCTGCATCATCGCCTCGATGGTGTCGGTCTCCACGGCCCCCGCGAAGCGCTCGGCATCGGTCTTCCTGCCCGTGACCACCGGCATGGCCATGGCGTCTTCGGCAAAGGAGCGGTAGACCTCGAGCATCCGGAGGGTTTCGGCCCGGGCCTCGGCCTCGTCGACGTGGCAGGTGTGCCCCTCCTGCCAGAGGAACTCGGTGGTGCGCAGAAAGAGCCGGGTCCGCATCTCCCAGCGGACCACGTTGGCCCACTGATTGATGAGGAGCGGGAGGTCCCGGTACGACTGAACCCACTTGGAGAACATGGCGTTGATGATCGTCTCCGAGGTGGGGCGGACCACCAGAGGCTCCTCGAGCTTCTTTCCCCCACCGTGGGTCACCACCGCGCACTCCGGAGAGAATCCCTCCACGTGCTCGGCCTCTTTCTTGAGGAAGGAGTCCGGGATGAACATGGGGAAGTAGGCGTTCTCGTGGCCCGTCTCCTTGATGCGGGCGTCGAGGATCGACTGGAGCCGCTCCCAGATGGCGTATCCGTTGGGCCGGATCACCATGCACCCCTTCACCGGGGAGTAGTCGGCCAGGCGCGCCTGGAGGACCACGTCGATGTACCACTGGGAAAAGTCTTTTTCTCTAGGCGTAATTCGCTCTGCCATCTTTTCTTTCCTTTTTAAAAGTTGAATTGATCGAAAATAAAGAAATCTCCTGAAAAAATCAACCGGTTCAAAGGGCTTTCTGTGACCGGGCAGGGAGCCGTTTTTCTTTTGTTTCCGGCCGTTCTTCAATCTGAGAGCTGAAGGCTGAAAGCCGATAGCTTCCCTTCCGAAAATCGCGAAAGCCTCATGTTGACAATCCATGCAGCGAGAGGCTATAAAATGAGGGGTTTATGAATCGGGATATTCTCAAAGAAGGAGAGAGCCTATGGCACTGAACCATGAATGCTTAGGGAAGACCTATCCGGAGCAGACATTGAAGGTGGAGGCAGAGCGGACCAAGGCCTACGCCGAGTCGTACAACGACGACAACCCGTGGTTTCTCGATGAGTCACGTGAGGGAGGGATCGTGGGGCCGCCTCTGTTCGGCGTTGTCTACGCAGCCCCCTGCCTCGGGCAGGTCTTGTTCGACTCCGAGATCAATGCGGACTTGATGCGCCTGGTGCACGGCGAGCAGGACATGCATTTCCTTCAGCTCGTGAAGCCGGGAGACGTGATCACCTCCTCAGCCAAGATCGTCAGCATGGAGGAGAAGTCGAGCGGCGAGTTCTTCGAGGTCGATGTGGACTCCAAGAATCAGGACGGGGAGCCGATCCTCCACTGCCGGCTCGGGTTCTTCATCCGGGGCGAGAAGAAGGGGGAAAAGAAGCCGCCTGCCGAGGAGCCGCCCAGGCCCCCGGTGGCCTATTCCCAGGCCATGGCCGTGACCGACGACCAGACGTACCGGTACGCCGAGGCCTCGGGCGACCACAACCCGATCCATGTGGACGACAACTTCGCCAAGATGGCGGGCCTCGGGGGGATCATCCTCCAGGGGCTCTGCACCATGGCCTTCACCTCCAAGGCGATCATCGACGAGGTGCTCGACAGGGACCCCACGCGCCTGAAGAGGCTCAAGGTGCGGTTCTCCAAGCCGGTGCGCCCCAACGATACGGTCACCACGACGGGATGGGAGACAGGGGAGAGCGAGGGACGCAAGGTCTACGGCTTCGAGGTGATGAACCAGGACGAACAGCTCGTGATCAAGAACGGCATCGCCGAGGTCGTCTGAGACCGGGCGAGGGCCGGGGGAGCTGATAGCTGAAGGCTGACAGCTGATAGCTTGCGGCTTTGCCGCATCAGGAGAACAATGAAAGAGATCGGCCATAAGATAAAAAATATGCGGGAGGCGCTCTCCATGAGCGTCCGGGAGGTGGCAGAGAGGGCAGGCGTGAGCGATACGGCCCTCGGACAGATCGAGGCCGGGACGATCGGGGTGCCGGTCTCGACGCTCCTCAAGATCGCCGGGGCCCTGAGGGTGGACATCGGCCACTTCTTCCAGCACGAAGAGGGCGAGGACGAGATCGAGATCGTGCGGTCCGAAGACCGGAGAACGGTGGAGCACCCGGGCCGCCAGAGCCGCCACCCGATCGGATATTCTTACGAGGCGCTTTCGACTCGTAAGACAAAAAGGCATATGCAGCCGTTCCTCGTCGAGTTCGACCTCGAGCTCGGCGAGAGTGTGCCCATGGTCGACCACCCGGGAGAGGAATTTCTCTATCTTCTGGAGGGAGAGCTCGAGTTCCGCACACCCGAGGAGGTGAGGCATCTCGTCGCCGGCGACAGCCTCTACTTCAGATCGACCACGCCTCACGCCTTCTCGGGGGTAGGTCGAAACCGGCCGAAGGCCATCGTCGTGATCTACACCGGCTAGCCATGGCCGCTCCCCTCGAAGCGATGCAGGGCGTGCTGCCGGAGAGACCGGTGATGATTTTCGTCGGCAGCTACGGGAGCGGAAAGAGCGAGGTCGCCGTTAATTACGCCCTCGGGCTGTCCAACGCGGGCCGGGAGGTATGGATCGCCGATCTGGACATCGTCAATCCCTACTTCAGGAGCCGCGAGGCGAAAGAGCCCCTGGAGGCCCGGGGAATCAAGGTGGTCGCGCCGGAGGGTGACGTCTTTTTCGGCGACCTTCCGGTCATGCTCCCCGAGATCAAGGGGATGATCTCCAGGCCGGCCGGGACCTCGATCCTGGATGTGGGGGGCGACGACGCAGGCGCCCGGGTGCTGCGGACCTTTGCGGACCTCTTCGATCAAGGGGCCTGCGAAGTGCTGCAGGTGGTGAACACGAGCCGGCCCTTCACGGCGGATGTCGCAGGCATACGGCGGGCCATTGAGGAGATCGAGGAGGCGGGAAAGGTCGGGATCACGGGGATCGTGGCCAATACACACTTGCTCGAGGAGACCACGGCAGATATTGTTCAACAGGGGTATGAGATCGTGAGGGAGGCTGCAAAGGGGGCCGGGGTGCCGGTGAAATTTCTCGCTGTGGAGGCCCACTTGGTCGGCTCTCTGGACCAGGAGCGGATCGACTGCCCGATCCTGCCGATCGAGAGGTACCTGCTGCCCCCCTTTGTGCGGCGGATTCGCAAGTCGCCGCTTTATTATTTGTGAGGGCTGAAAATGCCGACGATTTCAATAGACCGGGAACTGTGCAAAGGGTGCGAGACCTGCATGAAGGTCTGCCCCCAAAAGGTGATCGGCATGGCCGGGGAGCTCAACGTCAAGGGGTACTTCTATGCCCTGCTCGACCAGCCGTCCAGGTGCATTGGGTGCCGGACGTGCGCGATCTCCTGCCCGGACGTGGCGATCGATGTCGCCGTGAACGGGGTCCAGTACAATTTCTTCGAGTACTGATCCGGCATCGGAAACAAAGAAAAGCGGAGCGAACCGTATGGCAAAGAAGTTGATGAAAGGGGCCGAGGCCATAGCCGAGGCGGCGATCCAGGCCGGCGGGACCCTCTATTTCGGGTACCCCATCACCCCCCAGACCGAGGTGGCCGAGTACCTGGTGAAGCGGCTGCCCGAGGTGGGCGGGACCTTTGTCCAGGCCGAGAGCGAAGTGGCCGTGGGCAACATGCTCTACGGGGCCGCCGCCACCGGCACGCGCGTGTTCACATCCTCCTCCAGCCCGGGCATAAGCCTCATGGCCGAGGCGATCTCCTACATCGCCTGCTCCGAGCTGCCCGCCGTGTTCATAAACATCATACGCTCCGGTCCCGGCCTAGGCGGGATCCTGCCGGCCCAGTCCGACTACTTTCAGGCGACCAAGGCGGCGGGGCACGGGGACTTCCACTGCCTGGTCCTCGCACCGGCGAGCGTGCAGGAGGCGGTGGACCTGGTCATCCTCGCCTTCGACCTGGCGGACAAGTACACAAACCCGGTCATGGTGATCGGCGACGGCATGATCGGCCAGATGATGGAGCCGGTGGAGTTCAAGCCCTACAAGAGCCCCAAGCTCCCCCCGAAGACGTGGGCCACCAACGGGTGCAAGGGGCGGGAGGCGAACATCATCACCTCCCTCTACCTCAACCCCAACATCCTCGACGACCTCAACCACAAGATCAAGGCGAAGTACGACGCCATGTGGCGCGATGAGAAGCGGTACGACACGTACAACCTCGATGCGGACTACAAGCTGCTCATCGTCTCCTACGGGACCATGGCCCGAATCTGCAAGACCGCCATCGACGAGCTCAAGGCCGAGGGGATCGAGGTGGGCCTGGTCCGGCCCATCAGCCTCTACCCCTTCCCGAGGGAGGCCGTCCACGAAGCGGCCCTCAAGGCCGAGAAGGTCCTCACCGTGGAGATGAGCATGGGCCAGATGGTCGAAGACGTGGACCTCTCGCTCCGGGAGCTCGCCCCGTCCCTGTTCTACGGGCGGGCCGGCGGGTACGTGCCCCCGCCGGAGGAGATCATCGCCAAGGTGAAGGAGATATTGGGAGGATAATCAAAAAAAATGATTATCCTTGATTGGAAATTGTTAATTGAAAAATTATTCAATGACTTTTTCTTTGGCCTCGTTCCGAGGCTCTGCCTCGGAACGGAGTTCCCAGGGGCTCTGCCCCTTTCGACCATCAGGTTCGCAGTGATCCGATAGAGGAGGCGGTGCCTCCCGTAAGTTCGTTCCCAGGCAGAGCCTGGGAACGAGGGGAGCAACGTCATCCCCGCGAAAGCGGGGATCCATAAAAATGAGCAGAACTCTGGGTTCCCGCTTTCGCGGGAACGACATTAAGAGGGCTTAGAAAAAGTCTTAGGCGAATCGGAGATAAGAGAATGAAGACCATTTTTTCGAGGCCTGAATCGCTGCGTACGGCCCCGACCCACTACTGCCCGGGATGCACCCACGGCGTGATCCACAGGATGGTGGCCGAGGTCCTGGACGAGCTCGACCTGAGGGAGCGGACCGTGGGGATCGCGCCGGTGGGGTGCGCGGTGCTGGCCTACGACTACTTCAACTGCGACTGCATGGAGGCGGCCCACGGCCGGGCCCCGGCCCTCGCCACCGGAGCCAAGCGGGCCCGCCCGGACCTGATCCTCTTCACCTACCAGGGTGACGGGGACCTCGCCTCCATCGGGACCGGCGAGATCGTGCACGCCGCCAACCGCGGGGAGAAGATCACCGTGATCTTCGTGAACAACGCCATCTACGGGATGACCGGCGGGCAGATGGCTCCCACCACGCTCCCCGGACAGGTGACCACCACCTGCCCGGCGGGTCGGGACCCCGCCCAGGTCGGCTACCCACTGCGCGTGGCCGAGATGCTTTCGACCCTGAAGACGCCCTCCTACATCGCGCGGGTGGCCGTGCACACGCCGAAGCACATCATCCGGGCCAAGCAGGCGATCAAGAAGGCCTTCCGGTACCAGGCAGAGGGCCGTTGCTTCTCTCTCGTGGAGTGCCTCTCCATATGCCCGACCAACTGGGGGATGACCACCGAGGAGTCCGCCGACTGGCTCGAGAAGAACATGATGCCCTACTACCGCCTCGGGGAGCACAAGACCCCGGACGAGGCGCACGAGGAGGTGGCCGATGCAGGATGACGTCGTGATGGCCGGCTTCGGCGGCCAGGGGATTATGCTCATAGGAAAGATCCTGGCCTACGCCGGGATGGAAGAGGGGAGGGAGGTCAGCTGGCTCCCGTCCTACGGGCCTGAGATGCGGGGCGGGACCGCGAACTGTACCGTGGTGATCGCGGACCTGCCGATCGGTTCGCCGGTGGTGCAGAAGCCCCGGAGCCTCGTCGTGATGAACCGTCCCTCCCTCGAGCGGTTCGGGAAGGACGTGAAGCCGGGCGGGAGCGTGATCATCAACACATCTCTGATCACGATCCGCACCGACCGGGACGACGTGGAGGAGATCCTCGTGCCGGCCAACGACATCGCCATCGAGCTCGGCGTGCCCAAGGCGGCCAACATGGTGATCCTCGGGGCCTATGTGGCCAAGACCGGGATCGTCTCCCTCGACTCGATCAAGGCCTTCGTCAAGAAGACCTTCGCCCACAAGCCGCACGTCATCGAGAAGAACTACGACTGTCTCGACCGAGGCGCCGCCTGCGTGGCAGGGCCCGAGGGCAAAAAGACGGCCACGAAAAAGGCCAAGACCAAGAGGAAGGCGGCGAAAAAAGGGGCCGCTAAGAAGACTTCCGGAAAGAGAGCACAATGAACACCCAGAACGTAGGCGGCATAGTCAAAAAGTACAAAGGGCAGCCGGGCGCAATCATCCAGGTCCTCCAGGATATCCACAGCGCCTACAACTACCTCCCGGCCGAAGCGGTCAAGGAGGCGGCCGCGGCCCTGGGCGTTCCGCTCAGCCGGGCCTTCAGCATCGCCACCTTTTACAGCTCCTTCAGCCTCGAGCCCCGGGGTCGCAAGATCGTCAAGGTCTGCCTCGGCACGGCCTGCCACATCCGGGGAGGCCCGGCCGTGCTAGAGTCGCTCGAAGAGGCCCTCCACATCAAGTGCGGCCAGACCACCGAGGACGGGGAATACACCGTCGAGACGGTCCGCTGTCTCGGCGCCTGCGCTATGGCTCCGCTCGTCATGGTGAACGAGGAGTATCACGGCCAGGTGGACATGGAGAAGGCACGCGCCATGGTCGGGGATGAAAGCACCGAGAAGGGCAGAGATGAAGATTAAGACCGTTGCACAGCTCGAGAAGCGCGCAAACACTCTCAGGCGGAAACGCGAGGCCGTACCGATGCGGCTCCTGGTCTGCTCCGGGCCGGGGTGCCTGGCCGTGGGGGCCGGGGAGGTCGCCGAGGCCCTGAGAAAGTCCCTCCGCAGACACGGGGCCAAGAAGAAGGCCGGCGTGGTCCTCACCCGCACGGGGTGCCAAGGCCTGTGTGAGCGGGGCCCCCTGCTCACCGTCGAGCCGGCCGGCACCCTCTACCAGAAGGTGAAGCCGAAGGACGCGGATGAGATCGTCGAAAAGACCGTGCTCGCCGGAGAGCTCATCCCGCGACTCCTCGCAACTTCTAAGGGCAAGAAGAAGCGGCGCCTTAAGACGAGGGCGGAGATCCCCTTTTACAAGAAGCAGCGCCTCGTGGCCCTGGAGAACGTGGGCCGCATCGATCCAGAGAAGATCGACGACGCGCTGGCCATGGGCGCCTATCTTTCGCTGGCCAAAGCCCTCTCCGGTGCGAGCCCGGAGGAGGTCCTGGATCAGGTGACCGAGGCCGGGCTGAGGGGCCGGGGCGGCGCGGGCTTCCCGGCCGGCCGGAAGTGGCGGCTCTGCCGGGACGCCGAAGACGAGAAGAAATACGTTCTGTGCAACTGCGACGAGGGGGATCCGGGGGCCTTCATGGACCGCAGCCTCTTCGAGGGAGATCCCCACCGGGTCCTTGAGGGGATGGCCATCGGCGCCTACGCCATAGGGGCCGACGAGGGGATCATCTACGTACGGGACGAGTACCCACTGGCAGTGGCGAACACGGCCCGGGCCATAGACCAGGCCCGCGAGGCCGGCCTGCTCGGCAAGAACATTCTCGGCACGGGATTCAGCTTCGACGTGCGCCTGGTGCGCGGGAGCGGCGCCTTTGTCTGCGGCGAGGAGACCGCCCTGATCGCCTCGGTGGAGGGCCGCGTGGGCGAGCCGGTCCCGAGACCTCCCTACCCGGCCGAAAGCGGCCTGGGGGGGCATCCCACCAACATAAACAACGTGGAGACCTGGGCCAACGTGCCGGTGATCGTGAGGGACGGGGCCAAGGCCTTCGCCTCGATCGGCACGGACGGGAGCAAGGGGACCAAGGTCTTCTGCCTGGTGGGCAAGGTCATCAACACCGGGCTCATCGAGGTCCCCATGGGGGCCACCCTCAAAGAGATCGTCTACGATATCGGGGGGGGGGTGCCCCGAGGCAGGACCTTCAAGGCGGTCCAGACCGGGGGGCCGTCGGGGGGCTGCCTGCCCGCCGAGAAGATCGATCTGCCGGTCGACTTCGAGAGCCTCAACGAGGCGGGCTCCATCATGGGCTCGGGCGGGATGATCGTCATGGACGACCGGACCTGCATGGTGGACGTGGCCAAGTACTTCACCCAGTTCCTCGTGGATGAGTCGTGCGGCAAATGCGTGCCCTGCAGGGAGGGGCTGCGCCGCCAGCTCGAGATCCTCGAGGCGATCACGCAAGGGGAGGCGGACGGAGGGGCCATCGACCGGCTCGAGAAGCTGGGCGAGGGGATCGCCTTCGGCTCACTGTGCGGCCTGGGCAAGACCGCGCCCAACCCGATGCTCAGCACCCTACGCTACTTCCGGGAGGAGTACGAGGCCCACATCGCGGAGGGCCGGTGCCCGGCCGGGGTCTGCAGGCCGCTCACGACCTTCGAGATCACGGACGAGTGCAACGGGTGCGGGGCGTGCGTGCGCGCCTGCCCGACCGAGGCGATCGAGGGAACCAAGAAGGAAGTGCACACCCTGGACCAGGCCAAGTGCATCCAGTGCGGCGCCTGCTTCGACGCCTGCAAGTTTGACGCGGTCCGAATCGGAGGAAAACCATCTTGAGGATGGTTTTCCTTTATTGGAAATTGATTGGAAATATTAAATTGAAAATTGAAAAGATCAGATTTCTCCCTGCGGTCGAAATGACAGAATGAGGCGATCGAAAAGACAGGAATGGGATCGAACAGCTTTTTCACAATTTACAATCTCAAATTTCCAATTTGCAATTTCCAATGGCTGTTTGGCCGTTCTCTTGAGCGGCCGAACAGTTAGGAGAGAGTGAGATATGATTGAATTAACCATCGACGGCCAAACAGCGAGTGCGGCCGAGGGAGCCACGATCCTCGAGGCCGCCCGGGCCTGCGGGATCGAGATTCCTACGCTCTGCCACCACGAGGCCCTTGGCGGCTTCGGAGCCTGCCGGCTCTGCGTGGTGGAGATCTTCCGGGACGGAGAAGCCAGGGACGGCGGCGAGGTGGTCGCCTCGTGCGTATTTCCGGTCTCGTCCGGCCTGATCGTGGAGACCCGCTCCGAGCGTGCCCTGGAGCTCAGGCGCCTCGTGCTCGACCTCCTGCTCGCGAGGTGTCCCGGCTCAGGAAAGATCCAGGAGCTGGCCGCGGCCCACGGCGTCAAGGAGACCTCCTTTCGGCCCGACGCCGAAAGGGACGACTGCATATTGTGCGGGCTCTGCACCCGGGTCTGCCAGGTGGTGGGCGTCGAGGCGATCGCGGCCGTGGGACGGGGCCCGGACAAGGAGATCGCAACTCCCTTCCGGGAGCCCCCCGAGGCCTGCATAGGATGCGCCTCGTGCGCTCGGTGCTGCCCCACGGAGAACATCGATTTCAAGGACCGGGGCCGGAGGCGGACCATCTGGGACCGGGACTTCGAGCTCGTGGCGTGCGAGACGTGCGGGCGCCTCACGATCACCAAAGAACAGGCGGAACACTACGCCGGGCAGAGCGGCCTGGCAGAGGACTATTTCAACAAGTGCGACGAGTGCCAGAGGCGGCAGGCGGCCGCCACATTCCTCGACCTCATGGTGGAGCCGGCGCCTTCGCCTTGATGCTCAGGTAACGGAGAACAACCGATGCAAAAACGGCTGATCGTCACCCCTGAACGCTGCACGGGATGCAGGACCTGCGAGCTGGCGTGCGCCTTCAGTCACGGGGAAGCCTTCCATCTCGGCAAATCGCGCGTCTCCCACGTCCACTTCTCAGACGACCGCCACATCACCATGCTCTGCCTTCAGTGCGAAGAGGCCGCTTGCGCCAAGGTGTGCGCCGTGGACGCCATCGCGCGAAGCGAGGCGACCGGAGCCATGGAGGTCGACGAGGAACGCTGCATCCACTGCCACGCCTGCGTGAGTGCCTGCCCCTTCGGCAACATCGTCCTCGACGAGGACCACACCGGCGTCGTGAAGTGCGACCTGTGCGGCGGCGATCCCACCTGCGCCCGTTTCTGCCCCACCGAGACCCTGGTCTACCGGTAGCAACTCTGAGATGTCATTTCGCGCGGAGCGAGAAATCTTTCCGCGGAGATATTCTGAAAAGATAAGATTTCTCCCTGCGGTCGAAATGACATCTCCGGCTATTTAGAAATCTTCAGCAAATCCTCGGCAGCTGCTCTCCCAGGGGCATATCGATGATCCGGGTCCCGCCGATTCCGGTGCTCATGAAGACCTTGCCCGGGTGGTCCGGCACGACCCGGCCGATGATCCGGGCCTCCCGGCCGTACTTGTTCAGCCGCATCCTCTCGAGCACCTTTGATGCATCCTTAGGCGTGACGAAGACCAGGAGCTTTCCCTCGTTGGCCACATAGAGGGGATCGAGGCCGAGGAGCTCGCAGGCGGACCTGACCTCCCCCTTTACCGGGATGGCCTCCTCGTCCAGCCGGATTCCCACGCCGGACTGGCCGGCTATCTCGTTCAGTGCGGCCGCCAAGCCCCCCCGGGTCGGGTCGCGCATGGCGTGGATCTCCAGGGTCTCCTCGAGGATCTCGTCGACCAGCCGGTTGAGCGGGGCCGAGTCGCTCCTCAGCTCGGTGCCGAAGGCCAGCCCCTCCCTCTGGGATAAGATGGCGATCCCGTGGTCGCCGATCGATCCGCTCAGGATGACCTCGTCCCCCTCCCGGGCGTTGTTTCCGGAAGCAGTCACGCCCGCCGGAACCGTTCCCACTCCGGTTGTGGTGATGAAGATTTTATCGGCCTTCCCTTTGTGGACCACTTTTGTATCCCCGGCGATGACGGAGACGCCCGCCTCTCGGGAGGCCTCCTCCATGGACGTGAGAATCCGGTCCAGGTCCTCCAGCTTCAGTCCCTCCTCCAGGATGAAGCCGGCGGAGATGTAGAGGGGCCGGGCCCCTTGGGCGGCGAGGTCGTTAACCGTGCCGTGAACGGCCAGGCTGCCGATATCCCCGCCCGGGAAGAAGATGGGGTCCACCACATAGCAGTCCGTGGTCATGGCCATCGCGCCTGCCTGCATCTCGAAGACAGCGCTGTCGTCGAGTTTATCCAGGTAGGGATTGGCAAGCCTCGGAAGGAAGTGGGACCGGACGAGCTCCCTGGAGGCCCGCCCCCCTCCGCCGTGGTCAAGTGTGATGGTGTCGTTTTTCATCTGCTCTCTCCCAAAGCTGCCACGTTCAAGACAGAGTGAAAGCAAGTTCATTCAAACCAAAAGAAAATGATTCTGAGGAACCCAGGAACCCAGGAAAAAGAAATATTCTTCTCGGTTCTATTTTTTTTCTTCCTGGGTTCCTGGGTTCCTCAGAGGATAATTTTATTGGATATCAATAACTCGACAGTCAGAAGTTCTCCTGCCTGAATTTCCCTAACGGAATTCCTCTC
>CAZFWM010000132.1:0-9278 GCA_964522545.1 uncultured Thermodesulfobacteriota bacterium
CCCACCTTACTTTACTATAGCTGACTTCGCTTCGCTCGCAACATCCATGATTTTTCCGTATTCCCCCTGGATTATCTTCTCTTTGCGCCTTTGCGTTAAAGTCCCTCAACGGAAAAATTTGTATTCTTGTGCAATCGGATTAGGGCAGGTTATGAATATTCTGCAGGCGCTCCGGTATGCCCCAGGCCTCCACGAGGCGACATGCCGCTGCTGGGACCAGGTGTTTCCAGGCCTCCCCTTCGGCCATGCGCCGGCGGACATCGGAGCCGCTGATTCCCTTCTCGGCCGGGGGCTTCTCCCAGAGCACTTCGGTCTTCAGGCCGCGGGCCTCGAAGAGCTCGAGCTTTCGCCTGCCCCAGGAGTCGTAGATGGTGAGGAAAAAGGTGGCGTCCAGGGGCACGTAGTATTGGTAGAGCTCGGGGAGGTTGATCGGAAAGGGGACGACCGAGAAATCAGGCGACCCGAGGCCCGCCTCGACTAGGACGGCCCGGACCATGGTGTAGCGCTCGAAATAGGTGAGGGGATTCTCCAGGGCGTCGGACCGGTCGGGATCGGCCGGGTCCTCCTTTGTGAGCACCGGGTCCGGGTTGGTGATCCCCACGACGAGGTGATCGCACCGGGCCTTGCCGGCCATCAGGTATTTCAGATGGTCCTTGTGGAGCACCTGGAATCGACCGTGAATCACGCCAGTCTTGGTCATCTATTTCTCTCACTCTCCCCGGGGGCTCGACCGACCAGTATTATCCTGTTCACCACGGCCAGATTGGGATGCATGGCCAGGTAGACGAGGGCCGCCAGGGGCAAGGATGGCCAGAACAGCGTGCCGAGGGCGCAGAGGATGTTGACCGTGGTCCGGGTGCCCTTGCTCGCCAGGGTGTGCTTTCCGAGAGCGACCCCGAGGCTTTCGGCCCTTGCGCCGGAATAGCTGACTAGGTTGCTGCCCACGAGGGCCAGGGCCCCCAGCGTGAGGAGGAGCCAGAGCGGCATGCCGACCGGCAGCCGGACCAGGTAGATGGTCATGCCGATCACCAGAGCGCCGTCCGCGTAGCGGTCCATGACCGAGTCGAGGAACGCCCCGAAGGGGCTCTGCCGGCCGGTCATGCGGGCCAGCTGCCCGTCCACGCCGTCCAGGACCTGTGCGGCCGCCGCGATCAGGCCGGCAAGCCAGCCCAGGCCGAGGGCAAAGACCACCCCGGCCAGCACGCCCAGGCCCGCGGAGCTCAGGGTGATCATCCAGGGTTCGAGCCAGGGCACAGGGGCCAGGCGCGGCGTGATCCGGGCCGACAGGTTGAGCTTGATCCACTTCAGCACGAAGCGGTCGCTCGGCTTGGTCTTCCAAGTGCTCGGCATGGAGTTCGTCATGGTTCAAAAATATACGAGTCTCCACCGGGGGGCAAGCTTTAGCCGCCCCTCATTGACAATCTTTTCGTCCGGACAATATAAGTAATCGACCCTTTCCCGGCCTGACCGCCTGTGGGCCGAACGCCATGAAGCACTTCTCCAGACTGGTCCTTCTGTTTCTTCTCATTGTCGGCGTGCTCTATGAAAGCTCCGCCACCGGCATGGAGCCGGTCGGCGACGGAGCTTCATTGCCGGATCTCTCCGGCACCTGGGCCCAGGTTCAGATCTTCTCGGAGGTGGCCGATTTCCCGATCCTCGGGAAAAAGACGCGAACCACGACGATCGTCCTGCTGTTGCGCCTGGAACAGAAGGGCCGCAACATCAAGCTCCGTGAAGAGTACTGCACAGCCGACATAGATAGCGGGACCCGCATGGTGAGCACATCCCTGCCGGACGCCTTCCTGCGCTCTCTCGGGAAGCCCCGTCGCACGGCGCTCCTGGAGCGAGGCGACGGGGGGATCCGCTTCATCCAGCCCACAACCACGGACGTGCGGGGCGCCCGGTTGGAGAATATCGAGACCGATCCTCTTCCCACAAAGGCCGACGATCCGCGCCTGGTCGATCAGGATGGGGATGGGAAGCCGGGGATCACGGCCCGGGCCGAAATCCTCAATCTGGTGAGCGCTGAAGTCTACGCGGTCCAGCGGGTCCGCTACCGGCTCACCGGCGCTGTTACCGGAGCCGACAGGATCGAGGGGCTCATCGAGTGGTCCGACGAGCACGTGGTCCTCGGATCGAGATCCTCCCTGCCCGGTGCGGGACCACTATCACCTGTTCCGGGAGTGGGTCGATCGATACGGGGCCGACCCGGAGGACGAGACCGCGAGAAAGGCCCTGCTGGACGCTGACTACCATGACGGGCTCGTCTCGTACGGGAGCGAGTTCGGGAAGCTCAGCAAGGAGATCTGGAAGAAGTACTATCTTCGCCGGGAGTAGCAGATCACCAGCCGTGGTACGCGGGGTGCCCCTCCCGGACCGCCACGAAGAGGCCCCGACAGGTAGCCGTGACCCGGCCGTCCACGGCGAGCTCGGCCTCCACCACCGCCCGGTCCCCGTCGATCTCGACCAAGCGGGCGCGCAGGCGCACGGGCTTCAAGGGCGTGGGGCGTAGGAGCTTGACCGAGTACTCTGCGGTGACCGTGCAGGGGGGCGAGTCGAGCCCTTTGGCCTTCATGAGGTGATAGGCCGCGGTCCAGTTGGAGTGGCAGTCGAGAAGGGTGCCGCAGATGCCGCCGCAGAGCACATCGTCGAAGGCCTTGTGGTGGGGCTCCGGAGTCCAGTCCGCCACCACTTCGTCCCCCTCGACCCGGCTCTTGAGCTGAAGTCCCCTTTCACTGGAGGGGCCGCAGCCGAAACATTCGTTGTTTGGAGCGTATCTATCCTGTAGGATGTTCATGCTCTCCCTCGTTTGAGATGAATGGCCCCTTCGAGGCGGTTGGAACGTAGGGGGGGCGACCGCCGGTCGCCCCTACATCGCCTGTTGAGGGCGCAGCAAGCGGCGCCCCTACCGGTGCGGAAGTTAATGGGCCGACAAATGGGTCGGCCCAACCCTTGGTCATGAGAATACCTCTTTATGACATCTGGTGCGGCTTAGGCAAGTACCGGGACACGACGATCACCCGGGCCGAGCTCGTCCGCTCCGCTGGTGCACAGGCAGCGGCCTGGGCACTCGCCGCGGCCGGCTGTCACTCCCGCGCCGACAGGCCCGGCGACCCGGGCCGCCAGGGGGAATACACCTGCCTCGCCTACAACGAGAGCCCCCTCGGCCCGTCGGGCTTCGTGCTCGATGCCGTACGGAAGGCGGTCAACCGCCCCCTCGACGTGGCCGGAATCAACCGATACCCGGACATCTTCTCCCTCGACCTCCTGGGCGCCATCAGCCGGCACAACGGCCTCGGGCCGCTCCAGGTGGTGACCGGATGCGGATCGAGCGAGATCATCAACATCGCGGCCGCCGCTTTTCTCCGGGAGGGGGACGAGTGCATCCTGGGTACGCCCACCTTCGACCTCCCGGCCGACAGGGCACGCGCCTGGGGAGCGACGGTCCGGAGAGTTCCCCTCACCAAGGATCACCACTATGATCTGGAGGGGATCCTCGATGCAGCGGGGCCGCGGACCCGCCTCGTCTATATCTGCAACCCGAACAACCCGACAGGCACCATCCTTGGCGCCGACGAGGTCGATGCCTTTCTCGGGCGGCTCAGGAGGATCTGCCCGGACGCGGTGGTCCTCTTCGACGAGGCCTACCGGGAGTACGTCACTGACCCCGACTTTCCGGACCTGCCGGGCCTGCTGGCCGGACCGTTCGGAGAGAAGGTCGTGGTGGCCAGGAGCTTTTCCAAGGCCTACGGGATTGCCGGCCTGCGGGCGGGATACGGGCTGGCGGGTCGGAAGACCGCCTACGAGATGTCCGGCTTCTTCACGGGCAACTTCGGCGGCCCACTGGGATGGAGGCATCCCGAGGGAAACATAAACCGGATCGCCGAGGCCGCCGTCCTAGCAAGCCTCGACGATTCGACGGGGCACATGGCCCGCGTCCTGGCGCTGAACCGGGAGGCCAAGGAGTACTTGTATGATATATTCGATCGGCTGGGGCTTGCCTTTATACGGTCCGAGGCGAACTTCGTCATGGTCGACACCGCCCGGGATTCCGTGGCGGTGAGAGAGGCTCTCTGCGCAAGGGGAATCCTGGTGCAGGCCGGGGCGGCCTACCATCCGGACTACGCCGACTATCTCCGGGTCTCCACAGGCACGATGGCCCAGATGGAAACTTTCGCGCAGGCCCTGATGGACGTTCTGGACGAGACGGCCGGCCAGGGGAGCGGCCGCTGTCCGAAGACCGATTATTACGGCTACTGACGAACAGAGAAATTTCATCGTCATTCCCGCGAAAGCGGGAATCCAGAAAATGCGCTCAATTGTGGATTCCCGCTTTCGCGGGAATGACGGATCTGTAGGTTTTTTTTCGTTGCGGATTGACCGCATTATGAGAAGATCGGAGTCATGAGCATCACGAGAAGGGAGTTCATCGGCGCAGGGGCGGCCGCCGTCGGGGCCGGAGTGCTCGGAGCCGCCGCCCTGGGGAGCCTGCCCGGGCGGGCTCATGCCTTCCCCCCGGACTCCTGGATCGAGGGATTCGCCAGGATGATCTTCCACGAGAACCCGATCGGACCCTCCCCGAGGGTCTTCGAGGTGCTCGAGGAGCTCTCCCGGAGGGGGAGGGACGAGGGGGGGATCATGGCCTACCCGGACTTCGAGATGGAGGCTCTCAGGCGGGGTATCCTCGCCTACAACGGGGTGGAGGGCCCGCTCGACCCGGAGAATGTGATCCTGGGCGTGGGGAGCACCGAGCCCCTCATGATGATCGCCGACGCCTTCACCTCCCCGGAGCGGGCGACCGTGACCGAGTGGCCCACCTACCGGATCTTCCTCCGGCGGGCCGAACAGAACGGCTCCGAGCTCATCAAGGTCCCCCTGCGCGATCCTGAGCTGAAGCCCGACTTCGAGGCCATCCGGGAGGTGCTCCGCTCGCGGGAGGATGTGGGCCTGGTCCACTTCAATGTGATCAACAACCCGATCGGGACCTTTGCGGACCGGGGCGAATGGAATGCCTTCCTCGGCTGGGTCTTCGAAAACAGGCCGGATGTGGTCGTCCTTGCCGACGACTCCGACCCGGAGTTCATCGAAAGGGAGGCGAGGGCCGCCTTCCCCAGGGTCATCGACCATGTGATTCGCGGGGAGAACGTCATTCACGTGCAGACCTTCTCCCACGCCTTCGGCATGACCGGCCTGAGGCTCGGTTACGCCATGGCCCGGACCGACCTGATCGAGCGCATGGCGACCCGGAAGATCTTCGCCGGAGTGAGCGCCACGGCCCATGCGGCCGGCCTTGCAAGCCTCGCCGACGCCGAGGCCCAAGTGGAGCGCTCGTACCGGTGCAACCACGACGGAAGGCTCTGGCTCTACGATGCCTTCGAACGGATGGGATTGAGGTACATCCGCTCTCACGGGGCCTATGTGATGGTGGAGACCGGACTGGACTCGATCTGGGTGTTCCTCCAGATGATGCGCCGCAAAGTCCTCATACGATGGGGGCAGGAGTGGGACATGGACAAATGGATCCGGGTGAATCCGGGAACGGAGGAGCAGAACGAGCGCTTCATTCAGGCATTGAAGGACGTCCTGTCCCGCGGAGAGGATCCAGCAGGGCCGTTGGGTCTCCTGAACACATCCGAGGGGAGCCGGCTCGAGGCGGCCTCTGCGAGGCTCGGTCTGTTCCCCCGCAGGGCTCTCATCGCCGGCAAGAGACACACGAAGATCCTTCCCGCCGCTCTCAAGGGCTGAGACAGCCTACCTGTTCTTGATTCTAATTATAGGGATTGATAATTTGATTGAATTGGAAATTCGATTTACCTCGTTCCGAGGCTCCGCCTGGGAACGAGGGGGAACACAACAAAAAGGAGGAAGAGATGACGAAAAGCAAAATCCTGTCGATCATTCTGTGCCTGACGCTCATGAGCCTGGCCGGAAACGTGAGTGCGGAACCTTCCGCCGGTGTGTGGGAGGAGAGGGCCACCGTCAATGAGCTCCACATGTCCCTCGACTTCTGGGACTCGGAGACCGGCCTGAGCGCCGGGGCCAAGAACCTGCAGGGCCCCCGGATCCTGAAGACCACGGACGCCGGCTACACTTGGACCTCGGTGCTCTCCACCATGCCGAACCTCGGGATGGTCGCCGTGGCGTGGGAGGACGAGAACACGGCCTATGCATCCGGGACCTCCGTGGGGTTACTCTTCGATATGAAGGACGCCATCGTCAAAACCACAGACCAGGGCGCCACGTGGGAGCCGGTCTGGTCCAAGACCATGTTCGCCTACTGGACCGACCTGCAGGTCCTCGGCCCCGACACCATCGTGGCCACGGGGCACTGGACCCCATTCTTCTACACCGACTACGGCATCGCCTACTCCACGAACGGCGGTCGTACCTGGGACGAGCGCAAGTGGAACTGGAACTGGGACACCATGGACATCGGGGCCTGGCCCTCGGATCTCCATTTCCTGGACGAGAACGTCGGCTACATCGCCGGCGGCGTGTGGCCCTGGACCAAAAAGGGCGGACCTTCGGGGCGCCTCCCGTACGAGGCCGGCCTCCCGAAGCAGTCCACGGCGCCGGGCGACTGGCGGGCCATCGCCGAAAAGACCACGGACCAGGGCTTTACGTGGACCACCATCTTCGACGAGGTCGGCTTCGCCCTGACCGACATCTGTTTCGTCAATCAGAACGAGGGGTGGGTGACCGGGTACTATGACCCGTACGTCGGCTTGAATAACGGCTGGATCTGGCACACAGAAGACGGGGGGGCGACCTGGAAGCAGCAGATCTACGGACTGGAATCGGTCTCGTCCATATTCGAGATCCACATGTTCAACCGCCGAGAGGGCTGGGCCGCCGGCTACCGGGAGGACGAGTCCTTTGCCCGGGCCCTGCTCTACCACACCACGGACGGCGGGGAGACCTGGGTCGAGGAGGACTTTCATCCATTTGCCGACCTCATGAAGATCTTCTTCTTCGACGAGAGCGAGGGGTGGGCCGTGGGGATGAACGGCATGCAGCAGAGCAAGTTCCTGCACTATGGCGATCCCGCCCGTACGCCCAAATTCCGCTTCGAGGTGACCGCCTCGCCGAAGACCTACACGCCGGGCGGCCTCCTCACGTGGAAGCTGGCCATCGAGAACGTCAGCGGTCAGCCCCAGCAGGGAGACTTCTGGATCTACCTGTCGAGCCCGGCCATCGGGGCCGCCTCACCCTATCCCATTCGCCTGGCCGAAGGCATCACGTTCCCGGCGGGCCTGAACATAGAGCCCACGATCTCGTTTCCGCTGCCGGCTTTTCTGCCGCCCGGCACCTACAACATAGAAGCCATCATCGGCCCCTTCGGGAGCGACGATCCCCTGCAGCACCTGGCCTATGCAGGGTTCGATGTGGAGTTTCAGTAAGCGGAGACCGTCACGCTATCGAGACGGCATGCCTGTATCGACCCAGGCAAGCTCAAAAGCCTGTGGGCCCTCTGCCGTATACAGGGCAGTCAAAAATCCTAGCAATCCCATGCTCGGCAGGGGGAAGGCAATGGGAATGTCGATAGAGGGATCGATTACCGGCAGCGCGACACTCCAGAGCGGGATGATCTGGGTTGACGGGTAGGTCAGAACCAGGTAGTTCGCCCACGTGGCCGGCTCCGGCGTGCCTATGGAAAAAACCAGGCTGAGTGTGCCGGACGGGTAGGATGCATCCAGCTCGAGGGTGAATTCGGCAGGAAGGCAGTCCGGGTCCTCCTCGTCGACAAGGCCGTCGCAGTCGTCATCGACGGCGCCCGCACAGATCTCCTCTGCGTCCGGGTTTACAGCCGGATCGGTGTCGTCGCAGTCCGTACCGACACAGTACGGGATGCCGTGGTCTTCATCGAACCACCTGTCACCGTCCGTATCACAGACGGCCGCACATTCCTCAATAAGTGCATAGCTATCGTCCAGGCACTCTGAGCCCTCAATGCCCGGGGCATAGATACATTCTTCGGTGAATACACGAAAGCCTTCGGCAAAACAGGGCCCACAGTAATATCTGAGAACACCCAGTCCAGAGCACTCTGGCTGAAGGACAGAAGGATACCAGATGTCATCCCAGCATACCGTTTGACATTCTTCAGGATTCGGAGGTGTCGGAGGAGGATCCTCGGGCTGGCACCCATAGGTGTCCAGGCAGTCTTTGAGATCACCCACTATACCATATAGGATAGCCGTACATTCTGAAGAAGTAGCACTTTGAAATCCGGGTTCACACATTTGTCCGTAACCATCCGACCCCATCGCAATGACCATACTACAGCAAAGCAAAACAGGCAGTAAAAATCTCCGGGTCTTCATCTTCTCTCCTCCTTTTTTTTCGATCACTCGACTTTCTTTCCCACTCATGGTACGTACCGCCCAAGATACCAGGCTTCGCCTGGGTTGGATCCCAACTATACCATAGAATGTAATTCAATTCACCTAATGAATCTGACCGATATCACCGACGCCCTCGTCGACGAGCTTCAAGGCCTCACCTTCAGCCCGCCTGTCTCGCACGTCTACAATCCGCTCGTTTATGCCAGGGCCCCCTATGACCTCTATCTGAAGCGATATGGAGCCGCCCCCAAGGAAGTTGTGTTCGTCGGCATGAATCCCGGTCCGTGGGGCATGGCCCAGACCGGGGTTCCCTTTGGAGAGGTCGGCTTTGTACGCGACTGGCTCGGCATCAGGGCCCCGGTCGGAAAGCCGCCCGGGGAGCACCCGGCCCGGCCGGTTCTCGGCTTCGACTGTGCGCGCAGTGAGGTGAGTGGAAAGCGCGTGTGGGGCTGGATCCGCGGCCGGTTCGGCGCCCCGGAGAGCTTCTTCAGCCGGTTCTTCATCGCCAATTACTGCCCCCTGCTCTTTATGGAGGCGAGCGGCCGGAACCGCACGCCCGACCGCCTGCCGGTCGCCGAGCGCCGGCCCTTGCTGGCCGCGTGTGATACGGCGCTCAGGCGAACCGTCGATTTCCTCGGGCCCCGCTTTGTCATCGGAGTAGGGCGCTTTGCCGAGGCCCGGGCCCGCGAGGCCCTGGCAGGCCTCGACGTGGAGGTCGGTGTCATGTCCCACCCCAGCCCGGCAAATCCCACCGCCAACCGCGGCTGGGAAGCGCTTGCCGACCAGGCCCTGGCCTCGCTGGGGATTGAGGTTTGATTATGGACTTATCCCGGCTTCATCGGGAATTTTTCTCGGCCAACACCCCGTCGTTACCCCGCAAGCGGGAACCCAAGGTTGTTCGCAATTTATGGATACCCCCAACCCGCGTTGGCG
>CAZFWM010000132.1:9288-18979 GCA_964522545.1 uncultured Thermodesulfobacteriota bacterium
CACCGGGGACCGTCCAATTTTTTGGACTTATCCCGGCTTCGCCGGGGACTTTTTCTCTGCCTTCTCCCCGTCGTTCCCGCGAAAGCGGGAACCCATGGTTGTGCTCATTTTCTGGATCCCCGCTCCCCGCTTTCGCGGGGATGACGATGCAAGGAATATTTTGGATTTCCAATGCAATGAAACGAACCCGGGAGTACGTCATGCACTATGAACTAAGACCGCTATCTTGCCTCGCGGCCGCACTGATTGCATTCGCTCTCATCGGCTGCAGCGAGACCGGCGATCCCCCGCCGACCGCGACGACGGCGGGCCCGGCCTACCCTGCCGCCGGCTGGCCGGTGATCCACCACGACAGCCGCAACTCGGACACGATGAAAACCCGCGGGCCGGACCATGTGACGCCTTCGTTCCACGTGCTCGCAGGCACACCGATCGGCGCCGGGGCGACGGTAGGGCCGGAAGGGAACGTCTACGTCGGGGTCGGCCTGGGCCGGGACGCACCCGAGGAGGGGTCCTGTCACCTCTTCGCCCTGGACGGCGAGACGGGCGAGATGCTCTGGTGCAGCGATCGGGTCAATGACCGGGCCGTCGCTTCATCGCCCGCGATCGACAGGGACGGCCACATATACATCGGCGACAACCGTGCCATGAACTCCTTCACGCGCGAAGGATCGCTCCGGTGGCGGCGGCCCATCGTCGGGTTCCCCGTGAGCTCCCAGTTCACGCCCGACGGTCACCTCATCTTCACCACCCACATCGGCCGCGTCTACGTGCTCCGGCGGGATACGGGGGAGCCGGTCCTCGAGCCTCTGGTCCTGCTGCCGAGCGTCTCCTACACACCGAGCGCCTTCGACTACATAGACTGCTTCGTCGGATCCTCCGAGAGTGCCTGTTACAGCGCGAACACCCTGTCGATCGACCAGGACACGGGCGCTTTCTACTTCACCCTGACACGCCCGGGCGAGCCGGAGAGCCTCCTGGTCGCCATGCGCTACCTGGCGGGCCCTGACCCGGCCATCGAGCCCCTCTGGGAGAACGCCGCCCTCGAGGGGGGGACCGCTTCGAGCCCCTGCATTTCCGCCGACGGCGGCCGCCTGTACGTAAACGACCAGGCCGACCACCTCCTCGCCCTCGACGCGACCACCGGCGGAATCATCTGGACCTTCGACCTGGGATTCTCGTCCCTGGGTAGCCCGTCCTGCTCGAGCACCGGCCTGATCTTTCCGTCCGGGGCGTTCGGGGCGCCCCTCGTGGCGGTCCAAGACGCAGGCGATCATGCCGAGCTGGTCTGGTCCCGCGTGGACGTGGAGACCCGCGGCATCACCGTGCAGCGGGGAGGCGATCGCGCCTACGCCGCAGTCGTCGATGCTGGCCGGATCTTCGGGCTTCGCCTGCTCGTGATCGATTCACGGACCGGGATCACCCTGGACGAGGAGCCGATCAGCCTGATCTCGTCCTCCACCGTGGGGACGACAATGTCCGAGGAAGGTCATGTCTATGTTCCGGGGCTTCTCGGAGGTCTCTGGGGCTTCAGCCCGGGCTAGGCAGAGCAGAAGTCCTCGATGATCGCAAGCGTCTCTCCGGGCTTTTCCATGGGGATGAGGTGGCCGGCGCCGGGCAGGACGGCACCCTGCGCCACAGGACAGATCCGGAGGAACTTCTCGAAGCACTCCTGCCTAAGGGCTTCCATGCTCTCCTCTCCTCTCACGATCAACGCGGGCGTGCGCAGCCGGGACGGCCAGGACCAGATGTCGGTGGAATAGCTCTCGAAGCCCCGGGCCTCGGCCTCGGGCGGGCAGACGAGCTCCACCCGGCCGTCCGGAGTCGGCTTCAGGCCATGGGTGACATAGGCCTGGATGAACTGCTCGTCCCAGCCGCGGAAGAGGCTTCTCTCACGGAAGTACTCGCGCGCCTCCTCCCGATCCGCCCAGCCGTTGCGGCGGCGGCGGGCCCGAAGCGCCAGGGGAATTCGGCCCTTCAGGCCGACGCGCTTCATCCAGCGAGCCAGGAGGATCAGCCTCGGTGGCAGGAGTACGGGATCGAAAAGAACGATGCGGGAGAAGAGGTCGGGACGCCGGACGGCGCTGAACAGGGTGGTGACGGCGCCGATGCTGTGGCCCACGCCGATGACGGGCCCCGCATCGAGGCTCTCCAGAAAAGAGATCAGGTCGAGGGCCAGCCTGTGCCAGCTCTTAATCCCCTTGCTTCGGCCGTCCTGGCCCCGGTGGCCGAGCCCGACCACTCGAAAATTCCCTGCGAGCTCGCTCATGAGCGGCAGGTAGACGCGCACGGGGAACCCGTTGGCGTGAGAAAAGTGCAGAACCGGCTTGTCCCCGCCGCTGTCCAGGCAGGAGAGGCTCAGCCCTTCCAATTCGAATTCAGCACTGTCGAAAGATGGTTCCTGGTTCATGATTGCACTATTGCCCTAGGGATTACTGCCATTTTGCTCGTGATGAACGGGTAGAATTGCCTTAGTGTATTTACGTAACAAAACTCTTAGCAAGAAGATAAAGGCGCCATTCTTGAGATTACGAGATTACCAGTATATAACATGCTGACCTTTTTAATCTAACAGGATCATCCTGTTCTTGGATTCGTCAACTCGAATTGAAAAAAAACAATGAAGAGCCTATACCCTTTGCAAACTCTGGCCGGAATGAGCCTGGTGCTGATGAGCCCCGCCCTGGAGGCGATCCTGCGCACCTTCGGCGTCGGTGAAAGTGGAGGGGGCCTTCTCTATTTCGCCTTTTTCACAGGCGGCACACTGGGCACGCTCTCCATAAGCTGGCTGGCCCGCCTCTTCCCTTCGCGCCGCATTCTGCAGTGGGCCGCATGTTGCGGCGCCGCGGGCATGCTGGCCTTCTCCGCGAGCTCGTCCCTGAAGACGGCCTGTGTAGCCATCTTCGTTACCGGGGCCATGACCGGGCTCCTCGTGAGCTACCCGGGCGCCCTGCTCGCAAGCCGACACCGGGAGCAGAGCGGCGGCCCCATGAGCTTCATGTATGCCTTCTTCGCCCTGGGCGTGACCCTCTACCCCATGCTGGCGGGCTACGGTCTCTCACGGGGAGTGGCCTGGCAGACCCTCTTCCAGGGGATGGCGGTCCTGTTCCTGGCCTGGGCCGTGGCGGCCGCCTTCACCTCCCTGCCCGATATGAGGGAGGCCGAAGGGCTGAGCCTGGGCACCCTCCGTGAGGCCGGCAGAGCCGGGCCCGCCCTGCTCGTCGGCGCCATCCTCATGAACACCCTCTACATCGGGGCCGAGACCAGCCTCGTCGGCTGGGTCGTCTACTATTTCCAAAAGGTCTTCTCCGATGAGACATCGATTTTTCGAGCCAGCCGGGTCCTGACCTACTTCTGGACGGCCATGATTCTCGGCAGAATCTCTACCAGCATGATCGTGAAACGCCTGGGCTCCTTCCGGACTCTCACCCTCCTGCTCACAGGCGCATTTTTTCTGTGGGCGGGCGCCCTGCTCGCCCCCGGGCTCGTCCTGGCCGAGATCCTGTTTTCGGCCGCCGGCTTTTTCTTCTCCGGGATCTTTCCCATCGTCGTGTCCTATTCGGGCAAATTCCCCCCCCGGTACACGGGACTGGTCTTCTCAGCCATCCTCGCCGGCGGGGGAATAGGAGGCACGATCTTTCCATTTTTCCTGGGACTCCTCGCCCAGTGGAAGGGCGTTCAGGCGGGCATGGCCGCCGTGGTCCCGGCCCCTCTCCTCATGCTCGCAGTTCTCTTCCTGGTGCGGAGAAGAGGGGCGGATGTGTGACTATGAAACTCTATGAACTGAAGACGCTCCCCGGCGCAAAATGGCACTGCATGGTCCTATTTCTCGTCATACTGGATACCGTCAGCAAAATAGCGGCCTACATCCTCTTACCATTGCACAAGAATATTCCTCTAATAGGCGAACATCTCTTTTTCTGTCTGTCCATCAATACGAGAGGTGTACCGACGTATGCCAGAACACCAAATAGCATTTTTTCCGTGACAGCCACAGAAGAACTTATAACCTCTTTCTTGATACTGATTTTTGTCCTGATACTCTTCGTACTGGTTTGCTTGCAATGGAGCCGAAAAGTGCGGATCTCTGCGGGCATCCTGGCATTTATTGGAATAGTTTTCTTGACGGATTTGCTGTCGACTCGCTTCACCCTGCCGGAGCTGAGTCCTCCTGTTCAGGGAACGCTCTCCAGGGTGGGGAGCACTTCCTTTTTTGTCATGCTCTATTGCATATTCAAAAACAGGTATCTCAAGGCGGTGTTTTCTATCGGAGCCGCCGGTGCTCTCGGCAACATGCTTTCCTTCTTTTACCCTCCTTTCGGGATCGTTGACTTCATCTACTGTGATGTCGCCGATTTTTTACGAAAGTACGTTGGCATTTTCAACCTGGCCGACATTTACCTTACCATCACTGAAGCAGGATGCCTTGTATGGCCCTTCTATGCCGTAATTCGCTACATTCATAGGCGACGATCAGCGACTACCGCACTGTAATCTACTTTTGATCGTCGAGATTTCGCCCGATAACAGGAGTAAGCTTGAAATCAGATTCGCGCCGCATCCGGTTTCTCGTCTCCGCCGCCGCAGGTGCGGTCCTGGGCTTCGGGGCCGAGAAATTGCACCTGGCCGCGGGCGTCTGGGCCCTGCCCCGTGGGGCCGGGCTCCCCTGGTGGATCGCGGCGGTCTACTTCTTCGGGCTCCTCGGCGCGGGGCTCGCCTTCGCCGGGATCGAACGCAGGGCCGGGGCCCGTCTCCTCGTCTCAAGGCGGCGCCTGGTCGGAGAGATCGCCCTGTTCGCATCCCTCTTCCTCGCGCCGGTCCTGCTTCACACCCACGAACTGGTACTGACGGCGGTCGTGACCGTCTACCTCGGGTTCCGGCTTGCCCTGTTTCGCGAGCCCGGAGATCTCGGCGTGGCCGCCTTTGCGGTGGGGGTCGACCTCCTCGTCGAAGGGGCCCTCGTTTCCAGATCGCTTTATACGTATCCCAACGCCGGGTGGACGGCTCTCCCCCTGTGGCTCGCGCCGCTCTGGGGAGGGCTGGGGCTCGGGCTGCGGCGATTCTTTCGCGTCGCCATGGGTGAAGACTCTGCGAATGCTTGAATGCAAATCGAGACTTGAATCCTGGTGGTCTGTATTGGTGACGTTCATCATCCTGCTCCTTCTCTGCCTTCTTCCGGTCTCTTGTCATACCAGCAGAGAGATCGAGGGAAGCGGTCCAGGGTATGATTCTCCGGCCATCACTTCGGCCTCTTTTTCGCCGCCCGCCGCGCCCTCCGACGATCCTGTGGAGATCTGCTTCGAGGGCTGCATGCACCCTGGAGAAGGACCCGACAAGATGCAGGCTCTTCTCCTGGACCTCGGCGTCATCGGGCTCTCGCCTGTCGACCTTTACCTCGAGGCGGATCGATACTCTCAGGGAAAACAGGCCTGTTTCCGGTATCACTTCCGGACTGACGGCCGGAGCCGGGACTCTCTTTGCGTTCCCCTGACCTTGATCGACTGGACAGGGGCCAGGGAAACAGTCTGCGTCGCCTTCCTCTACGGCTTTTCCTGGGGCATTGTCTTCTCCCCCGACGCCTGGACCCTGAAGACCAAGGTCAATGAGATCTCCGATCTCGGAGTGAGGTTCGGCAAATTCTGGCTCGACTGGAGCGCCGTCCAGCAGCGGGCCCTCTACTATCATCCAGGCCAGAGGGCGATCTCGGAGGTCGCTCTGCTGGGCTACAGGTTCCCCCTGCTCGAGGACCTCGATCAAGACCCGGCCCTGATCGATGAAATGGCTCTCCCCGAACAGGGCGGGCGATTTGCAGGCACGGTGGACTGGGGCCCCATGGATGAGATCGTGGAGGCCCTGACGTCGGAGGGGATTTCACCGCTCCCCCTGATAGGCGACGCCACTACGGCACCGTACCTGGTACTGGATGACGAAAACAGCATCCGGCTGGCCCCCGAAGCGCCGGGCAGCCAGTATCTAGACTGCGATGGAGAGCGGTGCGTGGGCTACCAGGGGATAGGTCGGCAGGAATACCTGGGCCAGATCGCCCTGCATGCGGCCGGGGCGGCCCGGAGGTACAGGGGAAATGTATTCCTCTGGAATACCGAGAACGAGCTGAACTGGACCTATATACACGTGCTGGCCGCCGGCTGGCGAAAGGGCCGGGCCTGGTTCGATATCTCCTTCTTGGAGGAGCTTCTCGCCGTCCTGCATCGATCCGTGCAGCTCGGAGATCCTTTCACCCTCACCACCATGAACTTCAACATCCACGATCCCCTATGGCTGGATCGCCTCGAACAATGGAACGATCACATGGACATCGTGGGACTGGGCGCCTATCCGAACTACCTCTTTGCCGAACCGGTTCTGTCCGTTCTGGTCAACGCGGCCGTCCGATCCGCTGTGCAAAGAAGCACCGGCAAGCCGGTCATGGTACTCGAGACCGGCTACCCTACCGGCCCGGGGGAGCGTGGGTACCAAGAGGATCTCCAGTGCACGTACCACGAGAAGGCCGTTGAAGGCACCATCGAGGCGGGCGGGGCCGGCTACATCCTGTTCCGGCTCGATGACCTTCCGGACCCGCCGGCATGGTGGGAGCTTCAGGCTGTGGAACACTACTGGGGACTCGTCGGGATCGACGGCCGCCGCAAAGAGGCCTATGACCTCTTTGCGGACATGGTCACATCACGCCGGTGATGCGACGAGGTTGTTTTTATTGACTTGAGCGTTCTTGTGTGTAAGAAGGATACATATACCGAATTATTTCATTGGGTAATGGACTAGGACGAATTTTTCCAGCTATTAATCGTTGGCATCAGAAAGGAGAACGCACCATGTCGAAATTCTGGGTTGTTGGCGCTATGTGGGGTGGACACGAGGACCAGTCAGACCTGTTCCTCCGGCGTGGCTACTGGTTCCTTGGGTGGGATGACAAGGATCAACCGGGTCAGGCACGTCGTCGCGATCAGATTCAAGCCGGAGACCGGATTGCGATCAAGCGCATGCTTGGGCAGGGCTCACCCGATATTGAGGTCCGAGCCATCGGTATCGTGAGAGAAATCGATCCCGACGACAAGCGTGTTTACGTTGATTGGGTTCTTCGGGACATGAAGCGGATTGTTCCGAGCAAGGGTTGCGACAAGTCAATCCATGGACCATTCTCCCCCGATGAAGCATGGACCAATGAGGTCTTCCGAATCTGAGCAGATGGAGATGCCAACAACGACCTGAACCGTATTTCAAAATGGCCGCGGACGGCCATTTTGAAAACGGTTAGGTCAAGCATTAGCTCTAATAGAAAAAAGGTGCGGAGTGATAGTATGAGTATTGATGTGGACCGAGACCGGCTATTGCAAACCAAGATGCTGGAGTGGTTACGACGTGACCTGCAATTGACCGAGATGGTCACCGTATACCTGTCGGATAGCGAAGCCTCTTACAATCATGGCATCTATTGTGCGTTGATTCCATCCGACCAGACTGAGCGAGCACTTTCCAGCCCGTCTTGGGACTTTTCACACGGTCAGGGCATGCCCGGCACTGTTGTGTACCACGAAGGCGGAGAGAAGCGAGCTGAATACCAACTCTATGGAGTTGACGACGGGATTGAACCTTTGGTTATTGACCGCGAGTTCTATGGAATGCGAGATGACTACAAGGAAATATCCGAGGAGTTCCGCCTTTTCCACAGGCTATATCACGACAGGAAGTTGGACCAATACATCAAAATTGATGACGATGGCAACGAGCACCTGGTGGCTGTCGTCGAGCCGAACCGTATCCAGATTAGGCTCAAGGAGATCCGTCAGTTCTTGGCAATCAAGGAGATGTACCTATCGATCCAATTCGATTGTCGGGAGCACTCCGAGCATTCGCCGGAAGAACTCGGACTCGAAGAGTGTGGGGGCGATCAACGCGACGGTCTTATATGTTGGGGGCACCACTGCGGCGACTTTGGCGGCATCGGCAACCATCAAGCGTTTAGTCGGCTGCTGGGAGTGCGACTCGTCGCCCCATTACCGAAGTCTAAGAGCGGTTTCTGGGGATTTGCGGAGGAGCCGAACAAGAAGCATATCGAATTCATCATTGATGTCGATGTGAACGGGGACGAGATCAGATACACATCGAATCCGGATGCTCTGGCAAACTATTTTGGAGCGAATCCGGATGCGCCCAATTACTTGACCCCTGTGCATTTCCGCAAGCAGGTTTTAGACAAGTACTTCCAGCAGCCCAGTAAATACTCTGTAGAGGATTCGATTCTACGTTGCGGCTACCTGTGGAGCATGTATCTCGACAACCATCATGACGACAAGGTCTGCGCTTGGTTGGGCGATCTTGGACGAGACCTTCCTTATGAAGAACAGCTACACTGGCGGACGCACAATATCCCACCAGAAGGCGGTGTGAGTGAGACTTATTTTAAGCGCCAGATCCTGGCCCAGTTCACGGATTCAGATCGGCCCGAGCACTTGTTCAAGCAACGCTATCGCGACTTGAAAAAAGCCTGTGACGAATGTCTTGGCTGGCAGTTGCTGCTGCCGTTGGGCGTTGACGACGAGCATCACCTCCAATACGTCAGAATTCCGGCTACTGACGAACAACGTGATTTTGATGAGTTGGTTTTGGGCCTCACAAAGGTATTGATCGACTCACTAAACGAAAAACACCTGAACAAGCGGATTCCGGCTGAGCAGCGAGCCGATCTTAAGGGGAGTATTGCACGTCTCGAAGCTGCCCTTAGTGCCTGTGGTGTTCAAGGTGCCGCTGATCACGTTTCTTTTCTACGAAAACTTCAGAATCTGCGGTCCAGCAGCGCCGCACATCGCAAAGGCAGCAACTATCGAAAGATCGCCAATGACTTCGGCGTCGAGAGTCAGAGCCTACGGGTTGTGTTCGCCGGAATTCTCTGCCAGGCTTTGGTCCTTCTTGATTACTTCATTGCTGTCGTGCGTAGCGACCGAATCAGCGAGAGCTAACATCGTGCTGGACTCTAACTGGGGTTTCGCTGCCGCTCCACCCCACCAAGTCAGCACGGGCGTTATGCATTCAAGGTAACATGAACCTGCCACCTTCCCATTGTGGACGTAGTGCCGACGAGATCATCGGCGAGAAGGTTTACTACGACTCCGTAGGGTATCTGTACCGCGCGGTATCCTGGCTTGATCACTTCGAGCGGACACCGCGATTCACTACGCTTCTTTACGCGTGCATCGAAGCCCGGATGGGTGTTGAGTATCTCCTCTTCGAAGAGTTGGTGATAAGCACTGGAGTCAAGCTAAGTCGCGAGGACTACGAACGCTGCTTGAAGAATAGGAACAGCTTCTCGAAGCTAATTCGGCAACTAAGCCCAGACCACCGAAAGGCGCAGGAATTCACCTGTGCAGTTACAGAGCTCGAACCTGCGGTTCCGAAGCTCGTGTACTGGGACCCGCGAGAACTCGAGAAGGCGTGGGGCAAGCTGTCAAAGTACGTTCACTGGGTCGGGGCTAGAACGGAGACGACGGACGACAGTAACTGGCTCGACCGTACGGGCGCCTCCGTCAGGGACGTTCTCATGCCGATATGGCAAAAGATTATTTCCGGTCAGAGTGGTCTCCTGCACCCGAGCGAAATGAAGCCACAGGTTTACGAAGCATGGGCCCCCTGTGTTAGGGTAGTTGTCGCCTCGGTGGAGCGGTTAGGAGGGGGAGGG
>CAZFWM010000133.1:0-18545 GCA_964522545.1 uncultured Thermodesulfobacteriota bacterium
CCTCGACCCCGCCCACGCAGACGACCCCCCCATCGCCCCCCACCATCCCCTCCAGCACCTCAACGATCACCACCACCACCACGAGCACCACGACAACAACCAATTGGAGCGAGGATCACTCTGACGAGGTCATTATCGATGCCGAGTCCGACTACACGGCCCTCGCCTGCTTCGATGGCGGCTCGGTCGACTTCACCGTTACCGGTGAAATCTCGGACAGCTGTTTCGAGGGTTTTTTCGAATCCGCCTTCCCCAATGATTTTTCGGCTTCCGCCGATCTGCCACCCGGCGATCCATTCCCCGCGGAGATCCTGATTACCTTTGCCGATCCGGTGGGGGATGTGACCTTCGACCCGGACTCGGACATCGACTCCGACGGAAACGAGGTGATCCTGTTGAATTCCACCACGGAAGGACCCTACGATGTCGAGTTCGAGTACATGAGCATTACCATAACCTGTACGGTGAACTCGGTGGATATCTCGGGCACCATAACTCCGACCGACGATGACGAAGCGAACATGACCGTGACCTTCCAGAATTTTGAAATGGATGCCGACTGCTCCTACCAGCCCTCTGAGGATTGCCAGGTGGTCGCTGAAATGGAGGGAGAGGCGGGCTAGCGGATCGGCTTGATGAAGAAGGTCACCAGGTTGGGGCCGCCGAGACACTCCGTGCAGTCCTGACCCTCCTCGGGCACAGCGCCGTCGAGCACCACCACCTCCCGGCCCATCTCCTCGTACAGCTCGAGCAGCTCGTCGCGGCGCGAAATGTCGACGACCGAGCCGCGCTCGTAGCCCCGGGCCTCGAGTTCCCTTGCGCGGGCGATCAACTCCTTTCGCTCAGTAGCGATCTTCGAGGTCATAGTCGCCTATATTCCTGCATGTCATTTTACAAAATTGTCTGCCAGTATTCGCGCAGTCCTATCATGAAAAATTTCCAAAAACCCTTTAAACATGTAAGTATTCATATGATTTTTTGAGGCGCCGCATATTTTATGCAGTGCCTCAAAAAATCATGGGGGAAACACGAGGGCCTCGACCAGGACGAAGGCCGCCTGCAGATACGATGTGGGGCACAGGGGAAAACACTCCTTGCAGCCATTGCACTCCCTGGAGGCGATCTCCGGAAGGAAGCTGATCTCTTTCCTGATTCCTCTATCAATGAATCCGACAGCGTCCTTCTTCTTCACCTCGGCGCAGTATCGCACGCACAGCCCGCAATGAATGCAGAAGGAAGCCTCCTTGTCGAACCGGTCTTTGTCCGCTCCATACTCAGCGGCCAGGTCCTGCAGGGGCGATGAATCCGGGGCATGCGCCAGCAGCAGCTCCAGGAGGGTCTTGCGAATCTTGTCGATCTTCTCGGAGCGGGTCCTGACGATCAGATCGTCTTCCGCCAGATAGACGCAGGAGACCACGAGCCGGGTCCAGCCATTGACCTCCGCTTCCACGATGCAAAGCCGGCACCCCCCGAAGGGCTCCAGCTCCTCGTGGTGGCAGAGGGAGGGAATCGAAATCCCCGCGTCTCGGGCCGCCTCGAGGATGGTCATCCCTTCTCGCGCACTGACCTCTTTTCCGTCGATCTGCATGTGGAGCTCACTCATTGTTCTTCACTCTTTCCGGCGATCCTTCTCTGCTCTTCCGGCAGAGGAGGCGGAACAGGCTCGCCCGAGATCTTCTTCACCGCGGCAAAACGGGAGGGGCAGACGTCGAAACAGACCCCGCAGGCCGTGCATTTTTCCTGATCGACCACGTGGATTTTTTTCTTGCCGCCATCGATCGCCTCGGAAGGGCACTTTTTGAGACAAATCAAGCAGGCCTTGCACTTGTCCGGCTCGATGAAATACGAGATCAGCTCCTTGCAGGAGAGCGCCGGGCACCGCCTCTCCCGGATGTGGGCCTCGTACTCGTCCCGGAAGTAGCGCACCGTGCTCAGGAAGGGGTTGGGGGCGCTCTTGCCCAGGGCGCACAGGGAGGCCTCGATGGCGACCCCGGAGAGCTCCTCCAGGGTCTCGATGTCGCCCTCCCGGCCCTTGCCTTCGCAGATGTTCGTCAGGATCTTGTCCATCTGTCGCAACCCCTCCCGGCATGGTAGGCACTTGCCGCACGATTCCTCCGTGAGGAAGTGGATAAAGTACCTGGCCACGTCCACCATGCAGGTATCTTCATCCATGACGATCATGCCGCCGGACCCCATCATGGAGCCGGCCTCGGTGAGCTCGTCGAAGCCGACCTCCAGATCGAGCAGCGCCTCGGGGATGCAGCCGCCCGAGGGTCCCCCGGTCTGAACGGCCTTGAACTTCTTTCCGCCCGGGATGCCGCCGCCGATCTTGTAGATGATGTCCTCGAGCGGCATGCCCATGGGCACCTCCACCAGGCCGGTGTTCTCGATCTTGCCGACCAGAGAAAAGATCTTCGTGCCCTTGCTTCCCTCCGTGCCGATCTGCGTGAACCAGTCCGCGCCGCGATTGACGATGAGCGGCACGTTGGCCCAGGTCTCGACATTGTTCAGCACGCTGGGCTTGTGCCAGAGGCCCTTGACGTTGGAGCGGATGTACTTCGGCCGGGGCTCTCCGACCCGACCTTCCAGGGCCGTCATGAGCGCCGTGGATTCGCCGCAGACAAAGGCGCCGGCCCCCCTGTGCACCTTGACCGCGAAGTCGAAGCCCGAGCCGAGGATGTTACTGCCAAGTAAGCCGTAGGCCTCGGCCTGCCTGATCGCCAGCGTCACGTTCTCCACCGCCAGGGGATACTCCTGCCGGACGTAGATGTAGCCCTCGCCGGCGCTGATGGTGTAGCCGCCGATGATGAGCCCCTCGAGGATGGAGTGGGGATTCCCTTCGAGGAGCGCCCGGTCCATGAACGCCCCGGGGTCCCCCTCGTCGGCGTTGACGATCACGTACTTGGGCTCGTCCGGGGCGTTGCGGGAGCCCTCCCACTTGCGCCCCGCGGGGAAGCCGGCGCCTCCCCTGCCCCGGATGTTGGACCTCTTGACCTCCTCGAGCACCTCCTCGGGGCTCATCTCGAAGAGCGCCTTGACGAGGGCCGAGTACCCGCCGATGGCCAGGTAGTCGTCGATGCTCCTCGAGTCGATCCGGATGTTGCTGGAGAGGAGGGTCCGCTCCTGGTGCCTGTAGAAGGGGATATCGGATTCGCGTACCGCCCGCTCGCCCGTGGCCGGGTCCTCGTAGAGCAGCCGCTCCACGACCTGCTTCTCCTTGATGCTTCGAGAAACGATCTCGGGGACATCTTCTGGTGTAACTCGGAGGTAGCAGATCTCCTCGGGATAGAGGACCACCACGGGTCCCTGCTCACAGAATCCAGGGCATCCGGTGCCCCGGGTGTCCACGTCCGCTTCGAGACCGAGTGCCGCGAGCTCGGTCTCGAAGGCGGCGATGACCTCGCTCGCGCCCGTCGCCAGACAGCCCGCACCGGCACAGATGGAGACGCAGGGCCGGTTCGCCGCTTGCCTGGCGGCCAGGCCCTGCCGGTGTTCTTCGAGCTCTTGGGGCGTACTCAAATGCGCCATGGGGATCCTCTACTCGTAGCCTTTCAGCACGTCCGCCGTGTTCGCGGTCGACACCTTGCCGTGGGTCTTGCCGTCGATCTCGATCACCGGTCCCAGCGCACAGCAGCCGAGGCAGTTGACGGTCTCCAGGCTGAACTTCATCTCCATGTCCGTCTCGCCGGGATTGATCCCGGTCAGATCCTGAAGCGTATCCAGAACCCGCGGGGCGCCCCGGACGTGACAGGCGGTGCCCATGCAGATGTGGACCTGGTGACGGCCCTTTGGGACCAGGCTGAAGGCCTTGTAGAAGGTGACGATGTGTTGAATCCGGGCCAGCGGAATCCCCAGCCGCTCTCTGACCCTCTCCAGGGCTTCCTTGGGCAGCCAATGATTCTCGGTCTGAATCTCCAGCAACACCTGGATCAGCGAGCTGGCTTCGCCCTGGTGTTTGTCAATTATCTGATCGATGCGATCGTGATCCATGGCCGGTTTTCCTGATGCGGCCGAGCCGCAAAAAAAGGTGTAAGCATGAGGAAAAATGGGAAATGGGGAAAAGGGGGAGAATTTTAAATTTTAAGATTTCTCCCTTGCGGTCGAAATGACATATCCGACGTTTTACAAAACCATCAAAATAGACATCCTCTACAATTCATCCCTTTTCCATTTTTCCATTTTCCCCCTTTTCCTTTGCTTACACATCAAACACTCAAGCGAGGGCGTAGCACTTCCGGTCGAGGTCGTACCTGACCAGGCCCTGCCGGGAGGAGCTGTTCATGTGCCTCGAGACGTCGGACGGGTTCAAGCCCAGACGCTCGGAGATCTCCCCGGTGGAGAGAGGCCTCTCCCCCAGGAGCACCAGGATCTGGCTGAGGGCCAGCTTGTCGGCGATCAGGTCGTGGAACAGCCGGCTCACCTCGTCGCTTTCGTAGAACGCCTTGTACGCCTCCTCTGTCTTGGTCGGGACCCGCAGCTTCTCCCGCTCCACCAGCTTCATGTAGGGGACCAGGTGATTCAAGGCTTCGAGCTTAAGCTTCAATCCGCGTTTGTCGCATCCCTCGTCTTGACCGAGCGGTCCGAGCTCCCTCAGCTTCGCGGCGAAATCGCTCATAACCTCGGCGAAGCGGCTCCCCTCGGAGGCCGCGATCCACTCGAGCCGGAGCCGCTCGGGGTTCACCCCGACGTGCTCCAGCAGCTTCTTGCACAGATACATGTTGCCCAGTGCGTCGTAGTTGCCCTCGGTCACATAGTGGCATTCGCCCGGCCAGCAGCCGCCGATGATCACCCCGTCGGCGCCGTTCCGGAACGCGCGGAGCACGAAGGCCATGTCCACCCGGCCGGTGCACATGAGGCGGATGATCCGGATCTCCGGTGAATAACTTTGTCTGGAAACTCCAGACAGGTCCGCGGCGGAGTATGCTCACCAATTGCAGAGGAAAGCGACGATCCTCGGCGTGTGCTCGAATCCTGTCATGTTCCTTCCTCCTTATTCGTCCAGAGCCCTCTCGCTCGCGGAGCTCCATGATTCCGAAAGCGCCGCATCGATTTGATTGAAGATCTCCTCGTTGGTGAAGTGCTTCAGGGCTATGGCGTCGGTCGGGCACTTGGCGCAGCAGAGACCATCCCCCTTGCAGAGGACGGGATTCACCTCGGCCTTCTTGCCCGCCGGCGTCTCACGCCAGTGAATCGCGCCGTAGGTACAGGCCGTGATGCATGCTCCGCAGGAGACGCAGTCGTGCTCCTTGACCTCACAGACGGCCCCGGAGGCGGTGACCGTGTCCCGGGAGAGGAGGCTGGCGGCCCGACCGGCCGCGCCGTAGGCCTGGCTGATCGCCTCCGAGAGGTGCTTGGGATAGTGATTGGCCCCGCACAGGAAGACGCCGTCCGCGGCGAAGTCCACCGGCCGGAGCTTCACGTGGGCTTCCTGGAAGAAGCCGTCCGGGTTCATGGCCACCTTGAAGAGCCGGGTCACCTCCGGGCTGCCCGCCGAGGGAACGGCGGCGGCCGACAGGACCACGAAGTCGGCGTCCATGGCCAGACGCTGGCCGAGGATCGGGTCGGGCACGGTGATTCGCAGGACGGAATTTCCCTCCTCGTCCTTGGCGGCCTCCACCTCGGGCTTGTCCTCCGGCTCCCAGCGGACGAAACGGACGCCCTTCTCGGCCGCCTCGAGGTAGTAGTCCTCCTTGAACCCGTAGGTCCGCATATCCCGGAACAGGATGGTGACGTCCATCGCGGGGCTCTGCGTCTTGAGGGTGAGGGCATTCTTGATGGCCTGGCTGCAACAGATCCGGGCGCAGTAGTTCCGGTCCTCCTGCCGGCAGCCCACGCACTGGATCATCGCCACGCTCCCGGCCTTCGCGAGCCCCTCCTCTCCCCGTGCGATCCGCTCCTCCAGCTCGAGCTGGGTCCACACCCGGTCGTCCTCGCCGTAGAGGTACTCGGTGGGCCTGTGCTCGTCGGCCCCCGTGGCGAGGATGGCTGCGCCATGCTCTATCGTCTTGACCCGACCCTCCGATTCCACCGTGGTGACGAAGCTGCCCACATACCCCGACACGTCCGTGATGGTCGCCTCGTGGGACACATGGACGAGGGGGTGCCGGTAGACCCGGCGAATCAGGTCGCTCACGGTTGCCCGGACGTCCAGCCCCTCCAGGGTGGTCCGGATCCGTCGCGCCATGCCGCCCAAGTCCTTCTTCTTCTCCACCAGGTGGACCTCGAAGCCCTGGTCGGCCAGACCCAGCGCGCTGGTCATCCCGGCCACGCCCCCGCCGACCACCAAGCATGCCTTGTTGACGGGCAGCTCGAACTCCTCGAGCGGCTCAAGGCCGATCGACCGGGCCACCGACATCCGGACGATGTCCTTGGCCTTTTGAGTGGCCTCTTCCTTCTGCTTTGAGTGGACCCAGGAGCAGTGCTCCCGGATATTCGCCATATCGAAGAAATACTGGTTGATCCCCCCCTCTCGGAGGGTGTCCCGGAAAAGCGGCTCATGGGTCCGGGGTGTGCAGGCGGCCACAACCACGCGGTTGAGCCCCTTTTCGCGGATGGTGCTCGAAATCTGCTCGGCGGCGTCCGTGGAGCAGATGAAGACCCCCTCCTCGGCGTGGGCCACATGGTCCAGGGTCTTCGAGTACTCCACCAGGGAGGGCACGTCCACCACGCGGCCGATGTTGGCGCCGCAGTGACAGGCGAAAACTCCCACCTTGGCGTCCTCTTGGGAGACATCCCGCTCCTCGGGATACACCCTTTCCCTGGCGAGCCTGCCCCTGCGGGATTTGAGGAGCGCACCGGTCATGGCGTTTGCGCCGCTGGCGGTCGTTATTGCCTCGGGGATATCCATGGGCCCCTGGAAGGCGCCGCCGATGAAGATCCCCGGGCGAGTGGTCTCGATCGGATTGACCGGATCGGTCTTGCAGAAGCCGTGAGCATTGAGCTCGATGCCGAAGGTCTTCGCCAGGTCGTTCACCCTGGCGGGCGGGGCCAGCCCGACGCCAAGGACCACCAGGTCGAACTCCTCCTCCTTCACGCCATCCGCGTCCGTGGCATATCGAATCGTCACGTTCTTTGTTTCCGGGATCTCGCGACCGATCTCCACGTAGCTCCGGATGAACTCGACCCCGGGAAGATTCGCCGCTCTCTGGTAGAATCGTTCGAAATCCTTGGCATAGGAGCGGATGTCGTTGTGGAAGACGACCGCCTCGGTATCGGCGTTGTGGTCTTTGGCCAGGATCACCTGCTTCTGGATGTACGAGCAGCAGACCGATGAGCAATAGGTGTGGCCGCCCTCGAGCACCTGTCTGGAGCCGACGCAGTGGATCCAGGCGATCTTGTGGGGATGCTTCTTGTCCGAAGGGCGCAGGATCTCGCCCTCGTGCGGCCCGGTGGCGCAGAGGAGCCGCTCGAAATCGAGGCTGGTCACCACGTTCTCGATGGTTCCGTAGCCATAGTCGCCCCTCGCCCTGGGGTCGAACACGTCATATCCCGGCGACAGGACGATGGCCCCTACCTTGATGACCTGCTTCTCCGCCTTCTGATGAAGATCGATGGCCTTGTTCTTACAGACGCCTTCGCAGATGGAGCATTTCTCGTCCTTCAGAAAAAGGCACTCCTCGTCGATATAGGGGACCAGCGGAACGGCCTGGGAAAAATAGATATGGACCGCCTTGTTGTCTGAGAGCTCCTGATTGAAGGGATCAGGAATCTTGACCGGGCAGTACTCCACGCAGGTCGTGCAGCCGGTGCAGACATCTTCCCTGATGTACCGGGGCTTCCTGGTGAGGGTGACCTCGAAGTCTCCGGCCCGGCCCTCGACGCTGTCGACCTCTGTATAAGTCAGGATCTCGATGTTGGGATGCCGATCGCACTCGATGAACTTCGGCGATTCGATGCACATGGAGCAGTCATTGGTGGGAAAGGTCTTGTCCAGCTGGGCCATTTTCCCGCCGATGGTGGGTGCCTTTTCGACCAGATAGACCTTGTAGCCCGACGTGGCGAGGTCGAGGGCGGCCTGTATGCCGCTGATCCCGCCGCCGACGACCATGACATCGCCGAAGCTGCTCTCGGGGGCATTCATGGCGTCTCTTCGCTTTCCCGGAGCGTGACATTGGGGGAATCTTGGAGGGAGTCTTGGAGGGCCTCTTGAACGATCTCCGTGATGTCCTTGACCTCCAGGGCATCGTCGCCTTCGAGGGCAAGGCAGCTCTCCTCGAAGTTGCTGATGCAGTAGGGGCACGAGGTGACCAGCACGTCGGCGCCGACTTCCCTGGCCTGTGCCACTCTGAGGTCGGCGAATCTCTCGCCCTTTGGCGTCTCCATCCATATCCTGCCGCCGCCACCGCCGCAGCAGAGGCTGTCCTGACGGGAGTCGGACATTTCCACGAGCTCCAGCCCGGGCAATCTATTCAGAACCTCCCTGGGCGGGTCGTAAATGCCATTGTGTCGCCCCAGGTAGCATGGGTCGTGATAGGTGACCCTCTTCCCGATCTCCCGGAAGAGCTCGAGCCTTCCCTGCTCGATCAACTCCGACAGGAATTGAGAGATGTGAAGGACCTCGAAATTCACCATGAACTCGGGGTACTCGTTCTTGAAGGTGTGGTAGCAGTGAGGGGATGAGACGAGGATCCGCTTCACCCCGTTTTCGACAAAGGCCTTGATGTTCTCCCTGGCCAGGGTCTTGAATGCTTCCTCATCGCCCGTCTTGCGGATGCTTTCGCCGCAGCAGCTCTCCCGGGTACCCAGTATCCCGAAATCGACCCCGGCCTTGTCGAGGATGTCGGCGGTGGCCACGGCCGCCTTCTTCATTCTCGGGTCATAGCTGTAGTAGCAACCGACGAAGAACAGAACCTCCATCCCCTCGGTGAAGGGCTTCACGGACAGACCGCTCGCCCAGGCATCCCGCTTGTCCCTCTCTTCTCCCAGGGGATTGCCGTCGCCCACCAGGCTCCCGCGGGCAGCGCGCACGGCTTTCACAGAGGCGGGAAATACCCCGTATTGCGAGGCGATCCTGCGTATGGCGACCCCCACTTCGATCTGCTCCACGCCCCGGGGGCACCGGGACGGGCAGGTTCCGCAGGTCGTGCAGCGCCAGATGTCTTCGAGCTCTATCTCGGGCAAACCCAGGGCGGCCTGCCGGACGATCCTACGGATGCTGAAGTCCCTCACCCGGTTCCAGGGGCAGACGACATCGCATTTCCCGCACTGATAGCAGACCTTAAAGGCCTCCCCACCGGCCTCTTCGATCTCTTTGATGATTTCTGCGTAAGGGCTGACTGTTTCCACAGTGTTCACCAATCCCAGCCTAACGCGGCTATGCCGCAACCGAACAAGAGTTATAAAAAATTGGCAGCATACTGAAGAATAAATCTCTGAGGAACCCAGGAATCCAGGAATTGGGATACCATCGATGTGATGTCAATGGAACCTTTGATCGATTTTAAATAGGCGGTCACTTCTTTGCTCTCTTTTCCCTTCCTGGGTTCCTGGGTTCCTCAGAGGAAAAAACAATTTGCAATCATTGGTTTGGAGGAGAAGCTTCGTTAATCCTTTTTCGACATCCTGCCTACGGCGTCGAGGACCTTCTCCCAGCCATGCTTGTTTGCCAATGCCTCCAACCCTCCATCCAACTCCTCCACAGTCTCCTCCTCCTCTACTACTTCTTCCCTCTCCTCGTAGGTCAGGGCATCCGCCAGGCACCACTGCACGCACATGGGCTCCTCGAGCGACGTATCGGATTCACACATGTCGCACTTCAGAGGGAGGTCGGAATCCGGTTCCTTGAAGGCATCCCGAGAGGGGCAGGAAGCGCGGCAGAAGGCACACTCCTCGTACTCCTTGCCGTCGATCATGTACTTGTCTCTGCCAACACATTCGGCCGCCGTGTACTCACCCGCGTACACAGGGACATAGATGTCCGCCAGTGGATCGCGAATCACGCGAATGCGAGACCTCGCCGGGTTGTTGGAGCTGTACTGCGGCGCCGAGTGAAAGGCGGAGCAGATCACCTCACATCCCTGGCAGCCGTTGCATTTGTCCACGTCGATCTTGATCGTCTTGATGACTTTCTTTTTTGCACCCTTCACGGTTCAATTCCTTCGCTCGAGGCCTCCCGGGACGGACCCTTTTCGTCTTCCCTTTCATCTTCCGTCAGGATCCCCCTCTCCAGGAAATCTTCGGCCACGTAGTCCAGATCCAGTTCGTGCAGGGTCTCGCGAGTGGGTATCCCCTCACGATTCCACCCTTTGAACTTGTAGTACTCGTCCATGAGCTTTTCTTCGAGCTCGGGGAACCTTCTCTTCCAGTGGTCCTCCGGGGGCTTCTCGTCGGTTCGCCTCAGGCCTCTTTGGATATTGAGGGCTCTCACCAGGTTCCGGTTCCTCCTGGTCAGGTGCACCAGTCCGGCTTCATCCAGGTCGAGCCCGGCCCCCGCCGAGATCAGGGTGGGCAGATTGTGGATGTGGAACGGCGGCTTCAGAGGAAATGACGACAACCCGGCGCACATCCCGGTGCTGTCGTCGATGTAGTGCATCTCCTCCTGCCAGTTGACTATCTCACAGGTTGCGTCGACGGGCGGGTAGTTCGGAATCGAGTTGTCTCCACGGAGCTCCCAGTCCTCGAACCACTTCTTGAATCGCTCGTCCGGTACGTGAGGCCACTCCTTGGTGAAGGCCTCTCGCTCCTCTCTCGTCGGAAAAGGCATCTGGGGGAAGTTCCCCTCGATCTGGGTGATGTTTATCTTCTCGCCGGTGCAGTACATGAGGAAGTAGATCTGGTTCAGCATCCCCAGCTTGAGGGGCAGCTGCTCGGTCTTCTTGATGTTGTTGTGTGCGTACTCTTCCGCGCCGTTGCCGATCCTCTCGGCCGCCCAGTGTGTGCCGTCGGCCAGAATATCGCCGATGCCTTCTCGCCGCACGATCTTGTCGAGTAGCCAGTAGAACCTCCCCTCGCCATCGGACGGCAGTCCCGGCATGTCCTTGTCGGTCAGGATGCCGGCCTCGTAGAGCTCGACGGCAAAGGCCATGGTCTGCGGGGCAGTGAATGCGTCCACTCCATGCTCGGTGGCCTTCTGGGCGATTCTCAAGCCGAAGTCCAAATCCGAGAAGGCTCCCATCGTATAAGTGAGCTTGGAGAAGCACTTCATCATGTACGAGCAGAGTCTCGTGTCGACGGAGATGGCTGCGCCACACTTCATCGGACAGTTGTGGCAGCTCAGCAGCCGGGTCCGCATGGTCTCCATGGTGTTCGTCCACTGACTTTGGATTTCGTCGGTCCAGAAGCCTTTTCTGCGAACCCGGGCATTGCCCCAAACGAAGTTCTCGGTGTGCCACTTCTCATCGTGTACTTGCATCTCTTGCGGCGACCCGAGCCCGGCCAGGATCGGCATGACCCCGGGGATCGGGTTGCCCTCTCGGATTTTTATGTACTTCAGCGCTTCGCTGCAGATCTCTATGAACTCATCCGGGCGGGCGATGTTGATGTCCTTGGACCCGCGAACGGCGATGGCCTTCAGGTTCTTGTCTCCCATGACGGCGCCCACGCCGAGTCGGCTGGCGCTGGATCGGCCCTGCTCGATGGAGGCAAAAAAGCACCGGTTTTCGCCGGCCAGACCGATGGAAGCGATCGCGGCGTTCGGCTCCTCCAGCTCCTGGCGAATGACCTCGGCGCTCTCGAGCGTGCCCAGCCCCCGCAAGTGCGAGGCGTCGCGAAGTTCCACCTTATCATCGTGGATCCACAGATAGACCAGCTCCGGGGACTTGCCGCGAAGGATCACCTTGTCATAGCCGGCGTGCTTCAGCTCGGGCCCCCAGAATCCGCCCATCATGGAAAACGCGAACAGCCGGGTCTGAGGAGAGATGCAGGAAACGATGGTGCGATTGCACCCGGGAGCCGGTGTGCCGACCAGAAGACCGGTGCCGAAGACGAGCAGGTTTTCGGGAGAGAAGGGCTCGGTTTCAGGGGGAACCCTGTCCCAGAACAGCTTTGCGTTGGTACCGAGCCCCCCCAGATGAAGCTCGGTGAGTCGAGGGTCCGTCGCCACCCTCTCGATGTTTCCCCGGGCCAGGTCGACCTCCAGGTTGAACCCTGTCTCTGCGTACCTCATTGGTTTCCCCTTTTGTCATCGCTTGAGGCGGAAGCGATAAACCCATCGAGAAAGAGAGCGGTCTGTTGCGCGGCAAGATCATCGAGGCTCACCCGGCTCCGCTCCGCGTCGTACCACTGATAGAACCAGTTGAGCATACCGAAGAGGTTTGCCGTGGCGAGCCACGAGCCGAGCGGGACGCCCTGCTTCGGTTGAAGCTCCTTGACGAGATCGTGGACCGCCTCGAAATAGGCCCGGCGACGTTCGTAGACGTCGTCGTAGGCTTTGCCTTCGAGGGTCTCGAGCTCCCGGGCACACACCTTGAGCTCGTGCATGTTTTCGCCGAAATGGCGGACGTGATTGCGCACGGCCGCACCGAGACGCTGTCGTGGATCGACCACACCTTCTAGGCTGCTCTCCAGGCCTCGGAGCAACGAGTCAAACGTGTGGAACTGAATCCAGTACAGGAGCTCTTCCTTGCTTGCCACATAGTGGTAGATTCCGGCAAGGCTGACCTGGGCCTCGACGGCGATGCGTCTCATGGAGGCCTTGTCGTACCCCACCGCGGAGAAAACCCGTGCCGCCGCATCCAGGAGATGAAGCCGCTTGCTGTCGAAGGCAGGGGTCCGTTTGCGTGTGGTCTCGAGTGGTGGCATCTTTTTCCGTTCGAACGTCCGTTCGTATGTGTTCGATTTGGAATTTACTCGGTCGCGAAAAAGATGTCAAGGGAGGACTGGCATCCCCTACTTGAATTTTTCAAGACATCTTTATTATCATAATATGCATTCAACTCTGTGAACCTTCGTCGGGGCTTTCCCATATTGGAAATCCAGGCTCTATGGGAGGGCGTGTCCGATTCAGTTTATGCAACCCGTTCGGGAAGATGGTAGGGGGGAGAGGGGGAGCACCTTCCCAAAGTCGCGAACCGACAGAAAGGAGACCCTCTGCCATGAGAAGAACAAACCGACCGTCTGATTCGAAGATCGAATCGATCGCCGCAATCCTCACGCTGACCTTCCTGATCGCTCTCGCCCTCCCGGCCGCGCAGGCGACGTCGGGCCCGCCCACCGGACCGCTGACGCTCACCCACGGGGACCGGCTGGCCCCGGTCTTGGCCCTGCCCCGCGTGGATCTGCCCCGGGTCGACCGCATCGCCGCCGTCCTGGAGGACATGGAGCGGGAGCGGGCGGGACTGGCTCCTCGGTTCGCCATCCCCAATGATGTGCTCCTCTCGCCCGAGACGGACGGCGCCTGGGAGAAGGTGGGAAACGACACGCGGGTCTGGCGCCTGCGCATCGCCTCACCGGGCGCGGAGTCGCTGAACCTCGGCTTCAAGCGGTATTTCATGCCCGAGGGAGGAGCCCTGTTCGTCTATGACGTGGACTTCAACCAGGTCCTGCGCGCCTTCACAGCCGCCGACAACGCCGACCACGGCGAGCTCTGGACGCCGGTCCTCCTCGCGGACGAGCTCGTGGTCGAGGTCATTCTACCCAAGGAGGCCCGAAACGATCTCATCCTCGAGCTCAACGCCGTCAACGTGGGCTACCGCGGGTTCGGAAAGGCCGGCCCGGACAAGGCGGGTTCCTGCAACGTCGACGTGGTCTGCCCTGAAGGGAATCCGTGGAGGGACGAGATCCCGTCGGTGGGGGTTATCTCCACGGGGGGATACCTCTTCTGCACCGGGGTCATGGTCAACAACACCGCCGAAGACCAGACACCGTACTTCATGACCTCCGAACACTGCGGGATCAAGGCGAGCAACGCCGCATCCCTCGTGGTCTACTGGAACTTCGAGAGCCCCTCTTGCGGCCAGCAGGGGGGCGGGTCCCTGAGCCGGTGGCAGACCGGGTCCTACTGGCGGGCCGGCTACTCCGCCTCCGACTTCACCCTGGTCGAGCTCGACGAGGCGCCGGACCCGGCGTGGGACATCACCTTCGCCGGCTGGTACCGGGGCGCGACCCCGCCGGCCCAGTCGGTCGCCATCCACCACCCGAACTGCGACGAGAAGAGCATCAGCTTCGAGAACGATCCGGCCATGGTCACGAGCTACCTGGGGTACATCTCGCCAGGCGACGGGACCCACATCCGGGTGATCGACTGGGACCTCGGCACCACCGAGTCGGGCTCCTCCGGGTCCCCCCTCTTCAACGAGAGCCACCAGATGGTGGGGCAGCTGGGCGGCGGGTACGCGGCGTGCAACAACGACCTGTCCGACTGGTACGGCCGCTTCGCCGTCTCCTGGTACGGCGGGGGGAGCTCGTCGAGGCGCCTGCTGGACTGGCTCGATCCGGGCGGGACCGGGGCCCTGAGCGTCGACACCCTGGTGCCCGGCGCTGAGTTCTGCGGCAACGGAAATTGCGGCGCCGGGGAGGATCCGTGCACCTGCCCCGACGACTGCGGCGCCCCGCCGGCCACCGAGGGAACCTGTGACGACGGCGTCGACGACGACTGCGACGGCCTGACCGACTGCGACGACGGCGACTGCGGCGGCCACCCCGCCTGCATCTGCGACGGCGACGGCACCTGCGATGTCAGGGAGGACTGCGACAACTGTCCCGCCGACTGTATCGGCGGCGCCGGGGCTGTCTGCGGCAACGGCGTCTGCGAGGCGGGCGACGGCGAGGACTGCCTCTCCTGCCCGGCCGACTGCAACGGGAAGCAGGGGGGCAAGCCGAGCAAGCGCTACTGCTGCGGCGACGGAGACGGAGTCAACCCTGTCGGCTGCGGCGATCCCCGTTGCTCGGCCGAGGGACTCGTGTGCAGTGACGTCCCGGCCGCTCCCTATTGCTGCGGCGACGCCGTCTGCGAGGGTCCGGAGGACGGCTTCTCCTGTGAGATCGACTGCGGTCCCCCGCCCTTTTGCGGCGACGGCACATGCGATCCGACCGAGGCCGAGTGCACTTGCCCCGGGGACTGCGGGATGCCTCCCTCGACGGAGACCCAGTGCGGTGACGGCGTGGACGAGGACTGTGACGGCTTCACAGACTGTGACGACGCCGACTGTGAGGTTGATCCCATCTGCAGTTGTCTCCCCAGGGCGAGCGCCTGCACCCTCGGCAGCGAGTGCTGCAGCGGCCGGTGCCATCGGGGATTCTGCAAGTAGGGAGTGCTTCTTTATAAAAAGGCAGGACTACAAAATGAAAAGTCAAAAAGCTCTTGGTGCGATTCTTACTTCTCTCTTCATTCTTGCTACATGGGGCGAAGCCCTGTGCAGTACGGGGACCTTCACGCTGGAGTCCGCGGCCCGTGCCGGCCAGGGATCTCCGGCGTCGCCGGAAGACGTGGTCAACACCTACTTCACGGCCGGGGAAAGGGCCTTCGTCACCGACCTCGATCCGGTCACGTCCGTCGAGGTCGAGGGTGTCATCGTCGATCCCCCCCCAGACCCTGTGGGAGTAGAGTCCCAGGCGGGATGGTTCAAGTTCGACCTGACCTATTTCGACACAACCCGCCTCGATAGCCTCACCTTCAAGGTCAACGCCGCCGTGAACTGCGCCATCGCTCCTCAAAGTGACGATCGCTATTACATCGATGTCTTCCGATTCAATCCTCCGGGGTCGTTCGAAGTCATTGACGTAGCGCCCATCAGTGCCGGAGCCTTCGTAGAAGAACAGATCACCTTTACCCAGACCGGCAATGACGGTACCTTTGCGCCGCATTACAACATCGGCCAAATCGTCTCGGCCCAGAATAAGGTCTACTTCAGGGTGCGGGAAAATGGCTCCTATTTTTCCGGCCCCGGCCTGACGGAATCGATCATCATCATAGAATTCGACGAAGTGGAGATCTCTTACGACTACGATGAGGGCACCCTGATCAACGACAGAATCCGGGGATTGAGCGGCTCGGACAGCTGCAAAGAGAGTCCCGGGGATCCCGTCGATCCCTGCACCCCTGACCTGGAGCCCGGCTACCCCAGCTTTACGGTGGTCGATCCCGGCGATGATATCTACGAGGACTACATCACCCTCGAGAGTCTCTGGGCCCCGGGCCTGCAGATGCCGATCCGAACCGTGCTCCAGACCCTCGATCCCGCCCCTGTCTATTCGCTCAATCCGGACGGGGGTGGAGGCAGTCCGCCCACGGGGTACTGGGAGTACAGCCTCGCGACACACGAGGGCACGACTTCGGCGGACGATATCCTGGACCTCGGTGAGAAGATCGCCCGCAGATGGCAGTTCGCCGCCGAGGGGGGATCGACCTTCGAGTTCTGGGTGGATGTGTTTGTCTCTGGGTCCCCGAAGGGGGATCTTTGGCTGGGACAGCTCTACTTCTCTCCCGGTTCCGGAACAAAGGACACGGGCGATCAAGGTCCTGAGGAGGGTTTCGTCCTGGACGACGGTACGGCCGAGATCCATGCGGGCTCGACCTCCGGGGCCTTCATCATCGCGAACCGCTTCTCCACGTCCGCGTCCGTATCGCTCAGGGCGGTATCCTTCTACACGAGCGGAGCGGCCGCCGGGGATGAGGCCGAGGTGATCATCTACGAAGATCCAAGCGGAGAAGCCGGCAGACCGGCCCCCTCCATGGAGGTTTGGCGTGAAGCCATCGTTCTCGATACCGGAGGATTTCAGGAGGTACCGGTGGAGGGATGCCCGGTGCTCAACGCCGCCCCCGGTGCGGCCTTCTTCGTGGCCCTGGAGAACAGAGTGGAGAGAAGCTACTCTCTCGGAGTCGACATGAGCGGGCCCTGTGCAGGCGCTTCCTATGTCTCCATCGACGGAGGCTCGACATTTGATCCGATCTCGTCCATGCCGATCATCGACGGCAACGCCATGGTCCGCGCCCACGAGAAGCCTGCAGAGTCCTGTTTCATAGGTGTGGCGATGAATCTGAGACAACCAGAGGCCGGCGTTACAATTGCAAAGTAGCTGCACTAAGTTAGCGGAAAACGCATATACTATTACAGAGAGAGCATGAATAATTGCCTTGCCCGAAACCCTTCATGTCGATAGAATAGCCCGCGCGAAATCGAAATCGCTCATTTTAGGGAAAAAATATGATCACCACAGAGGACAGCCGTATCGCCCGTTGTCCCTGGGTCCCCCTCGACAAACAGGACTATGTCGATTACCACGACCGGGAGTGGGGCGTTCCCGTGCACGACGACCGGCTCTTGTTCGAGTTCCTCACACTGGAATCGGCTCAGGCCGGGCTGAGCTGGTACACGGTGCTGCGAAAGCGGGAGAACTACCGGATCGCCTTCGATCGATTCGATCCTGAAAAAGTTGCCAGGTACAGCGAGAAGAAAGTCGAGAAGCTGCTGGGCAATCCGGGCATAATCCGCAACCGCCAGAAGGTGAACGCCGCTGTGAACAACGCCCGGAGGTTCCTGGAGGTTCAGGAGGAGTTCGGAAGCTTCGATGCCTTCATCTGGCGTTTCGTCGACGGAAAGCCGATCCTGAACAAGATCAAAACCCTGGAAGACTACCGGCCGACCAGCCCGGAATCGGATGCGCTGAGCAAAGACCTACGGCAACGGGGCTTTAAATTCGTGGGATCTACGATCGTCTACGCCCACATGCAGGCCACGGGGATGGTTAATGACCATAGCCTGGACTGCTTCCGCAGGAAAGAGATCATTAAAGAGTATAACCAAAAGTAATGAGGGATACTCGAACGATCCAGGTCGTGATCAACTTCCATCGGCTCATCACCCGGATGCTGCCACCTGATGATGGTCCTCCCCAACCTGTACATTCTGAGCAGAACAGAAAATGAGAGAAGATCCCTACCGAGCCAGTGCAAGGTTCTACGATTCCCTGGTGGAACCTCTCAATAAGACCATTCGACAGATCGGCATGAAGATGTATCCTCCCCGTGAGGGGATGCTCGTGCTGGATGTGGGGTGCGGTACCGGGACGAATCTGGAACTCTACCAGAAGGCCGGGTGCAGGGTGTCGGGAATAGACACGTCCCCGTCCATGCTGGAGGAAGCGCAGAAAAAATTGGGGAATCGTGCTGAGCTCCGTCTGGGCGACGCATCCAGAATGCCCTACCCCGATTGTGCCTTCGACCTTGTAACCGCGATGCTGACTTTCCACGAGATGCCCGGCTCGATCCGATCAGCCGTGCTGAGCGAAATCGTGCGCGTGGTGAAGGAAGATGGTCGTATTTTGATCATCGATTTTCACCCCGGCCCGATCCGATTTCCAAAGGGCTTCATGTATAGGATATTAATTCGCTTGTTTGAAATTGCAGCCGGCCGTGAGCATTATAGAAATTATCGAGATTTCCTTGCGAATGAAGGTATTCCTCGGCTAATCACTTCATGGAGATTCTCCACGGTCGCTAAGAAGATCGTCAGCGGGGGCAATATGGGCCTCTTTCTGCTGGGGATCGGTATTGACGAGACCCTCGCGACAATGTGATTATAGCGGATGTTTTTCCGGCAGTTTTCTCACTCTCTATAGTACTACAGCGACATTTCAGCTATAGACTTTTAGAATGACCTCATGTATCA
>CAZFWM010000134.1:0-15809 GCA_964522545.1 uncultured Thermodesulfobacteriota bacterium
CGCCTTTCTGGGATCTGAGTTTGGAGGCCATACGGTCTAAATCCGGAAGAACCAAAATTTTGAGGGTTGACTACAGAGAATAAAAGCCATGCCTGCGAAGAGCAAAACAAGATCCGGCGGTGTAGCTCAGGTGGTTAGAGCATACGGCTCATATCCGTAGTGTCCGGGGTTCAAGTCCCTGCACCGCCACCATGAAATCGCTTGTTCCATCCTTAAACACAAAGAGCCTGGATTTTCATCGATTACAGCCAATAGGCTGTTTTTTTTTCTCTTCCGAATGTTTCTCCTGAACATCGGATTAAAGAGAGGAGAACTCCATGGGCCGTTGGGTCATCGTTGCATTTGCTTTCAGCCTCCTCGTTTTCCCCCCAGCTTCTTTCGCCGCAGACCGGGCTGAGCATATCTTCAAGCTTGCCGTGGTCGCGCCGGAGGCAACACCCTGGGGAAAGGTGGGAAATACCATCAAGGAGGAGATCGAGGACTCGACCAAGGGGCGCGTTCAGATCAAGTGGTACTTCGGGGCCGTCATGGGCGACGAGCCGGACGTGTCCAAAAAGATGAGGATCGGCCAGCTCCAGGGAGGGGGATTCACAGTGGTAGGCCTCGGCTTCATGGCTCCGGCCATGAAGATCCTCGAGCTCCCATTCCTGTTCAACAACTATGAGGAGGTGGACCATCTTCTGAGCACAATGGACGAGTCCTTCAGGAACCTCTTCACAGAGAAGGGGCTCCACCTGCTCGGCTGGATCGAGGTGGGCTTCATCCAGCTCTATGCCAAGGAGGTACTGCATACGTGGGAGGACTTCACTCGCACCAAGATGTGGACCTGGAGCGGAGAGCCGCTGGCACAGGCCATCCTTGAGACTGCGGGGGTCGGGACGATCATCCCCCTTAATATGCCCGACGTCTTCACCGCGTTGCAGTCCGGGATCGTGAACGCATTCTACGGACCCTACTATCCGGCCATCGCCCTCCAGTGGCACACCCATGCGCGGTGCATGACACACTGGACCCTCGCCTATTCGCCGGGGGCCATCGTGGTGAAAAAGAAGGCCTACGATAAGCTTCCGGAGGATCTCCGCCCCCTGTTTCAGGCGAGCTGGGACAGACACCTCCCCCGGCTGGTCCAGATGATCCGGGATGACAACCGTCGCTCATTCGAGATCATGAAAGAGGCGGGCACGCAGGTAGTTCAGTTCTCGGACGAAGAAATGAACGCCCTCAGGAAGAGGGTCCACGGAATCTATGATCGGTTTCGAGATGAATACTATCCGGGATCTCTCCTGGACGAATCCCTCAAGACTCTCTCCACTTACCGGGCGGGTATGCCGTCCGCCTCTCCCTCGGACTGACCCGCCCGGCCTCGTACCTCCTGGATCGCGGCTCGTACCTCCTCGAGGAGCCAGCGGGGGTACTCCTGATCCGCGAGCTGATCGTGGATGGCGAGGCAGCGCTTCTCGAGCTCACTCTGCTCCTCCGGAGCAAAGCGAACCAGCTTCATGCCGCGCTCCAGAAGGCCTCTTCGGGCCACCTCTTCGCTCGATCGGATGAGGTCGCGCAGCTTCGGAGCGAACTCGTTGATACATGTGTAGAAATGCTGCCTGAGGTCCTCGGGGATCTCGTCATAAAAACGCTTGTTCATAACGATGCCGCCTGGCGTGTAGGCCATGGCCGGATCGAGGGCGAACTTGGCGTGGGGGTGCCACTGGAGCGCCACCGTGCTGTAAAAGGATCCCCCAAAGGAATCGACCGTTCCGGTCTGGAGGGCGACCAGGACCTCGGCGAAGGGGAGAGGAATCCCCTTGGTCATGTTCAGCGCCGCGAGCATCGCCTCGCCGATTCTCTCCCCCGTCCAGACCCAGGGGGTGAGCTTGGGCAGGTCGTCAAGACCGGTAAAGGACCTGGACGAGAAGAGCCGCGCGAACCCAGCCTCACACCAGTCCAGGAGGACGTATCGTTTCTTTTCGATGAGGCGCTGGAACGTGGGCTTCAGTCGGAGCAGGACATGATCGACCTCCTCCGGGCTGTGAAAGAGGAGCGGGAGCTGGAGGACCCGGATCTCGGGGATGATCTGGCCGAGCCCGATCAAGGTGAGCACAGAGCCATGGAGCTGACCGATCCGCATCCGCTTGACCATGTCCGGCTCATCCCCCATCACGCCGCCCAGGTACCAGGTGACTTTGATCCGACCCTTGGTGTTTTCGAAAATGCGTTCGGCCGCCTCATAGCCGCAATCCGCCCAGCCGCTCCCCTGAGGGGCGATGGCGGCCATCTTGATCTCGATCGGTTCTACTGCGCCGGCCCCCTTGGCGTTCTTCGAATCGGCGCGGCCAAGGGAAGGGGGCCAAAGAGCGGGCGCCAGGAAGAGCAGAAAAATGAGAATTTTAACCGGGTGATGGGCTGTGGTTTTCATGCGGTGACCTCGTGAACTGATGAATCCGTAACAATCCACCGGCTCTTCCGGTGGTCGCTGATTGAAGTACAGACATCTCTTCAATGGGTTTGAGTGCTGCCGAGTCGCCATTTCTTCTTGATTTCTATACAATACTGATGATTTCGTAAAAAGTCGGCAGGGCAATCACGGAACGCCATATTTCGACTTAAATCGCGGCTTATTTGATCGAAATCATCCGCTCCATGCGACCGGTTTCGACTTTTTACATGGGCATCAATACTATACAAACTCGCGAAAAATGTTTAGAGGAGAGATAATGGATCCATGCCGCCGCATGATAGCTGAGGTGAGAAGCACTATCGACCGCCATGCCATGGTGGCTCACGGAGAGAGGATATTGGTCGCCGTGTCAGGCGGGGTCGATTCGGTCGTGCTGCTCGATGTGCTGTCTGAGCTTCGCAAGGAGCTGGGGATCGAGCTTGTTACGGCCCACCTGGACCATGGGCTCAGGCCGGAGTCTCCGGACGATGCCTCGCTGGTTCGTGCTCTCGCATGCCGCATGGGCCTCCCCTTTGAGGTCGGAGCCCTGGAGCCTGGGTGGGAGGGACAAGAGCGGGGAGGGCTGCAGGCCAGGGCCCGGGAGGCGCGCTACCTGTTTCTTGACAGTGCGGCGTCCCGGATGGACGCAGGGAAGATCGCCCTCGGGCACAACGCCGACGACCAGGCAGAGACGGTACTCATGCGACTATTTCGTGGCGCCGGGCTGCGAGGGCTGGCCGGTATTCCACCGGTCCGTGGCGGCCGATACATACGACCGCTCATCGAGACTCCCAGGAGTGCGATCACACAATATGCAGCGACCCGGGGACTGTCTTTTGTCGAAGACTCCAGCAACCGGGACCGGCGGTTTCTCCGCGCCAGGGTACGGCACGAGCTGCTGCCATGGATCGAAAATAAGATCAATCCGCGCGCGCGGACGAACCTCACGGCCCTGGCCGAAATGCTGCGCGTCGATGCGGACTACATCGAGGGCAAAGCAGAGGAAGCATTCGGGCGGGTGGTCCAAGAGCGGGATCATGGGCGGATCTCCCTGTCGGTCGTTGGGCTGACAGAGATGCACGAGGCGATAAGACCGCGGGTGATCCGCGCGGCCCTTGAGGCCTCCGGAGGGAATCCGGATCGACTGGGGAGGGAGCAGGTCAGGGAAATTATAAAGATGATCATGCGCCCGGGCCGCTCGCGCGAGCTGTCGCTTCCCGGTGGGCTCGTTGCGACGGTCTCCTATGGAACTCTGACATTGGGCCCTCAAAGAGCAAAACCTCAGGATCATTTTGACGAGACCCTGGCAGTCCCCGGCACGACCCGTTTCGACCGGCAGGGCTGCACCGCAAGGTGCCTGATCCTCAGCCAGGGTGAGGCCGGCGCACGTCCCCTTCCTGCAGGGGCTGCACGATTCGATCTCGATCGGCTGCCGGGCCCCCTCCGGGTTCGCGGCCGCCGCCCCGGGGATTCATTCCGACCGGTTGGCCTGGGGGGGACTAAAAAGGTCAAGGACTACTTAATAGACCTGAAGATTCCCCGGTTCCAGCGCGGTTCGATTCCTCTCCTCGTTTCCTCTGAGAAGATCCTCTGGGTAGTTCCGCACCGCCTCGATGAACGCTTCCTGGCGGGACCGGAGAGCCGGCGGATTCTCGAGGTCAACTTTACCTGGGCTGCGGATGGTCCATGAATTGCAAATAAATGTGCCGGTTCTATTGAAATTGTGCGCTATGATGATATAACATAAATTCTTGAGATCGACCCACAACACATACATTCATTCATGCATTGAGCCTCGCGATAGAGTAATAGAAGCGCGGGCAGAGGACGGATTCATTGAGCCAACTACATAAAAACTTGGCCCTCTGGGTCGTGATATTCCTCGTCTTCTTCATCCTCTTCAGCCTGTTCAGCAGGCAGCGGAGCGAGAAGGAAGAGATTGGATTCAGCTCTCTACTTTCTGCGGTAGATAGCGGAGAAATCAGCGAGGTCACGATCCAGGGCAGCAGAATCAAGGGGGTCTTTTCCGACGGAAGTGAGTTCGAGAGCTTTGCCCCGGATTATCCGGACCTCGTCTCGATACTGCGCGAAGAGGGGGTGCGCATCAAGGCGAAGCCGGAGGATGCGTCGCCATGGTACGTTACGCTCCTCGTCTCCTGGTTCCCCATGATCCTGCTCATCGCAGTATGGATTTTCTTCATGCGGCAGATGCAGGTAGGTGGAGGCAAGGCGATGTCCTTCGGCAAGAGCCGGGCCAGGCTTCTCACCGAGCAGCAGCAGAAAGTCACCTTTGAGGATGTGGCCGGGATCGACGAGGCGAAGGTCGAGCTCGAGGAGATCATCGAGTTCCTTAAAGACCCAAAGAAATTCACCCGGCTCGGAGGTCGAATCCCACGGGGCGTGCTCCTCGTAGGCGCCCCGGGTACGGGAAAGACCCTGCTGGCCCGCGCCATCGCCGGGGAGGCGGGAGTCCCCTTCTTCAGCATCAGCGGATCCGACTTTGTCGAGATGTTCGTGGGGGTGGGGGCCTCGCGGGTTCGCGATCTCTTCATCCAGGGCAAGCGGCACGCCCCCTGCATCATCTTCATCGACGAGATCGACGCCGTGGGGCGCCACCGCGGCGCCGGCCTCGGTGGCGGGCATGACGAAAGGGAACAGACCCTCAATCAGCTTCTCGTCGAGATGGACGGGTTCGAATCGAACGAAGGGGTCATCCTCATTTCGGCCACCAATCGTCCCGATGTGCTGGACCCGGCCCTTCTCCGGCCGGGCCGATTCGACCGGCAGATCTTGGTCCCGCGGCCTGACATCAAGGGCCGACTCGGAATCCTGAAAGTCCACTCGCGCAAGACCCCATTGAGCAGCGATGTAGAGCTCGAGGTGGTCGCACGGGGAACGCCTGGCTTCTCCGGGGCCGATCTGGCCAACCTGGTCAATGAGGCCGCACTGATCGCGGCACGATCCGAAAAGTCCAAGATCGAAATGGTCGACTTCGAGCAGGCCAAGGACAAGGTCATGATGGGCGTCGAGCGCAAAAGCATGATCATCAGCGACGAGGAGAAGAACATAATCGCCTATCACGAGGCCGGACACGCGCTGGTGGCCAAGATCGTTCCCCACGCGGACCCGATCCACAAGGTGACCATCATCCCAAGAGGGATGGCCCTCGGTTTAACCCAGCAGCTCCCGGAGGACGATAAGTACATCAATTCAAGGGATTATTTGATCGATCAGGTCACTGTGCTCTTCGGTGGGCGCGTAGCCGAGGAGCTGGTTTTCAATCAGATCACAACCGGCGCTGGAAATGATATCGAGCGCGCCACGGAGCTTTCTCGTCGCATGGTCTGCGAGTGGGGCATGAGCAGTAAGCTCGGGCCTCTCAGCTTCGGAAAACGGGAAGAGCTCATCTTCTTGGGGCGTGAAGTGTCGCAGCAGCAGGATTACAGTGAGAGCACGGCCGTGGATATTGACCGGGAAGTGAAGCAGATCATCACGGAGAGCTACGAGCGGGCCGGGAACATCCTCAAAGAGAATCAGGACACCCTTCACAGATTGGCATCCGCTCTGCTGGAGCGCGAGTCCCTCGACGCCGGGGAGATCGAATTGATCGTGCGGGGCGAGGAGCTCCCGACCCGGGTCCCTCCGATTAAGCAGGAGGAGCCGGCGCAAGAGACACCCCGGGAAGCCGCGCCCCGAGAAGATGCTCATTCTGCACACAGCGCCGAGGAAGAGCAGGAATCGACCAATGAATCATCCTCCAACCTCCCTATGGAAGAGGAGTGATGGTCTTGGCGGCAATAAATCCCTACTAATCCACCGGTGGTTTGGCTCGGGTTCAAGGTCTCCCGCGGAATACGCCCGGGGGGAGCAGCGTCCACAGGAATATGGAAAACATCCATCTTATCGATTTCAACTGGCATGACGTCGTCGATATCCTGATCGTATCCTTCGTCCTCTATCGAATATTCCTCCTAATCAAAGGAACACGGGCCGTCCAGATGCTCTGGGGGCTGGTGCTGATCTCCGGTGCCTACGCGGTTTCCAGATTTTTCGACTTTTTCACGATCCAGTGGATCATCGGAAATTTTCTTACCTTCATCATCCTGATCATCGTCATCCTATTTCAGGAGGATATTCGCCGAGGGCTGACGCGATTCGGCCGGAATCCGTTCTTCGCAGGCGTGAGCCGCTTTGAAGAGACCCATGTCCTTGAGGAGCTGGTCAGGGCGGCCATCTCCCTTGCCCAGAGGCGGATCGGCGCCCTCATCGCCCTGGAGCGAGAGAGCCAGCTCACAGAGTTCGTTGAGATGGGCGTGTCGATCGATAGCAAGGTCTCGAGGGAGCTGATCAGTTCCGTCTTTCTCCCTTATTCCCCACTTCACGACGGGGCGCTTCTCGTGCGGCAGGGACGATTATTTGCCGCAGGGTGTTTTCTCCCTCTTACAACCCGGCCGGGGATTGAAAAGCGCCTCGGGACCAGGCACCGGGCGGCGATTGGCCTGAGCGAACGGACCGATGCCGTTGTGATCGTGGTGTCGGAAGAAGATGGGAACATATCGCTCGCCGTGAATGGACACCTGGTCAAACCTGTCGATGCCGACACCCTGCGCGAAAGACTTCTCACACTGTTCAAGCCGCGCAAGGCTCGGTCCAAGGGATAACAAGGACGATGAGATGAAACGTCTTATTCAAAATCCCTTGTTGAAGGTACTCTCAATCATGCTGGCCGTGACCCTGTGGTTTTATGTGAATTTTACGGCCCAGGACGAATCGGTTCGTCCCATCCCTGTCCGATACAGCCGACCTCCGGAGGGGTTGATCGTGATCAACAACCTTGTCGAGATGATCGAGCTCCGTGTCAAGGGACCCCCGCGGTTGATGAAGGGGTTCCTCGCCATGAAGCAGACCGTCAGAATAGACCTCTCGACAATCGAAAAAGGGGACAACGAGGTACAGATCCAGGAGAAGGATTTCAGAATCCCCACGGGGATCAATGTCCTCGGGTTCTCTCCGAGATACGTCACGGTTCGGGCCGACGCACTCTGGAAAAAAGATAAGATCCCCATACGCGCCATAATGATCGGCGCGCCGGCGCCGGGATTCGTGGTGAATGAGGTTAAGGTCGAGCCCCCTACGACGCCGATCAAGGTGGCCAAGTCCGAGTATGCCAATATGAAGGAGCTGTGGACCGAAAAAATCGACCTCACGGGCCTCACCGGAAGCGAGACCCGGGAGGTTGGTCTCGACCTCGCCGGGCAGCATGTCGAGCTTTATGGAACGTTCAAGGCGAAGGTGGAAATCCGAATCGTGGAAGAGATTATCACCCGAACTATAGAGAAGCTCCCTGTGGGGGTGATCAATTACACCCGGCCGGTCCGGCTCGAACCGGATCACATCAACGTGACGATGAAGGGGACGCGTAACTCCATCTCCGCCCTCGATCTCCAGACGGCCGAAGCCTGGATCGACCTGTCGGAGATTCAGCCCGGAGTGAACCAGATCAGGCCTTTCTTTAAGTTGAAGGATCTGCCGGAGGCGACTCAGCTCACGTTCGAGCCGGAACGGATAGAGGTAGAGATACAAGAGCCGCCGGTCGAAGAGACGGACGTGGGCGGGGCGGATGGTGAGGGTCCAGAAGCGCCTCCGACCGGGACTGAAGAAATCCGCCCGGAAGAGGGATTGTAGGCGCTTGATTAGGTGCTTTGGGGGCTATGATCGATAAAAATTGTCGATAATGGAATCAATGGGTTAAAGATGGCCATTGTGTAAGGAAAGGGAAAAGGGAAAAGGGGAAAAAGGGGGAAATGGAGAAAATTTAAAATATTTTCCCTGTTTCCCAATTTCCCATTTTTCTCTTGCTTACACATCTTTTCGGTTGCGGCTCGGCCGCGTTTAAGGAAAGAGGAAAGAATATGAAGAAATTATTCGGTACCGACGGCGTGCGCGGTGTCGCCAATATCGAGCCGATGACCGTCGAGACCGCAATGCAGCTCGGACGCGCGGTAGCCTATCACTTTAAGAACAAAGAACGGCGACACAAGATCATCATCGGCAAAGACACGCGGCTCTCATGCTACATGCTCGAGAACGCCCTCGTGGCCGGAATCTGCTCCATGGGCGTGGATGCGCTCCTCATCGGGCCCCTGCCCACGCCCGGAATCGCATTCATCACCCAGAGCATGCGGGCCGACGCCGGGGCTGTGATCTCGGCCTCCCACAACCTTTTTCACGATAACGGGATCAAGTTTTTCGGCCGGGACGGCTTCAAGCTCTCGGACGAGCTGGAGAGGCGGATCGAGGATCTGATCTTCAGCAAAGAGATCGACCACCTCAGGCCGACCGCCACCGACGTGGGGAAGGCCTTCAGGATCGACGACGCGCGGGGCCGCTACGTGGTCTTTTTGAAAGATACGTTTCCACGGGAGCTCTCCCTGGACGGACTCCGCATCATCCTCGACTGCGCCAACGGCGCCGCCTACCGCGTGGCGCCGACGGTCTTCTCGGAGCTGGGCGCGGAGGTCATTTCTCTGGGCGTCAATCCGAACGGAGAGAACATCAACTTCAACTGCGGGTCGCTGCACCCTGAGATCATATCGGAGAAGGTCCGGGAGTACAGGGCCGACATAGGGATCGCTCTCGACGGCGACGGGGACCGGGTCATATTCACCGACGAGAACGGTCGCATCGTGGACGGTGACCATGTCATGGCGGTCTGTGCCACCGACATGATCGGCCGGGGGTGCCTCAAGAACAACACCCTGGTGGCCACGATCATGAGCAATCTGGGTTTGGAGATCGCCGTGAAGCGCGCCGGAGGCACCATGCTCCGCACGCAGGTGGGCGACCGGTACGTGGTCGAAGAGATGAGGTCGGGCGGGTACAACCTGGGGGGGGAGCAGTCGGGACACATCGTTTTTCTGGACTACAACACCACGGGCGACGGAATTATCACCACCCTTCAGCTCCTTGCGATCATGCAGCGGAGCGGCCGCACCCTGTCCGATCTGGCAGGCGTCATGAAGCGAGTGCCCCAGATCCTGCTCAACGTCCGAGTCAAGGAGAAAGTCCCCCTGGAGGATATTACGGAGATCACCGAAGCGGTCCGGTCGGTGGAGGATGTTCTCGGCGAGGAGGGCCGCGTCGTGCTCCGCTACTCGGGCACCGAGCCGCTCGCACGCGTCATGATCGAAGGGATGGATGAAGGCATCATTCGCGCCCAAGCCAATGCCATTGCGGATCGCATACGCTCCATTCTTACGTGAGACGGGGAAAACGGCATGAAGGTCGTCACGGCAGAACAGATGCAGGCCCTGGACAGGCGCACGATCCAGGAAGTCGGAATCCCCGGTATCGTCCTGATGGAGAACGCCGGACGGGGAATGGTGGAGTCCATGAAGAGGCGGTACCCCGGGCTCGAGGGGCTTCGGGTGGCCATCGTCTGCGGCCGAGGTAACAATGGCGGCGATGGCTTCGTGATCGCCCGCTGCCTGCGTGCCCTCGGTATGGATGTGGGTCTCTGGCTCCTCGGCACAAAGGATAGAGTGCGCGGCGATGCCGCCGTGAACATGAGCATCTACGAAAAGAGCGGAGGGACCCTGAACGAGATATCCGGGCCCGATCAGCTCAAGCGCTCTTTCAGGGAGATCGCCGGGTACGATCTCTATGTGGACGGCATCTTCGGAACCGGGCTGAACAGCGCCGTGCGAGGCGTCGAGCTCCAGGCCATCCAGTTTCTCAACTCGCAGGCGAGCCCCGTGGCCGCGATCGACATCCCCTCCGGACTCAACGCGACAACGGGCGAGCCCATGGGAGAGGCAGTCCGGGCCGATATGACCGCAACCTTCGGCCTGCCAAAGGTAGGGCAGGTGATATACCCGGGGGCCGGGATCGTCGGCCATCTCGAGGTCATCGACATAGGCATTCCGGACTTTGTCGTGGAAGAGGCCGGCATCCTCGTCTCTCTCGTGGAGCCCTCTGAAATACAGGCCTCTCTCGAGCCAAGGAGCCCGGATGCGCACAAGGGAAATTTCGGCCACCTCCTGGTCCTGGCCGGATCTCCCGGAAAGACAGGGGCGGCGGCCCTCACCTGCATGGGCGCCTTGCGCTGTGGCGCAGGGCTGGTCACTCTCGGAGCCCCCGCCGGTCTCAACCCGGTGCTCGAAGTCAAGCTGACAGAGGCGATGACGATGCCCCTGCCGGAAACACCGGGCGGCGCGCTGTCGATCGGGGCCGAGGGCGAGATCGAGAAAGCCCGGAGGACAATGCCCTGCCTCGCCATGGGCCCCGGTCTCTCCATGGATCCGGAGACGGCAGAGCTGGTGCGCTCCCTGATTTCGGGCTCGAACGGACCCATCGTAGTGGACGCCGACGGCCTGAACGCTCTGGCCGGCCGCCTCGACTGCCTTGAACAGGCACCCGGACCGATCGTACTGACTCCGCATCCTGGAGAAATGGGGAGGCTTGCAGGGCTCAGCACAGCGGAGGTTCAGAAGAAGCGACTGCCCACGGCCACGAATTTTTCTCAGCATTACCACGTCACCCTCGTCCTCAAAGGGGCGCGCACGCTCGTCACTTCCCCGGAGGGGGAGGTCTTCATCATACCGACGGGAAACCCGGGAATGGCCTCGGGCGGGATGGGCGATGTGCTGACCGGCATGATCGCCTCCTTTGCCGCCCAGGGGCATGAGCCGACTTGGGCGGCCGTGCTCGGGGCATACTTTCACGGCCTTGCCGGAGACCGGGCTGCCCAGGCCAAGGGGCCGGTCGGAATAATCGCGGGTGACCTGCTGGATCTCCTTCCAGCCCTCATCAGTGAACTCCAGGGAGAAGGGCCCGGCAGGGGGAATGAATGACTCGGCTCCCGCCGGAGGGAGGGGGGATCTGCATTGAAATGGCGTCCCCCGAGGAAACCGGACGCTTTGGAGAACGTCTGGGCGGATTGTTGCGGGCCGGAGATGTAGTCGGCCTCGTAGGTCCCCTGGGATCCGGGAAGACATGCATGGTCCAGGGAATTGCCCGGGCCTTGGAGGTCCCGGACCGACAGTGTGTGCGCAGCCCCACATTCATTATCCTCAATATGTACACCGGGCGCATGCCCCTTTACCATTTTGATCTGTACAGGATCTCCACTCTGGATGAGCTCGAGGAAATCGGGCTCCGGGATGCCATCGAGGGCGGGGGGGTCTCCGTGATCGAGTGGGCCGATCGAGTTCCTGAGGCGCTTCCCATTGAGCACATCCTGATCACGATCCAGCACCGAGGCGGCGACAGACGGCTGTTGAGCGCTTCCGCCGCAGGAGAGCGGCTCTGTTGTGTCCTAAAGGCACTCTTTGCGGAATGCTGATGTTCTAAGATCTACTCATGGTATAGTATGGTCCGATCATGAAAGATACTCGATATCTATTCGGGCCTTCGGTCCTGCTTCTGGCCTTCATCGGGCTCTTATTGATGCGCTATGAAGGAGATTTCGGTTTTGGGTCAAGCGCAGAGGGGCCCATTGAGAAAGCCCTGATCCTGGAGGTGGCCGGAGACGTAGAACACCCGGGAATCTACAGGTTCGATGGGCCGGTATCCATAGAGCGCATCATAATAGAAGCAGGAGCCAGGGAGTGTGGGATCGAGGATAAAGGGAAATATCCAGTCCCGGCCAGTGGATCGCGATGGGTGTTTCAGAGAGAACCTACGGGATGTCTCGATATCGAGATAGGAAGAATGAGCGCCGCAGCTCTCATTTCCCACCGCCTACCGATCGATATCAATAAAGCAAGGGCGGAGGCTTTTGAGCTCCTCCCCGGGATCGGGCCTGTTCTGGCGGGCCGAATCGTGGCCCGGAGGGAGGAAAGCGGCGGATTCGAGAAAGAAGAAGAGCTTCTCCAGGTACGCGGGATCGGCCCCAGGACCTTGGAGCGGATCAGGAGCCGTATCGCAGTCGCCGGGCCCCGTCTGAAGGAGTAATTCTTGACAAAGAAACTCAAAGACCTCCATAATAATGATTCCGTTTGCAATAGAAAGCAACTATTGAATAACAAGATAAATATGCTTGGGGGAATATAAATGCGTCTGTCCACGAAGGGTAGGTACGCCGTACGAGCTATGGTCGATCTCTCTTATTACTCCAAAGGGCAACCCGTCTCTCTCAAAGTGATCGCCGAGAGGGAAAAGATCTCGATTTCCTATCTGGAACAGCTCTTTCTCCGTCTGAAGCGAGGGGGGCTGGTGAGCAGTATACGGGGACCTAGCGGAGGGTATATTCTGAGGCGGCCTTCTAATGAAATTCTTATTTACGAGATCATCGAGAAGGTGGACGAGCCCCTCGATATGGTCCACTGTATCAAGCTGAGGGAAAGTGACAATTCCTGTCCCAACACAAAAACGTGTGTGACCAGGGAGGTGTGGATGGGCCTTACGGATCACGTAAACGACTTTCTGAAAAGTATAACATTGGAGGATCTCAGGCGCAAAAAGGGCGAGCTCTTGCGAGAGGAAGCGGCCGGCTGAGAGTGAGGTGTGGAAGGGAATGCGTCTGGCCATAGCCACGCTCGGCTGCAAGATCAATCAGTACGACTCTTCTTTTATGGGCGAGTGTTTGAAGAAAAAAGGACACGCCCTCATCCCCTTCGGTCCCGGTGCCGACCTCTATATCATCAACACGTGCACCGTCACCAGCAAGACCGATATGAAGTCCCGCCAGCTCATCCGAAAGGCGCACCGCATCGGAAAGGGCGCACCCGTTATCGTGACAGGGTGCTATGCCCAGGTCAGCCCCGATGCAATCTCCGCGATCGAGGGTGTGCGCTGTGTACTCGGAAACAGAGAGAAAGAGGAGATCGTACGGTTCGTCGAGGAGGCGGCCAAGAGCCCGGAAAGAGGAGGATCGGCCCCCAGAGTCCGGGTGGGCGAGATCGAAGATGAAAACGAGCTGCGTACTTTCGACGCGAAAAGCTTCTCCGGCAGGACGCGTGCCTTTCTCAAGATCCAGGATGGTTGCAACGCGAGCTGTGCCTACTGCATCATCCCCCGGGCGCGCGGCCGGAGCCGAAGCGTTGAACCCGGGCGGGTGCTGGCCCAGCTGGAGGATCTCGGAGCAGAGGGGTACAAGGAAGCGGTCCTCTGCGGGATCCATCTGGGCGCTTATGGTCTCGACCTCTCTCCCTCCTCTTCCATCGTTCGACTCCTCGGCGAAGTAGCCCTTCAGAGGTCTCTTCCCCGAATCCGCCTGAGCTCTATCGAGCCGGGCGAGATCAGCACCGCTCTCCTCGGCCTCATGGCTAGAGAGTCGATCTTCTGTAACCATCTCCACATACCGATGCAGAGCGGCGACGACGAAGTACTGCGCCGCATGGGCCGCCCGTATGACACCGCTTTCTTCAATCGCCTGATAGAGAAGGTAACCGATGCACTGCCTGGTGCAGCCATTGGCCTTGACGTTATCGTCGGATTTCCAGGTGAGGGTGAAGACGCATTTCTAAGGACTGTAAGTCTGATCGAAGCACTACCTGTATCCTATCTCCATATATTTCCGTATTCCAATAGGAAGGGAACGAAAGCCTCACGGCTGCCTGATCAGGTCCCGCACGATACGATCCGGCAACGGTGCAATGAATTGAGGTGTCTGGGCCGGAAAAAGAAAATGGCATTTGCCTCGCGCTTTATAGGGTCGATGCTGCCGGTTCTCATAGAAAATCAGATGGATGAGGTCACAGGTCGAATGAAGGGGTTTACAAGGAATTACATTTCCGTCCTTGTGGAGGGGGTCGACGAGGGGGCTGCGAATTCCGAGATCGGGGTATTCATCGAGCGTACAGAGGGAACAAAGGTGTTTGGAAGAGCACACCTCCCCGCTGATTTCAGGGCGAAAAAAAACTCCAATTGAGGGGATTGCCCCCTTGACGGATAGGAGTTGAGGCGCTAGGCTATCAGCAGTTACGAATAACAACCAACGTTTGATTGAGAGGTAGAACAATGAAGATTTTCGAGACCCATACGGATCCGAAGGGGAATACACTCGAGGAGCGCATCGAAGATGAATATATCGTTTTGAAAAATACAACGCAAACGCCTGTACGCATCGTCGGATGGATACTGGGGGAGGGTTTCTATAAAAAGGACGGATCCGTATCGTTGTCGTCGAAGAACCGATTTGTCTTTCCTCGTCAGCTCACCAATGGGCTCTACTGGGAAGTGCAGCCAAAACAGCTCGTCTTTTTGATCACGGGATCGGGGATCAACTACATCACCGGCGGCAAAAAACAGCTACACTTTCACTGGAGCAAGAATCGCTTGATGTGGAATACTCCGGGCAAGTGTATCGCCCTCGCAAGACCCAAGCCGGATGGATCGTTAGTTATCGTCGATCACAAACCGATTTCGTAGTCAGGATCACATTGTCCTCTGAATCAGCCTTGGGTTTCTTGAAAGGCAGTCAGAGAAGGCCGTGCAGATCGCAATCCGACCCTGGAATTTTCCCCGATCTCCGCCAACGTGAATGTCCCACTTACTTCCATTTGAAAATTCGTTGGTCAATATCCTTCTGCTGAAGCGGTGCTTTGGGACACGAGAGGTTCGAGAATGAACGATGACAAGAGGCGTGAACTCGAGGGGCTGGAAATCTCCCTCGGCTATCGGTTTCGCGATATAACCCTGCTCAGCCAAGCCCTGACTCACCGCTCCTATGTAAATGAGAATCCCGAGGAGAACCTGAGTGACAATGAAAGGCTGGAGTTCCTGGGCGATGCCGTGCTCAACCTGGTGATCAGCCACAACGCCATGGAGGGAAATCCTGATTTCCAGGAGGGCGAGCTCTCCAAGCTCCGATCGGCCATGGTAAACGAGACCTCCCTTGCTCTGAAGGCCAGGGAGTTTTCGATAGGAAGCTACCTCCTGCTGGGGAGGGGGGAAGATTCAACGAATGGAAGGGAGAAAAATTCGATCCTTTCCGACACCTATGAAGCGGTCATCGCGAGCATCTACCTCGATGGAGGTCTGGATGCGGCCTTTCTCGTGATCGGGAAACACTTCTCAGACCAAGTCGAAAATGTCGACAGGGGAATACTCCACCAGGATTGCAAGACCCGCCTTCAGGAGATGGTCCAGGGCCTTTACCGTTCTACACCCGACTATGTACTGGCCGACGAGTGGGGTCCGGACCACAACAAGACGTTTCGGGTGGAGCTTCTCATAAACAGCGAAATCTATGGCGAGGGAGAGGGAAAGAGCAAGAAAGAGGCCGAACAGGAAGCCGCACGAAAAGCGCTGGACAGGCTCGAAAGAGAGCTCGAAGCAAAGTCCGAAATCAGCGACCACCGGTATCTCCGGTGGTCCCTGCTTAAGTTTAAAGAAATTTTTAAAACAAGATAAATCAAAAAAATTATTAAAA
>CAZFWM010000134.1:15819-18383 GCA_964522545.1 uncultured Thermodesulfobacteriota bacterium
CCAACAAACGCCCCAACCCCCCCCCCCCCGGTACAGCGGGGGGCCGCTGATTCAGTTTAGAGAATTCTTTAACACATGATATCTCCTAAAAATTATGAATCCGAGCCAATCGGCCGGTTTCCCTCTCTCGCTCGAAATGGTAGAACCTTGTCTATTCTCACCGGCAGAGCTGGTGGATTGGCTCGGATTCATGAAGGGTGAAGAATTTCGCTCCGGATATGTCACCATTCTGGGGCGTCCGAATGTGGGGAAGTCCACTCTGATCAACCGCGTGCTCGGGGAGAAGATCGCGGTTATCACCGAAAAACCTCAGACCACCCGGCACCGCATCCTCGGGGTTCTGACATCTCCCGCCTCCCAGTTGATTCTCCTCGACACACCGGGAATTCATCGCGCCAGATCCGCCTTGAATCTGGCTATGGTGGATACGGCCATAGCCGCTCTTGGAGAGGCCGACGTCGTCTGTTTTCTGATCGACGGTACCGACCCGTCTGGGCCGGGAACCCGCCACCTGGCCGGCCAGCTGGAATCGAGCAAGGCCCCTATCGTGGCCGTGATCAACAAGATCGATCTTCTTGGAGACGAGGGGCTGAGATCCGTGGTGGATACGGTTCGCGGCATGGGGACTTATGTCGACGTGATCCCGGTATCGGCCCTCACAGGCCGGGGACTGGAGAGGCTGGTTCGGACTCTGCAGGAGCTTCTGCCCCCGGGCCCAAAGTATTTCCCGGATGACCAGTTCACGGATCTGTCGCTGCGATTTTTGACCCAGGAGATCATCAGAGAAAAGATCATGCTCCTGATGGAACAGGAGATCCCCTATGCGGCCGCCGTGGAGGTGACCGAATTCAAAGAGCCGAAAGGGGAGGGGACGACCCGCATCAGGGCCACGATCCATGTGGAGCGGGAGTCCCAGAAAGGGATGCTCATCGGCAGGGGCGGGAGGATGCTCAAGAGCATCGGCTCACTGGCCCGCAAGGACATCGAGAAGCTGATCGGCGCACCGGTCTTTCTCGGCCTGTGGGTGAAAGTCGAAAAGAACTGGAGCAAGCGCCCGGAGGCTCTCAAGAGGTTCGGCTATGCCCGACGGGGCGGGAGAGAACAATGATTCCTCTTGTGGCGATCGTGGGGCGTCCCAATGTAGGAAAATCGACGCTGTTCAACCGACTCGCGCGCAAATCCAGGGCGATCGTCCACAAGTCGCCCGGAGTGACCCGAGATCTTCTCTACGAAGAGGTGCAGCACGAAGGGCGGCGTTTCCACATCATCGACACGGGTGGGTATGATGAGGACCAGGGCGATGCGCTTCTCCCACGAATGAGGGGACTCATCGAGCTGGCCGTGGAGGAGGCGGAGGCCGTCATTTTTTTGATGGACGGGCAGGCCGGGCTGGCTCCTATGGATGCCGAGGTCGGGCAGATGCTGCGGGTCTCCAGGAAGCCGGTCTTCCACGCAGTCAACAAAATAGACGGACCCAAGCATGAAGCGGGCATAGCCGAGTTCTACAAGCTGGGCGTCGAGGATTTCTACCCGATATCGGCGGCCCACGGCCGCGGAATTGCAGAGCTACTCGATGCCCTGGTGAGCGCGCTGCCGGATGCTGAAGAGAGTGAGGAGGTTGCCGGTGAGACCCGCATCGCCGTAGTGGGCCGGCCGAACACGGGCAAATCGACCCTCGTAAACGCGGTGCTCGGGTACCAGCGGGTCATGGTGGATGAGAGACCGGGCACGACCCGGGACGCGATCGACACCCCTTTCTCGATGCTCGGCCGTCGCTACAGACTCATCGACACGGCCGGCATCCGCCGCAAGGGCCGGGTCCGCGAGCAGCTGGAGAAGTACACGGTCATCATGGCCCTAAAGAGCCTCGAAAGGTGCGCCGTGGCACTCATTCTCATCGACGCATCTGAGGGGGTCACGGCTCAGGACGGACACATCGCAGGATACGCCTATGACCGGGGCCGAGGGTGCATCATTGTGGTCAACAAGTGGGACCTGGCGCGAAGCGCAGGAAGAAAGGTCGAGGATCTGCGGGAGGAGGTGAGATGGAAGCTCAAGTATCTCTCCTTTGCGCCGGTCTTGATCCTCTCGGCCAGGACAGGAGAGTCCGTTGACTTACTACTCCCACAGGTCGACGAGGTTGCAGCGGGATTCCGAAAACGCACACCCACGGCGGCCCTCAATCGCCTCCTCGAGGATATTCAGCGGGCCCACCAGCCCCCACTGGTCGGCGGGCGCCAACTCAGGCTCTACTACATCAGACAGGTGAGCACGGCCCCCCCCACATTCGCCATTGTTGCCAACAGCCCCGAATCGGTCCACTTCTCCTATCAGCGGTACATTGTAAACAGGATACGGGAGGCCTTCGGCTTTCAAGGTGTTCCCGTGCGACTCTTCTTTGAAGCGAGGTCGGGGAGAACCCCTCCCCGCAGGCGGAGAAAGAAGCGGACGAGGAGAACTAAACCCTAACGTTGCATAAAACCGCAGGCGGAAACCGCTGACGCTCGCGCCAGAGCACGCCATCTGCGGCCGTGCTCATCTCGGACAGGTCCTCACGTACTGGA
>CAZFWM010000135.1:0-18297 GCA_964522545.1 uncultured Thermodesulfobacteriota bacterium
GAAGTGGATCCGTAGCGCCGGATATATCACGGTGTGCGACCGCCTCCGCTTCCTGAGAAGGTATTTCGAGGGCGGCCGGGAAGAGATGCGCAAGGGAGTGCGCTTTCATGCAAGGAGGCGCTGGAGGCGCAGGCTGCACCGGCTCTGGTGGCGCCTACTGGGACGTTGAGACGGCCCCCTTTGGCGACACAGAATCGGGTGGGGATAAACCCCGCCCCTACAATTGAAGAGCTCTTAACTCTCGACTCAAGGAATAACCGTGGCACTGTACAAGTGGCTTTTCGAATACATTAAGCCCTACTGGGTCCGGCTCTGTATGGCCGTGGTCTTTATGCTCGGGGTCGCCGGCCTCGACTCGGCTGTCATATTCATGGTGCGCCCCGTTCTCGATGAGATCTTTCTCAAAAAGGACGCGGACCGGCTGATGCTCCTGCCCTTTGCCGTGGCCATCATCTTCATCCTCAAGGGGCTCTTCGACTTCATGCAGGCCTACCAGATGAAGTATGTGGGCAACAGCATCATCCGGGACCTGCGCGAGCGCCTGTACCGACACATCCAGACCCTGTCGCTCCGGTACTTCGACAACAACCCGACCGGGTACATCATGTCGCGCATCACGGACGACGTGAACCAGATCTCCACCTCGGTGACCACATCCGTCACGGGCGTACTCAAGGACAGCTTTCACATCATCGGCCTGCTCTGCGTCGCCCTCTACCAGGACTGGCAGCTCTCGCTCATCGCGATCCTCTCCCTGCCGGTCACTGGGACCCTGATCGTGCGTTTCGGCCGCAAGGTGCGCAAGTTCAGCAAGAGAACCCAGCACACCAAGGGGATCCTGAGCGCCCTGCTTCAGGAGACCATCTTCGGCAACAAGATCGTCAAGGCCTTCGGCATGGAGGAGTACGAGAACCGGCGCTTCGGGAAGGAGAACAACCGGATCTTCCGGCTCGCCATCCGGACCGCCAGGATCAACGCCATCTCCTCCCCGGTCATGGAGACCCTCGGCGGCCTGGCCGCGGCCGTGATCATCGGATTCGGCGGCTACAAGGTGATCACCACCGAATCGTACACGGCGGGCCAGTTCATGTCCTTCATCGCCGCCCTCTTTGCCATGTACAAGCCGATCAAGGGGATGAGCAAGATCAACAACGCCCTGCAGCAGGGGATGGCCTCGGTGGAGCGGATCCGGGACGTCATGGATACAGAGCCCGAGATCACCGACCGACCGGGTGCCGTGGATCTCCCCGTCATTCGGGACCGGATCGAGTTCCGGGATCTGTCTTTCCGCTACGGGGATGAGTGGGTCCTCAAGGGGGTCGATCTCCATGTCCGGGTGGGCGAAGTGGTGGCCTTTGCCGGGATGAGCGGAGGCGGCAAGACCACTCTCGTGCACCTGCTGCCGCGATTCTACGAGGTGAACCGGGGGGGTGTCTCCATCGACGGAACCGACATCCGGGATGTTACGATACAATCGCTGCGCCGGCAGATCGCCATGGTCACCCAGCAGACGATCCTCTTCAACGACACGGTGCGCAACAACATCGCATACGGGGACGTGGCGAAGTCGGAAGAGCAGATCATCGAGGCGGCCCGGATGGCGAACGCCCACGAATTCATCGAGTCATTCACCGAGGGGTACGACACCATGATCGGCGACCAGGGGGTGAGGCTCTCGGGCGGGCAGCGCCAGCGACTCTCCATCGCCCGGGCCCTGCTCAAGGATGCCCCGATCCTCATCCTCGACGAGGCCACCTCGTCGCTGGACACGGAGAGCGAGGTCCTCGTCCAAGAGGCCCTGGAGCGGCTCATGAAGAACCGGACCACCCTGGTGATCGCCCACAGGCTCTCCACGATTCGCAACGCCGACCGGATCGTCGTGATCGTGGACGGCGGGATCGTGGAGGAGGGCACGCACGACGAGCTCCTCGCCCGGGAGGGGGAGTACGCCAAGCTCCATAGGATGCAGTTCCTCCATGAGGGGGAGGGGAACGGCGCGGCGAGGCCGGTCGAGGGGTAGACATGCTGAGTAACCCTGGCAGAAACGAAATGAGAATTTCGAACCGCAGAACAAGGAACCGCAGAATTTCGAAGGCAAGAAGGGCTCTTTCTCCTCTCTCCGAACTTCAGCGGTTCGATATTCCTTGTTCAATATTCGATATTCTCCTTTCTATGGCGGATTGGCCGCATCAGGCGAAATGAGCGAGACGGATGCGCATGAACGAGTCTGAACCCCTCAGCATCCTGCACATCGATGCGGAGAAAGAGTGGGCCGGCGGTGAGGAGCAGGTCTTTTTACTCACCCACTACCTGAATGCACACGGCCACCAGACTCTTCTTGCCTGCCCCCCCGGTAGCGAGAGCGCCCGGCGCGGGCGGGAGGACGACTTCGACATCCGGATCCTTCCGATGCGAAATTCCCTCGACCTGGCGGCCCCGGTTCGCTTGGCTCGCCTTATGCTCCGAGAGAAGGTCAACGTTGTCCACTTCCACACGGCCCGGGCGCACAAGCTGGGGGTCTGGGCCGCCCGTTTTGCCAAGGTCCCGGTCGTGGTGGTGACCCGGCGGATGGATTACGCCCTGGGTCGTCACTTTGTTACCGACATCCTGTATCGCCGTCTCGTCGACCGAGTGATCGCCATATCGAAAGGGGTGGAGAAGGTCCTTCTCACCGCGGGAATCCCGAAAGAGAAGGTCGAGGTCGTGGTAGACGGGATCGACGTGGACAAGTTCAATCCGGCTCGAAGCGGAGACGGGATGCGACGCGCTCTCGGCATCCCCCTGGACGTGCCGGTGGTGGGCATAAACGCCACCCTCACCCAACGCAAGGGCCATCACTATTTCCTGCGGGCGGCCCGGGAGGTGATCCGCGAGCTCCCGAGGACCCACTTTCTCATTGCCGGCGACGGGCCGCTTCGGGGCGAGCTGGAAGTATTGGTCCGGCAGCTGGGGCTTGCGGGCCGCGTAATCTTTACCGGGCACAGGGACGATGTGGTCGACGTGCTGGCCGCCTTCGACGTGCTGGTGCTCACCTCCGTGTACGAGGGCCTTGGCGTGGCGATCCTGGAGGGGATGGCCATGGGCAAGCCGATTGTGGCCTCGAGGGTAGGCGGAATCCCGGAGTCGACCCGGGAGGGGGTTAACGGATTTCTCGTGCCGCCCCGCGACTACGAGGCCGTGGCCGACCGGATCAAGCGGCTTCTGAAGGACAGAGCTCTGGCGGCCCGAATGGGAAAAGAGGGAAGGAGAATCGTAGAGGAGGAATTCAGCAGCCGAATGATGGCCAAACAGAACGAGTCGGTCTACTATGAAGTGCTCCGGTCGAAGAGGATTTCGGCCCACCCCGGATGAGGGAGACGTGACGGGAGATTCAGCCCCCGGTGGCCGGCCTTTCAGGTCGGGCTCCCTGCGCGGGGTCATATGTCGCCACACAACGATCTCGGAGATCGAGGCATGCCTGGACCGGATCGAGAGGCCGGAAAACTCCGGAGTGAGGGTACTCAAGAGGTCGCGCGCCACTCTGGTGGTCGCCGTGGGTCCGGGCGAGGGGGAGACCGGCCCCGCCGTCTGTGTGAAGAGGCGCAGCTACACGAGGCGCTTCGAGGCGGCCCGCAGCACCCTGAAAAGATCCCGGGCCATGAGCTCCTGGAGAAACAGCCGCAGACTGGAAGCCATGGGTTTCCGGGTCGCCCGGCCGCTTGCCGCCGTGGAGAGGCGCTTCCAGAGGAGGCTGGATGCCTGTTTCACCATCACGGAGATGATTCCGGACGCCCGAAACCTGGTCGAGTACGCCGCAGGCCGGGCCGAGGGACGGCGCACGGTCGGGTCGGGGGGCGATCTTGGTAAGAATTCCGGAAGAGAAGAGTTAAGACACTGGCGGAAGACCCTGGCCGACTGCGCCCGGGCCCTGCGGGATCTCCATGAGCGAGGGGTCTTCTTTCACGACCTCAAGGCGGAGAACATTCTGCTGCGGGCCGCCCGGGGGCCGGAGGTCGGCCCCTGGTTCATCGATACGGATAAAGTCCGGATCGGGCGCAGGGTCCCGGAAAGGCGGCGGATCAAGAACATGGCCCAGCTAAACGCCTCCCTCCATCGCATCCTCACCCGGAGCGACCGGCTGCGCTTTTTTGTCGCCTATGAGGAAGGCGGCCCCAAGGTGTCGGGCCGCGGGCGCAGGCGTCTCTCGCGAATCGACCGTGAGACTCAATCCCGCCTCCACAGGGAGGTGCGAAAGAAGGGGGAGGTGATCCTGGATCGCAGGGGGAAAGTGGGAGGCCTGGAAGCGGTCGAGGCGGCGGGAATGACCTGGCGGGCCAGGCCCGACTTCCTGCGCCATGGCGGCCGGGCGATCCTGGAGGACCTGGATCGCATTGCCGCTCGGCCCGGGGCTGTCGTGGAGAGAGACCTCTCGGTGCGAACCACGGTCCGGCTCCCTTGGCCGGACGAGGAGGGGGAGCCGGGACGGGCCGTGGTGGTCAAACGCTACCACATGCGGGGCTGGGGCGATCGCCTGAAGTACCTCTTCTTCACCCCCAAGGCGCTTGCGGAGTGGAGAATGCTGTGCGCCCTGCGCGGCCTGGACATACCGACCGCCCGCCCCCTGGCCCTGGGGTGGTCGAAGAAGGGGCCGGTGCTGAGGGACAGCTGCCTCGTGATGGAGGCAATCCCCGGCGTGGAGACCCTGGGAGAGTACATGAGGGCCTCCTACCTGGGGCGTCTGGACGCCGGAGCCCTCGCCGAGAAGCGTGACCTGCTTCGATCCCTTGCCGGCTTCGCCGCCCGCGTTCACGCCATGGGTGTGGTGCACCGAGATTTCCACTGCGATAATTTTCTTCTGCGGATTCCGGACGCGGCCGGGCCGCAATCCAATCCCAACTCCCTCACCCCCGATTTCGCGGGGGCAGGCTGCGGCCTCTCCCAGAGGGAGAGGGATTTAAGGTTTTCGGAAAGCTCTGAGGGGGGGGGCTGGACGTTCTATCTCATCGACCTCCACACCGCGCGAATTCGTCGCAGGGTTCGGGCACATCGCTGGATGGCCAACCTGGCAAAGCTCCTCGGATCGATCTCCATCGTGATGACGCGGACCGACTGGATGCGGTTCTGGCTCGCCTGCCGGGATCCGAGGCGCGGGCCGGCCGGGAGGCGCGCCTTCCTTCGGCTCGAAAGGGGAGCCCGGCGCTACCGATCCGGCCTCATCCGAAGCCGCCTGCGCCAGCCCCTCAGGGGGAAGGATATCTATGCCTGCCGGAAGGTCGGCGGCTCGATCCTTCACTTCCGGCGGGCCTATGATCCGGAGCTCCTCCTCCAGGCCGCCGGCCGCACGGGTACGCCGGGACATACTCGTGCCTGTGGCGGAGACGATGCGGCGCAGCTTCGCGTCACCCCCTTTGATGTCCGTGAGGATAGAGGCCGTCAGGAGGGGAGAAACGCCTGGGTCGTAGGGAACTACCTCACCTTTTACGGGGTGCCGACTCCGGAGCCGGCGGCGCTCATCCAGGGCCCCGGACCAAAAGCCTGGCTGCTCACCGTCGACCCGGGCCCCTTGATCCCGCTGAAAGAGTATTGTAAAGCCGGCCGGGTCGGGTGGGAGGGGATCGACGGTCGTAGGGATCGCGAGGGTCTCCTGGAGGGCCTGGCCGCACTGCTGGAGCGGATCGCCCACCACCGCCTGGTCCTGCTCGGTTTCGGGCCGGACAACATCTTCGTTGCCGGGGAGAGGGAGAAGGCTCACCTCCTCGTCGACGATCTGGGGAGGGTTCGTGTGGCCGAGGACGCCCCTTTTCGCAAGCAGTCGGTCGGGTCGGCCCGGGTTCGGGCCATGTTCTCCGGCGTTCTCATCCCGGATGAGATGGAGGTCCTTCTCAGGCGCCTGGAGGCGGTGCCGCCCGGATCGGCGGGCGCGGGAGTCGGGGCCGAGCAGAGGGGCCCGGCATGAAGATCGCCATCGATGTCTCCTCTGCGGTCAAGCGCGAGAGGACCGGGATCGCCCGATATATCATGGGCCTGGTCCGGGGATTGGCCGGGATCGACAGAGAGGACACTTTTTACCTGTGCCACCGTCTCTCGCGGCTCAAGAAGTGGAGGTATCTAGTTAGCCTGGATCAGGATAATTTTCACACGAGGATCATACAGCCTCCCTTCAACCAGGTCCTTTCGCGTCGCATCGACATCGCCCATGCCCTGGGGGCGAGGCTTCCGGAGTTCGGCCGGGGCCGGCGCCTGGTCACAGTGCACGATACTTTTTCCGTGATCTCGGACCGATTCGCCCCCCGGAGGTACGGGGAGATGAAAAAACAGCGCTACAGGGAGATCGCCGAGAGCGACGCGGTGATCGTCGCCGTATCCGAGCAGACAAAGCGCGACTTCATGGAGCACTTCGGCGCTCCTGAAGGCCGATGCGAAGTGATACCGGAAGGGGTAGACGACGGTTTCGCCCCCCGTCCCAAGGCCGAAATCGAGGCCGTCAGAAAGCGCCACGGGCTGACCGGCCCTTACCTTTTCTACGTGGGCACCCTGGAGTACCGGAAGAACGTGGTCGGCATGATCTCGGCCTACGGGCTCTTGAGGGAAGCGGGCCTCCACGTGGACCTGGCCCTGGCCGGGGGGCGGGGATGGGGCTATGAGGAGATCGAGAAGGCCATCGCGGAGCACCCGGAGCGCCAGGGGATACGGCTCCTCGGCTATGTCTCCAACGACGAGCTTCCGGCCCTTTACAGCGGGGCCGCCTGTTTTCTGTTCCCCTCCTTTTACGAAGGATTCGGCCTCCCGGTGCTGGAGGCCATGGCCTGCGGGACGCCCGTGGTGACGTCGGACCGTTCCTCCCTGCCGGAGGTGGCCGGGGATGCGGCCCTCATGGTGGATCCGGATGAGCCGGCCGAGATCGCCGGGGCGGTCGAAAAGGTCCTGAAAGAGGACTCGACGCGCGAGCGGCTCATCGAGAGAGGGCGCCTGAGGGCTCGAGAGTTCACCTGGGAGGCGGCCGCACGGCGAACTCTTGCCCTGTATCGGCGATTGTACGAGGAGACGTGATCGGTTTCCGGCGGGACGATTCTGCAAGACCGGATTGTAGATTGGAAATTTTGAATTTATTGCATAGGAAATCCAATTATTTCCGTTGAAGAGTCTTAACGCAAAGTCGCAAAGACGCAAAGAGAAGAAAAATCAAGGGGAATAGGGAAAAAGTTATGGATGTTGCGAGGGGCGAAGCCCCGAAGTCCCCCGGGCACAACCTGCCAGGGTGCTCAGTGGATTGCTTCGTCGCTGTCGCTCCTCGCAACGACCCTCAATTGAGTCCATTTGAATCGATTGATTTATAGTCCTTTGCGTCTTAGCGTCTTAGCGCCTTTGCGTTAAAATTCTGGGAGCCAAAGTCCGCCAGGAGTGCGATAAGTTCTTCTTTGTATCCTATTCGTTGCGAGGAGACCTGAAGAATGGGTCTGTTGAATCGGAAGAAGAAAGTCCTGTTTTACGCCAAGGTCCCGATGAACTATGTGATGATCGAGCCGATATACAATCGGATCAAGAATGATCCTCGGCTTCAGATCTGGTTCACAGGGAAGCTGCAGGGCGACAAGGACGCCCGCCGCCTCTATCAGCTCTTCGGCTTCACGAACGAGCGGGTCGTCCAGAACCGCTACGCCCGCAAGCTGCGCTGGGATCTCTACATCAGCCCCGATTTCATGGTGACCGGAAAGCGGGCGCGCGTCAAAGTACACACCTTCCACGGGGCCTCGATCCGAAACGTGGCGATTTCGCCCCGGGTGCTCGACTTCGACAAGCTCTTCCTGATCGGCCCCTACATGAAGCGTCGCCTCATCAGTGCCGGCATTGTGGAAGAGGGTGACCCCCGGCTCGAGATGATCGGCATGCCCAAGATCGACTGCCTCGTCGACGGCTCCCTGAGAAAGGAGGTGATCCAGAAGCGGCTGCGCCTGGACCCCTCCCTTCCGACGGTCCTCTACGCTCCGACGTGGACGGAGCGGCTCTCTCTCTACACACACGGCGAGGCTATAATGAAGGCCCTGAGCGCCGAGCCCGTGAACTTCCTCATCAAGCTCCACGACAACAGCTACGATCCGCGCAAGAACTCGATCGACTGGAGGGAGAAGCTCAAGGAGATTCAGGGGGAGAACGTCCGGATCGTGCGCGATTTCAACGTGGCGCCCATCCTGTTCGTCTCGGATCTGCTTATCAGCGATGCGAGCTCCGTATCCAGCGAGTTTCTCCTGCTTGACCGACCGATCGTATTCGTGGATGTCCCGGACACGTTGCCCGAGTGGATTATGGCCGACCTGGAGACGTGGGGGCGTAAGACCGGTGTGGTCGTGCAGAATGTGCCGGACCTGATCGAGGCCGTCCACTCGGAGCTGGGCCGGCCGGACCGTCTCGGCCGGATCCGGCGTGACGCCGCGGCCGATCTCTTTTGCGACCCGGGCCGGGCCACCGACAGGGCCGTGGCCAAAGTGTACGAATTCCTGGAAATGGAGCCCCTATGAAGGCGATCGTTCTGGCAGCGGGTGAAAGCAGGCGGATGGCCTCGGTCACCCGCGACAGGCCCAAGTGCCTCCTCGACGTGAGCGGGAAGAGCCTTCTCGAGCATCAGCTCGATGCCTTCCGGGATCACGGCCTGGAGGAGGTGGTGGTCGTGGCCGGCTACCACGATGAGATGGTCGGGCGGGCCTGTGCCGGCCGCGCCCGCACGATCCTCAACCCGATCTTCAGGACGACGAACAGCATTTATTCCCTGTGGCTCGCCAGGGAGGCGGCGGCCGGGGGATTCGTCCTGGCCAATGGGGATGTGCTCTTTCACCCGAGCCTGCTGGAGCGGCTGCTCTCCTCGCATCACGAAGACGCCCTGGTGATCTCCTTCGGAGAGGACCTCGCCGAAGAGGAGATGAAGGTGCGGGTCGAAGGGGATCGGATCCTGGACATCAACAAGACCATGGACCCGGAGGAGGCCGATGGTGAGAACGTGGGCCTTCTCAAGTTCGGGCCGGAAGGGGCCGTCGTGCTCTTCGAGAAGCTCGAGGGGCTGATCGCTGAAGGGCTGACCGACAAGTGGGCCCCCTATGCCTTCCGCGAGATCCTCGACAGGCGCCCCCTGTATGCCGTGTCCACGGCCGGGCTCCCCTGGATCGAGATCGATTTCGTCGAGGACCTCGAGATGGCGCGCCGTACAATCGGTCCGGCCATCGCGGCGACGGTCGGGCCGTGGCCGGGACAATGAGCGGTCCGCGCACAAACCAAGCGAGCTGTTATGACTCTTAAACAAGCTGGATACAGAATCCTTGACATCTTAGAAAAAAGGGACATAGTATTCTTTTATCAAGATGCCCCGAGAAGTGATAGGGGGGGACGGGCCATAAACGGTCTGATCACAAGACATTGAACTCGCTAGAAGGATTTCAGAATGGATGACAAGCGATGGCCTGCCCCGGCCCGGCGCGCCCTCGAGGTCGCCGTCATCCTCGCCGCGGCCAATGTGGCGGTCCTGATCGCCACGGACGGCTACAGCGTGCAACTCGGTCCGATCCGGCTGAGCGCCCACGGCCTGAGAAATCCGGCCATGCTCGCGGCGGGTCTCCTCCTGCTCCGGGTGTGGGCCCAGATGGGCGGGGAACGCTTCGGCAGGCTCTGCGGCCACCTGGCCGAGGCCGCCGCCCTCATCGCCGTGGCGGTCATTCCCTACGAGAACAAGGGGGCCGGGCCGACTTTCAAGGTCTCCCTCTTCGCCATCGCCTTCGCATGGATCTGCCTGTCCGTCATTCGGCGCAGACCCCTGTGGCGCCGCACCCCGCTGGACATTCCACTCCTCGTCTTTACGGCCGTCTGCGCCGCTTCGGCGGCCCTGGCCGTGGACCCGGACTACAGCTTTTACCAGCTTCGAAAGGAGCTGCTTCGCTACCTGCTCCTCTTCTTCGGCATCCTCAACACCGCCGGAGAGCCGCGGCAGGTCAGGCGGCTGGTTGCCGTGCTTATGCTATCCTGCGCGAGCATGCTCGCTGTGGGGGCGTGGGGCTTCGCATCCGGAACCCTGGTCACCGACGGCCGCTTCGTCTCGGTCCTGCGGTTGCATATGATCCTGGGGAAGTACCTCGTACTGATGCTGCCCCCGATCCTGGCGCTTCTGCTCGCGTCCCGCGGGTGGGGGCGCCTGGGCTGGGCCGGCCTGCTGCTGGCCGGGCTGGCGGCCCTGGCGCTGAGCCTGTGCCGGGGAAGCTGGGTGGCCATCTTCATCGCCTTCTTCCTGGTCGGCCTTCTAGGCGACCGCCGGGTGATCGCCGTCCTGATCGGAGTCGCGGTGGTCGGGCTCTTCGTCCTGCCCCGTCCCATGGTCTCCCACGGTCTGTCCGTATTCCGGTTCAACAAGTACCTCGAGCCGGGCTCGGTCCTGTCGGAGAGGGTCTACCTCTGGGGGGCGGCCCGGGAGATGATCGCCGAGCGGCCCTGGATCGGAGGGGGCTACGGCAAGGCGACCTACAGGAGGCGCTATCCCGACACGAGCCAGCCTCAGTGGACGGTGCTGAACCACGCCCATAACTGGATACTCCAGGCCCTCGTGGAGGTGGGCCTACTGGGCCTGGCCGCCTTCCTCTGGGTCCACGGGACCATCTTCGTACGTGGATTCCGCTCGCTGCGCCGGATCGAGCAGCGCCGGGACCGGCTCCTGGCGATCGGGATCCTGGCCGGCTTCTCCGGGCTCTTCGTGCAGGGCCTCGTCACCTACATCTACGAGAAAGAGGTGGGTTTCCTGTTCTGGACCCTGGCGGCGATCCTGTTCCTTCTTCAGCCGCGGCGCGAGAGGGCCCAGTGAGGGGCCTTCCCATCCCCGGGCGCGTCGTGCGGAGAACGCAGGCATGCACATAGAGTATCTTCTGAATGTGAACATGCCTTCCAGAAAAGCATCCATGATGCAGACAGTGAACACCGCTCGCGCTCTGGCCGAGATGGGGCATACGGTCACTCTGTACATAAAAAGAATGAAATCGGGGAGCCAGGAAGAGGGCCTGGCCTTTTATGGGATCGAGCCTCACGAAAATTTGGGCATCGTCCCGGTATTTGCGAAATTGAGGAAAAAGCCACTGTTCAGACAATGGAGCGAGCATAGAATTCACAAGGCGCTCAGAAGAGAGCTTCGTGACGCCGGTTCCGGGGAAAAGAGCTTTGTCATCCTTCGCGATGAAGAGGGACTGGAGCTGTTCGACAAATACGGATCGATTCTGCCGCACCCCCGCCGCAGGCTGATCTACGAGTCGCACAGGATATGCTACAGCTTTGCCGAGGAGCACCTGCCGGAAGACAGGAAAAAGAGCCGCAGGGACGCCCGGACCGTCTCGAGGCTGAAGGCGGTCGAGACCCGGGCGATCGGAGAGGCCCATGGGATAATCTGTGTCTCGAAAGGCCTGCGGGACGAGGTTCTTAGGCGTTTCGAGACAAAGGCGCCCACAATGGTTTTGCCCAGCGGTACCGGGTTGAAGCCGGCAGGTGAAGACGGAAAGAGGGATATCGACATCCTGTACATGGGCAAGCCGATCGAGCGAAACGGGATATTCGATTTGATCGCGGCTATGAAGTATCTTCCTGAATATAGACTCTGTGTTGTGGGTGGAGATAGGAAAAGTATAGCAGCATGTAAGCAAAAAGCGGCCGAAAATGGTGTTCTTCATCGAATTGCCTTCGAAGGATTTATCGAACCGTCGAAAACCGGACAGTACTTGGCTCATGCACGTGCAGGAGTATGTCCTCTGCCTGTTGGCAAGAGCCTTATTTCAGAGATCTACGGCAGTCCGATGAAAATACTTGAGATGATGGTCCATGGAATACCCGTTGTTTCCACTGATATTCCATCCGTTCGCGAATTGGTCGATCACAATAAGACTGCTCTTCTCGTCGAGCCGGGAAATCGTCGTGCCCTGGCCGATGCGATTCGTACGATCCTTACGGATTCGCAGTTGGCAACACGGCTTGTAACAGAATCGTATGCAAAGGCAAAATATTATCGCTGGGAGAATCGTGCAAAACGTCTGGCTGACTTTCTTGAAACAATCCACTGAATCCGATCTCCATGTTCACGGAAGAAAGAAAGAGGCGAATCTCCGGGAGCTGTGATTCCCTGATAATGGGATCGGTCCTGTTCCTCGCCTTTGCCGTTCCCTTCGAGTTGACCTTTGAAGTTCCCCGGCTGATCTGTGAGTACACGGCGCTCTTGGCCCTGATTGTCAAGGCCGCGGTGGAGAAACGATTTTCATGGCCGCCCCTTTTTCTTGCGCTGCCCTTATCTCTTTATATCCTGTTCTCCATCGTGACGGTCGCCACCTCCGGCGATACCGGGCTGAGTCTCAAGGTGTTCAGGAATGATTTCCTTCCTTACCTCATTCTTTTCTTCTGCGTGATCTCCCTGTTCAACACGAAAAAGAGGATAAAGGCTCTTGTAGGGGTAATCGTATGCACAGCCCTTATCACGGCCCTGATTGGTATTGTTTCCTGCCATGTCTACAGTCTGATGCCTGAAATGAGAGCATCCCTCATCGGGGCCGGGTTCATCTGTCCCGAGCCTGACGGCTCATTCAGGCCGCTCATGCCCTATACGTACCACAACCGTCTGGCCACCTATCTCATGATTGCCTCGACGTACTTTTTTCTTTTTATGGCGATGGTGGAGACAAAAAAGTGGAAGGCTATTTTCGGCGTTTTAACCGTGTTGCCTGTCTACTGCCTTTTTCTTACGCTTACGCGTGCCGCATGGCTCGGATTTTTTTCGGCCTTTCTCGTTGTGATTACCTATTTTGCCTTGAAGAGCAGAAAGACCTTTGCACTTTCTATCGTATCTCTATTCATCATCTTTGTCCTTGCTTTTTTGTCAGGGCCGGTCAGAGGGCGCGTTGTTTCCCTGTTTTTCAAAGCGAACTACGTTAGCTCCACAAGCACCATAAAGCTACGTTTAGTTGGATTCGAAGGGGCGTACAGGATGATCCAAGAGAAGCCTCTGCTGGGATTCGGTTTTGGCTGGAGGGTGTTCCACAAGTATTACCCCGAGTACAGGCTTCCGGAGGAAGTGGAGAACAAGAAGCATGCTCACAATAATTTTATAGAGATCGCCGTCGAAAGCGGTCTCATTACGCTATTCTTTTATATAGGGTTCTTGGCGGCCGTTTTTTATTTGATACTCAAATTTATTCTGTTGTGCAAACATAGTCCTGCACGGCAAGAGATCATGGTGGATCTTCTTGCCGTCATGGTTGCTATACAGGTAAACGCCCTGGCCAATTTTTCTCTCAGAGAAACAAACGGAATGCTCGTATGGGTTTCCACGGCGTTGGCTGTATCTTTTTTTCGAATGGTGGAAAGAGAGCAGAAGGAATCTCGGGGGAGACGATTATGATTAAGAGACGGTGTTTCCTCCCGGGTCTTCTCCTGGGAATTACCGCGGCGCTCCTGATCGGGGGTGCGGGCCTCCATGCCGGGACGACTGACACGGCGGGGAAGGGCCGCTCCAGCGCCGCCTTCAGCGGAGCGGGGGCCGGGCAGACGGCAGGGGATATCGCGGTGGCGGCCCTGGAAGAGGGTGCTCTCTGGAGCTTTGCCGTACTGGGCGACACCCGGATCGTCACGGCGGAGGAGTTCGAGAAGGCCGGCGGCCGCGGCCGGGGCAACCGGATCTTTCCGGAGCTCGTTGCCCTCGCACGCTCACTGAGTCCGGCCCCCAAGGCCCTGTTCGTGTTGGGGGACCTGGGGAACAAACCGGGGCGACCCGACCACCTCCGGCTCTTTCTCGAACATTCGCTTCCATTCCTGCCGGGATGCATCGGGTTTGACCCTGGGCCTCCGGGGCCGCCGGGCGCAGAGAGAGACACGACGGGAAGTCCGAACGACGCCGGCCGGGCGGGCGCGGCAGGTCCCGGCCCCTGCCTCTTTGCACTCACCGGAAACCACGACGTGCGGGACGAGAGGTCCCTCCAGACCTATCTCCAGGTGATCAAGCCCCCGGGGGGCAGGTCCTACTTTGCCCTGGAGGTGGGGGGCATCCGCTTCCTCTGCCTCGACAGCGAATCGGTGGACCCCAACCCGGCCTACCGGCTTCTGTATCAAAGCCGGTGCAATGCCCGGATCGACGGAGAACAGGAGAGGTGGCTGGAACAGGAGCTCCTCAGTGCGTCCGAAAAGGGGCAGCGTGTAATCGTGATGCTCCACCGGCCGCTTTTTCCGCCCCCCTTTGCAAAGAACAAGAGGGCGGGAATGGACAAGCACCCGGAGGCGAGGGACCATCTCCACCGCCGGTTCGTCGAGAGGGGGGTCAAAGCCGTATTTTCGAGCCACGATCACTTCTACCATCGAGACGAGAAGGACGGGATCGTCTACGTAATCTCCGGGGGCGGAGGAGCCGGGCTGTACGCCCCGGAGTACAATGGTGGTTTTTATCATTTCCTGTACATCCTCGTCTCTCCGGACGGGATGCATGTCTATGCCGTCGATGTGGAGGGCCGCGTGGCCGACGAGGTGGTGATTCAATAAAAAATCCAATTTTTTCCGTCATAGAGTTTAACGCAGAGACGCAGAGGCGCAGAGAAAGAAATTCATATCGAATGATTTTTAAGTCATTTCGAGCAAAGCGAGAAATCTTTCTGGGAGTACAATCTGAAAAGAAAAGATTTCTCCCTGCGGTCGAAATGACATGTCCGACTTTCTATAAAATCAACAATTGGTAAGCTTAATGGGTTGAATCAATTAATAAACAGTCCTCTGCGTCTCTGCGACTCTGCGTTAAAAAATCTGAGAGCCAAAGTCCGCCCAAAGGGCGATAAGTTCATCGTATGGAAAATCGAATTTGCCACCATACCGTCACCCCCGCGTTCGTCTACCCGCTGAGTGAGGGGCTCTCCGGGAACTGGCCCAGAATCAAGCAGGCCACGAGTACGGCCGCGGCCCTGGCCGGAAGCGGCTGCAAGGTTCACTTGGTGATCGGTCGGCAGAGGCGACTGGAGGGCGTCCGCCTCCGGCTCAGGGACCGGCTCTCCCGTGTCCCGGGCCTGCGGCTTCACGAGATCCCCATGCTGCGAGGCCGCTGGACGTGGAACGGGCTGTTCCACGTCTGCGCCCTGGCAAGGATCATCTATCTGGCCCGACAAAGGGACCGGGCCGTGGTCTATGTGAGACACATCAAACTCGCCTCCTGGCTCCTGCGATTCCGGCGCCTGATCGGGCGGCCGCTCATCTTCGAGGTCCACGATCTCATGCACCGGGTCAAGCTGGAAAAGCACGGCCAGAGGAAAGCGAGCAGCGCCCGCCGGCTTCGCCGCCTGGAGGGCCGCGTCTACGCCGGCGCCGACGGGCTCGTCTGCGTTTCCCGTGGCGTAGCCGGACAGGTCGCCGGGGATTATGCCCCGAGGGCGCCTTTACGCGTCGTGCCGAACGGAGTCGACCTCGAAGAGTTCCCAGGGAGACCGACCATCGCCCGGTGCAGGGAGATCTGCTATATCGGCTCCATTGCACCGTGGAAGAACGTGGAGGTCCTGGTGGCCGCCCTGGGCCATCTCACGGATGCTGTCCTCACCGTGGTGGGGGGCGGGTCCGGCCCCGCCGACCTGGAGAGGCTGGCCGGTGTGGCCCGTGAGTCCGGAGCGGCCGACCGGGTCCGGCTGCTCGGCCCGATGGGCCCTGAGGAGGCAAAGGAGCACCTCTACCGGGCCAGGGTCGCCGCCATCCCCCTGGCCGGCGTCGGGCACTTTCAGCACTCCACATCGCCGATCAAACTCTTCGAGTATATGGCCTCGGGCACGCCGGTGGTCGCATCGGACCTGCCGGCCCTGCGAGAGATCCTCACGGACGGGGCAAACGCCCTCCTGGTGACGCCCGGCGACCCTGTTGCCCTTGCGCACGGGCTGCGCCGTGTCCTGGACGACGAGGCCCTGGCCGAAAGGCTGGCAGGGCAGGCCACCAGGGATGTCCTGCGCTACACCTGGGACGCAAGGGCCTCGGCCATAGCCGTCTTCGCATCTGAGGTCCTGGATGCGGGGAGAGGGTGAGGGTGGCTGTTTAGCAGTTAAAAGGAACTGCTGAACAGGATTGGAAATTGCAGATTGGAAATTGTAAATTTATTGCATGGGAAATCCAATTTACCCCTCGCACCGTCATCCCCGCGAAAGCGGGGATCCAGCAAATGAGCACAACCATGGGTTCCCGCTTTCGCGGGAACGACGGGGAATGGGCCGAAAAAAGTCCCCGGCGAAGCCGGGATAAGTTCAGAACTTAATGTTTTATAAAAAATTTGCATTTTCCAATTTAAAATTTTCAATTATCAATAAAGATTGGTTATCTCACACGATGGCCAATCTGAAACGGTGAGATGTCGACCTACCGCTCCCGATATGAATCCCTCGTGGAAGGCGCCCTGCGTGAGCTCGTCGTCCACGAACAGCTCAGCCCCGAGACCGTGCTCGCCATTCAGTGGGAGCGGCTGAAGAGGCTCATCGAGCACGCTTGCACTCACGTCCCCTACTACCGCGCTCTTTGCCGGGACCTCGGGGTTGCGCCCGGCGACATTCGGACCATGGAGGACTTCCGGCGACTCCCGGTGCTCACCAAGGAGATCATCCAGGCCCGCGGCCGGGCGCTCCTTACCGACGACGTCGAGCCGGGGCAGATCAAGAGGCGGACCACCTCGGGATCGACCGGGCAGCCGATCGCCTCCTTTCACGTGCGAAAGACCTTCTTTCGCGAGGCCGAGCGCCGCTACCGGAATTACCTCGCCGGGATGAGGCCCGGAGACCGCCACGTCTTTCTCTGGGGGCCGCATCCCGACCCGCGCGGGCGGGCTTTCGGGTTGAAGCTGAGGCTCAGGCAGTGGCGCAAGAACCGGTACCAGATCTACACGGACCGACTCACCGACGAGCGGCTCCTGGCTCACGCCCGGCGCATCGTCCGCTGGCGGCCCGCATTTATCTTCGGCTACTCCTCCTCACTCGAGATGTTCGCCCGACTCGTGCTGGAGCGACGTATAGAGGGGATTCGACCGCAGGCGCTCCTCTCCACGGCCGAGGCTCTGCCGCCGGAGCGGCGCTCGCTCCTCGAGCAGGCATTCTCCTGCCCTGTCTTCGACAGCTACGGGTCCAGGGAAATCGGGATCGTGGCCCAGGAGTGCGGCGCCCGGGCCGGTCTCCACGTTCTCGCGACCCACAAGGTGGTGGAGATCGTCCGGGACGGCGCACCCGCATCGCCGGGGGAGCCCGGGCACATTGTCCTGACGGACCTCAAGAACTTCGCCATGCCCCTGATTCGCTACCGGATCGAGGACGTGGGTCGGGCCGTGGAGGGCGCCTGCCCCTGCGGCCGCGGGCTTCCGCTCATCGGGCCGGTCGATGGGAGGGCCGTGGACATCATCGTCTCCCCGTCGGGCCGGCTGCTGCACGGGACCTTCTTCAATCCATGGTTCAGCAAGGTGGGCGGGGTGAGACGGTGGCAGATCGTGCAGCGGTCACGAGAGGAGCTCGAAGTGCGCATTGCGGCCGACGCTCCTTTCGGCCAAGACAAGATCGCCTATCTGCGCGAGCATTTTCTGAGCGGTGACCCGGGCTTCCGGATCACCTTCCGGCTGGTCGACCGTATAGACCCCGCCCCCTCCGGCAAGCTGCGGTACATAATCTCCGAGGAGCCGCTCGGGTATTAGGTCCGGTCTGTAATTGAGGGATGAGAATGAGGGAAATAATATATCAATTCAAAAAGACATTATTGTTGATTAAAAGGCATAAATACTACTTTTTGGCTCCCATACTTATCATCCTGGTTCTTTTGGTTTTTTTAACTTTCTATATTGGCCCTGCGGCTGTTATAACATTTATTTATGCGGGAGCTTGATGAATCCGGAACAATCCACCGGATTAACGGGTAAAGATCGATGGGTAGAGGAGTTAAACAAAGATTAAAGGAAAAACTGATAGTTTTTCTTATCGGTTTGTTTATGGTTGCAATCATCCTCGAGATTGGATTGAGAATTCTGGGCATCCTCCATTTGAAAAACGACGCCTTAGAGAAGAGTCCGGAAAACGCCGGGAAAAATTGTACCACCATAGTGTGCCTGGGAGATTCATTTACCGTTGGAGAGGGATCCAGCTATGGAAATGATTACCCGAGCCAATTGGAAAGACTGTTGAATGCAAGAGCTGGAGAGAATTGCTTTCGAGTCGTCAATCGTGGAATGTCTGGAAAGAATACATCCCAAGTGTTGGATAAACTCGACTTTATAATGGAACTCGACAGTCAGAAGTTTTCTTAAGCTGCGTCATTCAGAAGTGTATCTTTTTC
>CAZFWM010000136.1:0-18270 GCA_964522545.1 uncultured Thermodesulfobacteriota bacterium
AGGCATCCCCACCTTACTTTACTATAGCTGACTTCGCTTCGCTCGCAACATCCTCGTGGTGCTCAATTGTCGATTCTATAATTTTCTATGCTTGAACCTCAGAAGCTCTTTTCCCGCAAACAGCGCGGCGTACGCATGGACCTGGGCCGCGGAGGACTGCGGTGCGAGCTCGGAGGCTATCTCTTCGATCGTGCGTCGGCCGTCGCAAAGGTCGAGGAAGCGCTTCTCCTCCTCTTCGATCTCGACCACGTCGCGTGGATCGCGAGCTCCGACCAGCCACTGTCTCCCCTGTCGGCCGGATTCGCCGGCCAGGCTCCTTACCTCCATGAATCTGAGCCCCTCGGCTAGTTCCGGCCTCTCCCGGCCGGATGGAACCATTTCCTGCCTGTGCCGACCAGGATGCTGAGCTAAGCTGCCCCATGCACGAGCGGTCCCGAACCTGCGCCGGTAGAAGAGCCCGTGCACCAGGTTCACCTCGGTCCTGTCGGGGCCGCTCTGCAGGCCGGCCCTTGCCGAAAGAACCCTCCCGGTCATCTCCGAAGCGGCCAGTGAAGGATCCGACGCTAAAGAGTCGACGTAAGCCCTTTTCTCTCGAAGCAGATCAGAGAGATCCTCCCCCCGGGGCTCTGCCACGGCACTCAGGCCAAAAGCCTCGGGGTTGCGGCCCACTTCGGAACCTCGCGACAGGACGAAGCTCTGCAGTGTAACCGTGATCCCGGTCTCTGCGCACCGGGCCCTTGCCCTGTTGAGAAGGTCTATGGTCTCCCTCGTATCCTCCTCGGTCTCTCCTGGAAAGCCGAACATGCAGTAGAGGTGTACGGATATGCCGGCATCGGAACAGAGCTCGAAAGACCTTTCGGCCTCTTCCGGATCGATCCCCTTGTTCATCAGCTCGAGTACGCGCTTCGAGCCGCTCTCCAGCCCGAACTGAAGATTTGCGCACCCTGCGCGCGCGATCTGCTCGAACCCCTCCATTGTGAATCCCTGCCCGGGCCGAGTCTGACAGGTCCATGTAATGCCAAGGTTCCGGGCCTCCATCTCTGCGCCCATCTCAAAGAGATAGGACGGGGGAATCAGATTGTCCGTAAAATAGAAAATCCTTGCCCCGTGCCGACCGCTGAGGGCCTCCATGTCGTCCAGAACCTTTTCCACAGGCTTTGCGCGCCATCCCCGCCCCTCTAGGTCCTTGCCGGTGCAGAAGGTGCACTTCCCCCAAGAGCAGCCCCGCGAAGTGGCATAGGGGAGCACTGGCCCGGGCGAAAGGTATTTCTCCATGGGGAGACCGTCGAAGCCGGGCGCCGGCAGGAGACCCGGGTCGATCTTCGCGGGCGGCCCTCCCTCCCGTACAGAGCCGCCTCTGAAGTACAGTAGGCCCGGAACCTCGGCCGGCTCCCGCTCGTCTGCGAGGGCGTGAGCCAGGGCCGCGAGAGCGGCCTCCCCTTCGCCCCTGACAAAATAATCGGCCAGGGAAAAAAGCCCCGTCGCCCTGGAGATCGGACCGATGAGCCTGGTGATCATGGGCCCGCCCATTACCACGCGTGTGCCGGGCATGGCCTCTTTGACGACCCCGGCCAGGGTGAAGGCCGGGACCACTTGGTCCGAAGTGGCGACCGATATGCCGGCGAGATCGGGTGAACCGTCAGAGAACGATGGGAGGAGATCCCGAAAATAGGGCAGGTACGGATTCTTTTCGCCATCTTGGGCGATCTTCACGAGCCGGCTCGAGGAGACGGCGAACGGTGCGAGCAGCTCCGCCACAGGACGAAACAGAGAGGCCAGCACCCGGTGCATCTCTACCATGGCCTCTTCATAGGCTTTTGCGTCGAAAAAGCCCTCTTCCGTCCGGAAGAAGGTCTTCACTTCCTCACAGGCACCCAGAGTGGGACAAAGGATCAGGGCCCGGCTGAGGAGCTCATAGAGAGCCTGATCCCGCGGCCCGGGCAGGGCCCTCGACAAGGCGTTTCGCTCGGCCTCTATCCATTCTAGCCGCCTCTCGAGGCCCTTGGATGTGGTCTCTGAATGGAAGTGTTCGATATTCAGGTCCCGGACAGAGACCGGGAATCCGTCACTCTCCAGGTAGGCCGAAAGTGTGGGAAGGCTCAGGTAGGGCAGGTAATAATGATGCCACCCCGGGGGAAAGAGGAGCAAGATCTTCATGAAAGGAGCTCTTCGATCACCCGGACCAGGCGGGGCCATAGGAATTCGGCCCGGCTCTCCCTTATCCTTTCGGTAAAATGAGTGCCCCATTCTTCTCTGAAAAAACGCACTATCGATGCGGCCAATGCCTCAGAATCGGCCACCGGCACCACAAAGCCGGTCTCTCCGTCTCGCACGGCCTCGGCCATTCCGCCCACATCGGTCACCACGACCGACTTGTCGAAACCATAGGCGATCTGTAGGATCCCGCTCTGGGTGGCGGACAGGTAGGGCAGGACCACGAGATCGGCTGCCTGAAAGTAGACCGCCACATCCTCGTTGGGTATGTAGCGGTCCTCGATGTGCACGCGGTCCCCGAGAGAATATTCATTGACCAGCCGGTCGTAATTGGAGCGCTCCTCGTAGAACTCGCCCGCCACAAGGAGCTTGCAGTCCATGGACCGCCTCGCGATCGCCATGGCCTTGATCAGGTGCCCCAGCCCCTTGTAAGGCCGGATGTAGCCGAAGAACAGGATGACGCGATCTTTCGGGCTCAGGCCGAGCCTCGCTCTCGCCTCCTGCCGCGTCACGGCCGAGAGCTCGCTGAACACGGCATATTCGGGATGTGGGGTGCGCCGCACCGGCGCCTGCGGCCGGATCCTGCGCAGCTTCTCGCGGTCCGCCTCTGCGTGTACGATAAAGCCGTCCGGAACGCTGAAGGCGAGGCGTATCAGGGCCTGGTCCACTCTCGAGTGCTCGTGGGGCATCACATTGTGGCAGAGGAAAATATTGCGGCCGGAGGTCCCGGATAGCCGGGCCACCGATGCATACATGGGAGCGAAGAAGGGGTGCCACCACTGGAAGACGACACGATCCGGGCCGAAGGCCCTTATTCGACGAGCCCCGAGCATCCACGTCCACGGATAGACCGAATCGAGAAGGGCTTCCCCTTCAGCCGCGATGGGGCGCCGGCTCGTGTCGTACTGGGTCCTTCCCGGAAAGAAGAATTCCAGGTACTGACGGCGCATGGAGATGAGCAGGACCTCGTGGTCCTCGCTCAGGGACCGGGCCAGCAGGCTCGTGTAGTGAGCAATGCCGCCCCGCAGGGGATGGGCCGGCCCGACGAGACATATCTTCATTTGCCCAGGAATTCGTCGATGATTGTCTCTTCCTCGCGCTTCGAAGAATAGGCGATCATCTCGGCCATAAGACCGAAGAATATGAACTGGACGCCGACGATCATCATCAGTATGCCGAGCATGAAAATAGGCCGGTTCTGGATCCAGCGTCCCAGGAACCATCCCACCGTGAGGTAGATATTGATGAGGAAACCGATCGCCACGAGGAAGGTCCCGAGGAGGCCGAACAGGTGGAGTGGCTTGCGCGAGAACCTCGTCAGGAGGATGACCGTGAGGAGGTCGAAAAATCCCCCCGGGTACTGGCTCAGCCTGTACTTGGAGCGGCCGTGACGTCTGGGCTTGTGGTCGACCTTGACCTCGCCGATCCGGAATCCCCGCCAGCTCGCCATGACCGGGATGTAGCGGTGCATCTCGCCGAACACGGTGAGGCGGTCGAAGATCACTCTACGGTACGCCTTCAGGCAGCAGTTGAAGTCGTGAACGCGGATCCCGGTGGTCTTTGCCGTGATGATATTGTAGAAGCGCGAGAGAAAGCGCTTCAAAAGACGATCCGCCCGGCGATGGCGCCACCCCGAGACGAGATCAAAGCCCTCGGACATCTTGCTGAGGAGCTTGGGGATCTCCTCGGGCTGGTCCTGGAGATCGGCATCCATGGTCACGATGATCTCGCCCCTGGATGCCTTGAAACCGGCCGACAAGGCCAAGCTCTTGCCGTAGTTGCGCCGGAACTTGATCACCTTCACTCTGTCCGGGTCTGCATTGAAAATAGCCTCGAGGACCTCATAGGACCCGTCCAGGCTGCCGTCATCGATGAAAATGATCTCGTAGGCGCTTCCCATTCCCTGAAGCGTGGCTTCGAGACGCTCGAAAAGCTCTCTCAGGTTCTCCCGCTCATCGAGCAAAGGAATCACCACAGAGATATCAATATCTCCGCCTCTGTCTTCGACCGCTCGATCGCTCATGCAGCCTTCCTCTGCTCCAGGTAATCTCCGATCGTCCGCAGGGTCCTCGACCAGTCATACCTCTCGGCGACCAGGCGGCCGCGCCCTGCGAACCTCCCGACCTCCCCCTCTCTGGCAAAGCGCAGGATGATCCGGGCAAACTCACTGATCGGGGCTATCTCTGCGTCCACCCCGGCCTCGAGGTCGAGCCCCTCGGCACCCACGGGCGTGGAGATGATCGAGGCACCACAGGCGAGGGACTCGAGTATCTTGATCCGGGTGCCCCCTCCACGCTCCAGCGGCACGATCACCACATCGGCCATGTTGATGTAGTCCTCGATCCTGTCGACGAGACCGACCGCCCGGACGGACGGGTGGTAGTCAAGCTTCGGAGGCTGTACTCCCGCGATGATGAACCGCACCATCGGATTCTCGGCGAACACGACGGGTGCCAGCGCCTGGTTGATAAAAGAGACCGCCTCTGCATTGGGAGAGTACCGCAGGTTCCCGAAGAACAGGGCCACGAAGTGGTCCCCCATGCCGAACCGGGTCTTCAGAGCATCCCGAGGCGCGGGCCGGAACCTCTCCGTGTCCACTCCGTTGGGCGCAAGCTCCGGCCGACGCCCGAAAGTCCTTTCAATGAGGTCCTGTTCTTTCCCGGACACCACGAAGACCTCTTCGGCCTTCCGGACCGCGATTCCCTCGGCGGCCTTTATCAGCCTGGCCGCCATGGTCCTTCCCAGCTGCCGGAAGCGGGCGAACTCCACGTTGTGCTCATCGAGAAGGAAGGGCCTGCCGGTGATCCTGGAGATGAGCGCAACCAGAAATCCCTGCATTGCAAACTCCTGGATGATCCATTCGATGTCGTGGCGGCGAATGAGGTTGAGCAGCTTGAAAAAGAGCCCCGCGTTGAAAAAGATCTCGGGCTTTATGTACTCCCGGTAGTCGAAGAGCTCGACTCGCGAGGGGAGCCCCGGCCCTCGCACTCGGCTCACCTCCCTGAGCATCGGCCTGAGCCCGGTGGGCCTGGCGTTGCTCAGGAACAACGTGTGACCGCGATCGGAGAGGTGGCGGCAGAGCTCGTACGTTCGAACCGATCCCCCGGTTACCGGCGGCCACGTTGGGTAGGGTGACACGACGAGGAGCCTCACAGAGAGCCCTTCCGTTGCTCGATCACCGGACTCCCGGGAGAGCCTTCGGCCACGCCCTCCAATAGCTCCCGTGACTCTTCCGATCTTCCCTGGGATTCGAGAATGCTCACGATGCAAAAGAGGGCGTCTTCTTTCAGCGGACTTTCAGGGTAATCGTCGATGAAGGCGCGCAAGGCCTTCTCGGCTCTATCGTCATCTCCCTGCACATAGAGGATATAGGCATTCTGAAACACCGCGTCGTCGGCAAATTCATTTTTCGGATCCTCAGCAAGGACACGTTGAAATCCTTTCATCGCTTCATCGAAATTCCCCATGGAGAAATAGCACCAGCCTATATTGAACAGCAATCTTCCGGCCGAAACTCGACCTCCGTATTCTTGGATGGCCTTTTTGTACTCGTCGATCGCTGAGCGATAGTCGTTGAACTTCTCCTGATAGATCTCGGCGATCTGGATCCTCGCCTCGGGAGCATACTCGCTCCGGGGATATGCCGAAAGGAGATGATGAAGGGTCTTGATGGATCTTATGAAATCCTGGAGGTAAAAACGCTCGATCCGGGCCGCCTCGAAAAGGGCCTTATCCGCCAGCGGGCTCTTGGGATATTTGATGGCCAGCTTCTGGTACTCATCGTCCGCTACAGTGTACAGGCCTCTCAAAAAGAGATCACAGGCCCTTTCGAAATCGGCCTGGGACTGATCCTTCAGACACCCGGGTCCGACCGCAAATGCGCAAATCGCAATGGCCGAGGCCAATACAAGCGAGCAGGGTATCCTCCTTTGGAGGAGAAACCAATTCCTGGCAGAGCACCTCACCTTTCCTCTTCCTCTCCCTCCTCTTCTCCCTCCTCCTCTTCCTTCTCGACCACCCGTGCAATGCTCCCTACATGTTCTCCTTCGCTGAGACCTATGAGCTTTACCCCCTGCGTATTGCGGCCGATTACAGAGATGCCCTTTACCTTGATCCTGATGATCGTCCCCTGATCCGTAATGAGCATCAGGTCGTCTTCAGACGTCCCCTGGCGGATTCCAACGACCTTTCCGTTTCTGTCGCTGGTCTTGATCGTTATGATACCCTTCCCCCCCCTCCCCTGCAGCTTGTACTCGGAGGCCGTCGTGCGTTTGCCATAGCCGTTTTCGGTCACTGTAAGTATATCGGTCCCCTCATCGATCACCAACATGCCGACAAGTAGGTCATCCGGTTCGAGATCCATTCCCCTCACCCCCCTGCTCGGCCTTCCCATGGGCCGAACTTTCTGCTCCTTGAACCGAATCGACTTCCCGTTGCGCGAGGCCAGGAAGATGTCTCCATTGCCGTCAGTGATGCGCGTGGCGATCAGCTTGTCACCTTCATCGAGGTTAATGGCGATGATTCCCCCGCGCCTTGGGTGGGAGAATGCCCGCAGCTCGGTCTTTTTCACGATCCCGCGCCTCGTGGCCATCATGACGAACTGTTCGGGGTCGAACTCTCTGACCGGCAGCAGAGCGGTGATCTTTTCATTTGGATCGAGCTGGAGAAGATTGACCACGGCCTTGCCTCTGGCCGCCCGGCTTGCCTGGGGCACCTCGTGAACCTTGAGCCAATACACACGCCCGAGGTCGGAGAAAAAGAGGATGTAGTCGTGGGTGGAGGCGATGAAGAGATTCTCGACGAAATCCTCGCTCTTCGTACCCATGCCGGTGATGCCCTTGCCCCCCCGGTGCTGGGACCGGTACAGGGTGACCGGATTTCTCTTGATATATCCGGTGTGGGAGACGGTCACCACCATATCCTCTACTGCGATGAGGTCCTCTATGTCGATCTCGTCCACTGCGTCGATGATCACGGTGCGGCGGACGTCTCCATAGGCATTTTTGATCCTCGTCAGATCCTCCGTGACCAGATTGAGTATCATTCGCTCGTTGGAGAGGATCGCGGTGAGCTGGGCGATGGTGTGGAGAAGTTCGTTGTACTCTTCGGTGATCTTGTCGCGCTCGAGCGCCGTGAGCCGCTGCAGCCTCATATCGAGAATGGCCCTGGCCTGTACTTCGCTCAGACCATATTTCTCCATCAGGCCGGTGCGCGCCTCGGACGGACTCGCAGCCCTCCTTATCAAGGCTATCACCTCATCGAGATGATCCAGTGCGATCTTGAGCCCTTCGAGGATGTGGGCCCTCTCCTCCGCCTTGCGCAGATCAAAGGCGCATCTGCGAGTTACGATATTCTTGCGGTGATCGATGAAGGACTGGAGAAGCCCCTTGAGGTTGAACAGCTTCGGCCGGCCGTTATCCAGGGCCAGCATATTGATCCCGTACGAGATCTGCAGACTGGTGTGCTTGAACAACTGATTGAGAATCACCTCGGAGACGGCGTCACGCTTGAGCTCTATCACGACGCGGATATCCTGATCGGACTCGTCGCGCAGGTCCGATATCCCTTCTACCTTCTTGCCCCGGATGAGCTCCGCAATGCGCTCTACCAGCCTTGCCTTATTCACCTGATAGGGAATGTCCGAGACGATCAGGCTCTCCCGCCCTGTCCGCTCATTGACCTCTTTCTGCACATGGGCCCGGATCTGAATGCTCCCCTTGCCCGTCATATAGGCCCTCTGTATACCTTGGCGGCCGCAGATGATCGCTCCCAGTGGAAAATCCGGCCCTGGTATGTGGTTCATGAGATCAACTAATTCCAGATCGGGATTCTCGATAAGCGCGATGAGACCTTCTATCACCTCGTTTATGTTGTGCGGCGGCATGCGGGTCGCCATGCCCACCGCGATTCCATCCGTGCCGTTCACGAGGAGATTCGGAAAGCCGGCGGGCAGCACCGACGGCTCGGTGAACGATTCATCGTAGTTCGGCACGAACTCGACAGTTTCTTTATCGATGTCCTCGAGGAGCTCTCCGGCCAGACGCTGCAGCCTCACCTCTGTGTACCGCATCGCCGCGGGAGAGTCTCCGTCGATGGATCCGAAGTTTCCCTGTCCATCGATGAGCCGACAGCGCAGAGAAAAATCCTGCGCCATCCGTACCAGGGTATCGTAGACCGCGGAGTCTCCGTGAGGATGATATTTTCCGATTACGTCACCCACGACGCGTGCCGATTTTCTATAAGGCTTGTTCCATTCATTTCCCTGATCATACATGGCGAAGAGCACGCGCCTGTGAACCGGCTTGAGGCCGTCTCGCGCGTCAGGGAGGGCGCGACGGATGATAACGCTCATTGCATAATCCATGTATGAGCGCTTCATTTCGTCTACGATGTTGACAGGGATATAAGTCCGCTCGATTTCCATGAATGGTTCCTCTATAGAACTGGCGCATAATTGAAATTTATGCGACGCCTCTATATGTCCAGATTTACGACGTTCAGGGCATTCTCCTCAATGAACTTGCGCCTCGGCTCCACTATGTCCCCCATCAATATCGTGAAGGTCTCATCCGCAGCGACACCGTCCTCGATCCTGACCTGAAGGACAGTGCGATTCTCCGGGTTCATCGTCGTATCCCACAGCTGGCCCGGATTCATCTCCCCCAGCCCCTTGTATCTCTGAATATAGACACCCTTTTTCCCGAAAGCCATGATTTCTTCGTGCACATCTCTGAGCGACATTGCTTCGATCTCATCTCCATTCCTGACGACCTTGTACGGTGAGGACCCCAGCTCTTCGAAGTGTATCGAGATATTCTTCAGCTCTTCGAACTCCGGTGATTCAATAAACTCCAGATCCAGGACACTTTCTTCCTTGTACCCGTTACTCGATATCCTGCCTTCCACGCGGAAGCACCCGTGCTCCTGGTCGGATTCTATACCGAACTCCACGGTTCGCATTCCCAGCTCCATCAAGGAATTATGTGCCCGCTCTAGAATAGACTCCAGCAAAACCCTATCCTCCAGGCTCTCTTTGGTGAAAAGACTATCCATTGCGAGTACACCGACAACCTCTCTGTTCATCCCCCGTCTCTCCAATATCTTCAATATATCCTCGAACCGGATAATTTTTTTCACCAGGTTCTTGAGCCTGTCGCCGCTTATTGTTTCACCTCCTCCGTTCACTATCAAACTCAAGTTTTCCACTCCTCTGTCAAGGAGGTAATCTTGCAGGTCTTCCTCATTTTCTATGTACCGCTCCTTTGCCCCCTTCCGTTTCACACGGAAGAGCGGCGGCTGTGCTATATACAGGTATCCCTGCTTGATGATCTCCTCCATATGCCGGTAGAAGAAGGTCAACAGGAGCGTTCGTATGTGGAGCCCATCCACATCGGCATCGGTCATGATGATGATATTTTTATATCGGAGCTTTTCTATATCGAATTCTTCTTCGATACCCGTTCCCAGAGCGGTGATGATCGTCCGGATCTCCTCGCTGGAGAGGACTTTATCGAGACGGGCCTTTTCCACGTTCAGTATCTTTCCCTTGAGGGGCAGAATGGCCTGATATTTTCGGTCGCGTCCTTGTTTTGCGGACCCGCCGGCCGAGTCTCCCTCAACAAGGTAAATCTCACAGTGGGCCGGATCCTTTTCCTGGCAGTCGGCCAGCTTGCCCGGTAGGCTGCCTCCTGCGAGAGCGCTCTTTCGAATAATATCCTTCGCTTTTCGGGCGGCCTCTCTTGCCCGCGCCGCTTCGACCACCTTCTCGATGATCTTACGGGCGACCGGCGGATTTTCCTCAAAATAAGTGCCGAGCTTTTCATTTATGATCGACTCCACCAGCCCCTTGATCTCGCTGTTCCCGAGCTTCGTCTTGGTCTGTCCCTCGAACTGCGGCTCCGGGATTTTCAGGCTGATCACGCATGTCAGCCCTTCTCGAACGTCGTCGGCACCTATGTTGAATTTTCCATTTTTGATGAAATTATTGGCCACGGCATATGCCTTGACGGTTCGCGTGAGAGCGGACTTGAATCCGACCACGTGTGTGCCGCCTTCACGGGTGTTGATGTTGTTTACGTAAGAGTAGATATCCTCGGAATAGCCGTTATTGTATTGAAGCGCCACGTCCAGGATCGCATTCCCTTCCGACATCTCCCTCTCTTCACCGAAATGGATGATCTTGTTGAGAGGGCTCTTGTTCTTGCTGAGGTGCTCGACGAATGACTTGATTCCCCCTTTGTACTGGAACTCATGACCCTTCTCGGAACGCTCATCCGTGATGCGGATATATATGCCTGCATTGAGAAAAGAGAGCTCCCTCAGGCGCTCGGATAGAATGGCAAAGCTGTAATTTATCTCCTCGAAAATCTCGGTATCCGCCCGGAAAGTGATCTTGGTGCCTTGTCGCTTCGTCGTCCCCACTATCTTGAATTCTGTAACCGGCTCCCCGCGCTCATATCTCTGTCGATATGTCTGGCCGTCTCTCCGGATCTCCATTGTTAGAGTTTCGGAAAGGGCGTTGACCACGGAGACGCCCACACCATGAAGCCCGCCTGATATTTTATAGCTGTCACGATCGAATTTCCCACCGGCGTGGAGTGTGGTCATGACAACCTCCGCGGCTGGCTTTCCTTCAGCCTTGTGAAAATCTGCAGGAATGCCGCGGCCATTGTCCTCTACGGTTACGCTATTATCAATGTGAATCGTGACGAGAATCCGATCGCAGAAGCCTGCAAGCGCCTCGTCGATACTATTGTCCACCACCTCGAATACGAGATGATGAAGGCCTGTAGGACCGGTGGAGCCTATGTACATGGCAGGTCTTTTTCTGACCGCCTCCAGTCCCTCGAGTACCTTGATCTTATCCGCATCGTACGAATCAACAGAGTTGGAATCTTCGACATCCCGTGTTCTGATATCTTCTGAGCTCATCTCCCTATCGTCCCTCTTCTTAATCTTTTCACATTATATTATTGTAAATTAGAAGATTTAAAAATATTTATATTTATATTTATATTTATATCAAGATTTACCAAACATGTAAAGTGTTCAACTACTTTTTCTCCAATTTTAAATACAACTGAATGTGCTTTCCTTCTCGCAATATACAATATATTGTATATTATTAGTCGAGAAGCCTACACGCTTTCTATATGGCGACCAGTGGCCGCTTTTTGGATTTGGGCTGGCAGGATACGGCGGGAATGACCCGCCCTAATTGGGTATGACTTTTTCTTTTAGAGAGGAGCAGTGGATTGTCTCGGATTCATCTAGATTCTCATTGGCATGATTACATATCTGTAATCCTTATCATCTATTAAAGTTAAAATGCCTGAATTCAATTCATCTTTTAAGGTCAGCATTACCTTTTCGTCTTCAATAATATTCAGTACATCTACCAGGTAACGGGCGTTGAATCCTATGCTCATTCCTTCACCCGAATAATCTATCTCGAATTCCTCTTCCGCCTCTCCAAGGTCAGGATTATTCGATGAAAAATGCATCGATCCCGCGCTGACCGTCAACTTAACCCCCTTGGATCTATCGGTTGATAAAATTGACATTCTACGGAGAGAGATAAGGAATATTTCCCTGTCGAGAATCAAATCCTTGTCGTTCTCTTTTGGGAGGACCTGATCATAATCAGGGAATTCACCATCTATGAGACGTGCCACGAGAACCACCGAGTCTGTTTTAAAAATTCCGTTATTTCCTTTGAATCCCATCGATATCTTCTCATTTCCTTCATCGATAATGCGCCGGAGCTCCTGGAGTCCCTTTCTCGGAATGATGATATTGCGATCAGGCATCTCGAATTCACCCATATCAATCTCGCGATCCCGTATAGAGAGACGGTGTCCGTCTGTCGATATCATCCGAAGCAGATCCCTATGCTCCTCTTTGCTTCTCTCTAGCAGGACACCGTTAATATTGTAACGTGTCTCATCTGTGGAGACAGAGAATAACGTTTTATCGATCATATCTTTTAAAATCTCTGAATCGATCGAGAGATAAATCGTATCTTCGATATCCGGGAGGCTGGGGAATTCTTCGGATGCAAGCCCCATGATCTTAAAGACAACCTTGCCGCTTGAAATTATCAGCCAATTATTCTCCTTGGATTCTATGTCCAGCTCACCTGCCGGCATCTCTCTCACAACTTCGAACATCTTTCGGGCGGAAATGGTCAAACATCCATTTTCTTCAATATCCGCCATTAATTCTCCCTTTAATCCTATCTCTAGATCTGTAGCTATTATGGTAATTTTATCATTGAGTGCTTCGATAAATATATTAGATAAGATCGGCATTGTGCTTCGTTTTTCTGCGACGCTCTGTGTTCTTTGGATTCCTTTTAAAAATACCTCTTTTTCAATTTTGAATTTCATTTTGTTATTCTCCTATATTATTAATTATTATTTTTTAAACTAATTATTATTATTATGCTTATGTTGAAATGTTGAAAAATTACTCAACCAATTCAAATTATTACAGAATAAGCATTAAAGACTATAGAATAACTTCCTGATAGTGATTCAATATCTTGTGAATAACTCATCTCGAACGATTAAGAAGCCTCATTCTTCAACAATCTTCATGGTAGTTTTTAACATTCGGGCTATCCAATTTCCGCTCGTTCCAAAGGATGTGAAAACATAACAAAAAGAACCGAAGTTTTCAAGCGATTACAAATAAACTCGTATTAGATAAATGGAGAAGAAAAATAGATATTGACGCAGAGCATTATTTTATGATATCTAGTGCTCTTCTTACGTATCTTTTCCGAAAAAGTCATCAATAAAGGAGGTCGCTATGGGAGACTATCTTGTTGATCTGAGGGATGTCCAGTTCATCTTGTATGAACAGCTTGGCATCGAGAAACTTGTAGAATTTCCGAAATACGCCGACTTCGATAAAGAGACCTTCGACATGGTTATCGATCAGGCGTTGAAATTCGCGAAAGGGATCCTCGCGCCGATCAATGCGGATGCCGACAAGGAGGGCTGCCGTTTCGAAGATGGAATTGTCTCCATGCCGAAGTCATTCCACGATGCGTATGCAAAGTTCTCTGAAGCGGGATGGGTGGCCACGTCGACGAATCCCGAGTGGGGAGGACAGGGGCTTCCCGGTATCATAGGGGCCGTTGCGAGCGAGTTTTTTGTCGGGGCCTGCTGCTCATTTACCATGACGCCCGGGCTCACCCGGGGGACGGCGCACCTGATCGAGTCTTATGGCACAGAAGAGCAGAAAAACCTCTTTTGCGAAAAAATGTACTCCGGCCAGTGGGCGGGCACCATGTGCCTCACAGAGCCGCAGGCCGGGAGCGCCGTAGGTGATGTCAAGACGATGGCCCGAAAGGAGGGCGACCACTACAAGTTGACCGGGACAAAGAATTTCATCACCTCGGGGGACCACGATCTCACCGAGAATATCATCCATGCGGTTCTCGCCCGCACAGAGGACGCTCCTCCGGGGATCAAGGGGATAAGCCTCTTCATCGTCCCCAAGATGCAAGTGAACCCGGACGGAAGTCTCGGCGGATCGAACGATATTGCCTGTGGGAATATCGAACATAAGATGGGAATACACGCTTCGGCCACCTGCACGCTGAACTTCGGTGACAATGACGGGTGCGTCGGGTATCTCCTGGGCGAGGAAAACAAGGGGATCCGGTACATGTTCCAGATGATGAACGAGGCTCGTATCGGCGTAGGTCTCCAGGGTCTGAGTCAGGCGGCGGCCGCCTACACGAGTGCCCTCCAGTATTCAAAAGAGCGCATCCAGGGCACGGATATCCTGTTGATGAAAGATCCCAATGCGCCCAGAGTGCCGATCATCGAGCACCCGGACGTACGCAGGATGCTCATGCTCATGAAGGCCTACACGGAAGGGATGAGGGCCCTGCTGCTCAAGACGGTCTATTTTGTCGATCTGATGGAGGTTCTCGAAGACGGGAGCGAAAAGGAGAAGTGCAACGGATTCGTCGAGCTTCTCACCCCGATATGCAAGTCCTACTGCACTGATATGGGATTCAAGGTCACTGAGTGGGCGATCCAGACATATGGTGGATACGGCTACTGCTCCGAGTACCCGGTCGAACAGTACATGCGCGACGTCAAGATCACATCGATCTATGAGGGAACGAACGGAATCCAGGCCCTGGATCTCCTCGGGCGCAAGGTCGCAATGAAGGGCGGAATGCTTTTCATGAGCTTCATCATGGAGCTGAATGAGTTCATCTCAGCGAACAAGGAGCACAGCGTGCTCGGAGGTTCCATGGAGATCTTCGAGAAGGCAAAGGATGCCCTTGCCAAGGTCACGATGGACTTCGGCCAGATGAGCATGTCGGGTGAAATGAAGTACCCGATCCTCCATGCGACTCCCTACCTCGAGGCCTTCGGCCAGGTCGTCCTCTCCTATCTCCTGCTCGAGCAGGCGGTGATCGCACACGAGAAGCTCGAGGCAATCTACAAGGAGAAAGGGGCGGATACTGACGAGGCAAAGAAAGAATTGCACGTGGAGAACGAGGAGGCGAAATTCTACTTCGGTAAGATCCACAGCGCCCAGTTTTTCGTGACGAATGTGCTGCCCCACGTACACGCAGAGGCCGCGGCCATAGAGACGAAGAACCAGAGTCCCCTTGATATTGTCTTTTAGAAAATGAATCGGTAGGGGCGCCGCTTACCGCGCCCCGTTCAGGGAATATAGGGGCGACCGCCGGTCGCCCCTACATGTTTGAGGTAGTGCCACGGCATACTGCGTCATTGCCGGGCAACGTAGGGGCGACCGGCGGTCGCCCCCTTTTTTTTCGGGTTTAATGTCACGTCGGCGGGGATCGATCCGGGAGATCAGAGTCGCCTCCCGAGTAGCGCACCAATCGGTCCTCTTCGAGGGGCATGAGAAACCAGAGCACGATGTAGATCACGATTGCCCACCCGCCGAAGAAGAATCCGATGACAAAGGCCAGGCGCACGAGAGTGATCGAGATGTCGAATTCTTTTGCCAGTCCGGCGCAGACCCCCCCGATCTTCCTCCCTTCTTGGGTTCTGCACCAGCTCGAGTGCAGTGCCCGGCCGACCGAGGCCGGGCCCAGGTTGCTCCCGCAGTAGCGGCACTTGACAGCTTCTGAGCGAATCTCCTCTGCGCAATACGGGCATTTTTTAACCGACGTTTCAGACATAGAGCTGCCTCCTTGGATCATTTCGGGTCAGGAGCGAGAAAAACGGCAGGCTCCCAAAGGTCAAGCTGGCCCCTACAGTGGTCCAGAGAATAAAGGTTACCAGTACGTAGTTGGCAATGGGACGGGAGAGGATGCTCTCGACGATTCCGTACAGAGCCCATCCGGTAACGGAGTTTATTCCAACGACGAAGGGGAGGCTGAGGAGCGCCGCAAAAACGAGCTTGAAGACGACACGTCGATGCCACTGAGCTTCGACAGACACAGCCTCTCTTGCGCCGGCCAGGGTCGATTGAAGTACCCGGTTGGGGACCTGCGGGACCTCGTAGAGATCGAGCCTGGAGCGCAGCATATCAAGATCTTCAGCGAGAGAGCTGCACGAGGCGCAGCCGTCGATATGGGACGCGATATCCGCGGATCGCAGAGAAGAGGCTTCGCCCCGGGTGAAGGCGTCCAGTATCCGCTCCTTGACCCCTTCACATTCAAGGTTCTTTTCTTGATCCTTCAAACTGGATCCTCCGCTTCCCTGTATTGACGGCGAAGCTTTTGAATTGCGTGGTGCATACGGCTCTTTACGGTTCCGGCCGGGCACCCGACGATCTCAGCCACCTCTTTTTCAGAGAGTTGGTGATAATATCGAAGTACGAGAACCTCTCTCTGGTCGTGAGGAAGGTGCTCGATAAACGAACGAAGCTTGAGAATATCTTCCTTTTTCTCAAGGGCCATATCCTGTCCGTCGGCGGCCGCCGATCCGGCCCCGGCCTCGAGCGCCGGCCGCGCCTTTTTTTCGGTCGCTTCCCTTCGCCATCTGTCCCGGCACTGGTTTACGGCGATCTGAAAAAGCCAGGTCGAAAACCTGCGCCCCGGATCGAAGTCACTCAGGGCCCGCATTGCATGCAGCCATGTTTCCTGAAAGAGGTTCTCCGCCTCGGGCCCGGGCCTGCCCAGAATGCGCACGATCAATCCGTACAGGCGCTGTTCGTATCTGAGGACGAGAGCCTCTGCGGCGTCAGGATCGCCCCTGGCGGCCCGCCGGGCGAGCTCTTCGTCGGTATAGGGAGGAGTGTCGGACATTGGCCGGGTATCCCTATCGTTGCATAAAGCCGCAGGCGGAAACCGCTGACGCTCGCGCCAGAGCACGCCATCTGCGGCCGTGCTCGTCTCGGCCAGGTCCTCACGTACTGTGAAGTACGCTCCGGCCTGTCAGAGCCTGCGCGCGGCCACATCTGACGCGCTCTGACGCGTTTCCGCTCTGCATTTTATGCAACGGTAGGGTTTGATTACGGTTCTCCTACCAGATAGAACCGGCGGACGATGATTGTCAAGCCTTTCCTCTCCCTCGATCCCGCTCCTCTCCTTCGTGTGCACTCTGCGATCACTCGCCGGAACCGGCAGCCTCTGTGCCTGAAACCTCTCCCTTGCGTTTAGGGAATTCTTCGTGCGCTGTATCGATGAAAGTCTTTGTCGATTTTGTCAGGATCGTTCCGATCTTCCGGACAGCCGCATGGCTGTCACGAGCACCGGGTATCAGCGCCCAGAGAATTCCATAGAGAAGCAGTCCGAAGCCATGGAACAGAGTGAGCAGGACGAAGATCACCCTGACCAGAATCGTAGGCAGCGACAGGCGCTGTGCAACAGCCCCGCAGACTCCGAGGAGCATCCGATCCTCATGACCGCGGTGCCACGGCTCTTCGGTTCTCTCCGGCCCGATGAAAGACCTGCAGTGCCGGCACTTGATCGCCTCTCGGTGGATCGGCTCTTTACAGAGCGGGCATTCCTTCATTTCACCTGTGTTCATATGTGCTATCCTCCTTTGCTGGTTGTTTTTTTCACAAGGTAATACGACGGACCTGTAAAAAGGTTCAATGAAGACTCAAAAAAAACATTCTGGTATAGTGGCAAAATGATCTCGATCCATGTTCAGATTCCATATCGTATTGTGGCGGCACTCCTTCTATCTGTTCTCATCATGAACTGCACGGGTCTGGCCGGCGCGGCGGGCCGCGATACGTGGAACCGACTGGACGAAGGAGTCTTTTCGTTCAGATTTCGGCCCGAAGAGGAAAAGCTCGCCCATTATCTCCTCGGTTACGCCGATGATGCGTGGAGCAGGATAACGAGTGACCTGGGCCTGGAGTGGTCCGATCGGATAAAGATCGTCATTGCCTCCTCCGCATCCGATCTCAGGGAGGCCGCGCCGTCCGGGCGGAGGGTTCCCGGATGGGCCGTGGGCTCGGCCTTTCCCAAAGAGAACCTTATTCTGATCAAGAGCCCGAAGCTCATCATCGGGGGGCAGCCGTACTTTGAGCGGGTCTTTATCCATGAGCTGGCTCACGTGGCCCTCGATGAAGCGATGAGCCCTCAGAGGATTCCCCGCTGGCTCCACGAGGGGTTCGCAATTCGAGAGGCGGGCGAGTGGTCGATCTCGCGGGGAACCCTTCTTACCCGAGCGGTGCTATCCGGCTCGCTGATCCCCCTGCGACGCCTTACAGAGGGATTTCCCTTGGATGAGCAAGAGGTGAAGCTCGCTTACGCCGAGAGTGCCGACCTCGTCGGCTATATCTTCGACACTTATGAAAAAGAAGGATTTCGGGCCATTGTCAGCGCCATGGCCGATGGCTATGAGTTCGACAGGGCCGTGCGCAGGGCCCTGTCGGTCTCCATTTATGAGCTCGAACAGGGCTGGCGACGCCACCTCAAGCGGCGCTATACATGGGTCCCTATAATCACCAGTTCCCTGACGCTGTGGGGGATTGCCTCCCTGGTTCTGATCGCGGGATACCTACGTAAGCGAAAATCGGCCAGAGAAAAAATGGAGCTCTGGGAGAGAGAAGAATATGAAGAAGACGGCGGGTGGGTGCACTGATTAGCTAGCTAGT
>CAZFWM010000137.1:0-18240 GCA_964522545.1 uncultured Thermodesulfobacteriota bacterium
CACTCCCGTTTCGTTCTGGTGTGGTCTCTGGTCTCCTCCTGAAACGCCTTATCTCCGGGCCGGTCCTCACGCCGCCACTGCTGGTTCTCCTCGGCGCGGGCGTTCTGGGCCATGCGCATGGCGTTGATATTTTTCTCCCGTTTTCGCTCGAAGGCCAGGGCCATCATGTTATCAATGTTCGGGTTCGGGGTGAGCTGAACCGGCTGGAAGGTGTTGGAAAAGTATCTCTGAACCATGATGGTCTCCTCTCAACATACGCGGTCCGGCCGCGCGTTGCGTTCCTCCTCGCAGAGGTAGTGACTTCTCAGACATGCGTCCTCGAACCGCATACACTCGGCGAGCTGTTTCATGACCCTCAGCATGGAGGGCTCTTTCCTCTCGAGGGCTGCAATAACCTGCTCTGCTGCTTCGGGCAGCCGGTCTTCTTTTTCTTCTTCTACGGCGCGGAGGAGCTCTTCGTCGGAGAGTTCCTCGGGTAAGCGGATCAGGGGGGAGATCGAGGGAGAGATGGAGACGGCCGCCCGGAGGGCGGCTGTCGCCTTCAGGAGAGACTCACGGCATGCTTCCAGAACCCTCAGCAGGGCGCGGCGGCCGCTGGTGAGATCTTCCTTCTTCCCCTGGGGATCGGTCCGTTGATTAAGCAACTGCCGCCTCCTCGAGGGGCGCCTGTTCATATCTCAATATGAGCCGGTCGATCCTCGCCGCCACGGTGTCAGGCATTTTATAGGTGCCATTCAGCCACAGGGACACCTGACTCCGGGACACACCAAGAGTAAGGGCGATCTGCCATTGTCTTATTTTTAGCGCGCGGAGCTTTTTCTTCAGAGGGTGAGGCTTCGGATTCGAAATGGTCATGTCTGCACCTCCTTGTCTATGGGCGGAGACGAGCAGCCGGGGGGCGGCTGTCGCCTTCAGAAGAGACTCGCGGCGGGCTTTCTGAACCCTCAGTAGGGCGCGGCGCCTGCCGGCGAGATCTTCCTTCTTTTCCTGGGGATCGGTCCGTTGATTAAGCAACTGCCGCCTCCTCGAGGGGTGGCTCAGACTGAGATTCCACCAGGGGGGCGATCTTCGCCTCCACGGCGCCTGGCATTTCACTAAAACCGTTCAGCCACAGCGACACTTGCGTCTGTGACACGCCGAGGGCCAATGCAAGCCTCCTCTGGCTGATCTTCTTGGCTCGGAGCTCCTTCTTCAGCGGGTGGGGCTTTAGATCGGGAAGGGTCATCTTACAGCTCCTCGGCTACGAGTTATCCCCAAATAAAAAAGCCGGGCACACAGGAGGAGGAGTAGGGCCCCCTACTGACCCGGCTTTCTCACTTGAGGAATTTAAGACCTTCTTACAATACTACTAATAATCAGTCAACCCCTGTTTTAAAACTGTGTACATGTACACAGAGCAACATAACAGGCCACGTGGGCGACGTGACCGATCCGGCCGGCGCCCTACCCCTCGGACGAGGTCGATAGACACGCCCAGGGGCAGGACGGAGCTCGTGGGTAGGAAAATGACGATCCCGGTGGTTCTTGTTGAAGTGGATCTTCCCATCGAGCGCCTTCTTCTCCTTCCGGAAGTGCTCGGCCTCGACCGTGTGCTCGTGCGTCTTTCACTCGAGCTCCCGGATCGCCAGGGAGAGCTCGTGCGCGAAGGCCTTCACCTCCTCCTCAGTGAGCTCGTGCTCCAGCTCTATCGTGACTTTCTTTTCTCTCATTTGGGGTCCTCCTATCTTATTGTCGATCGCCCGTCGTTATTTCGTGTGCTTTGGATCCAATGTCACCATTTTTATCGTCAGGGCCATATTTTTATGCGTCGGTGGCCAACCTCTCCATATTTTGCGTCCAGGTCCTCGCCGCATATTATGGCGCCGCCGGCAGCCAGAGGATCTTGCGGCTCTCCCGGACGCGTCGCTGGATCCGCAGAATCGACGGCGCCGGCCGCTGGATCCTCAGACTCGGCCTCGAGGTTCACTTCCAACAATCCGAAAAAATGCTGAAGCCAAACTATTCCGCAGCAGTTGTGCAATTCGAATCCGGGAATTTTACACCCAAACCATCGCGGCAGTACTTCGTCGTCTTTTTTCGACGCCCGGTGGCAAGGGTTGGATGTTCGGTCCGGAGAGGGTGAATTGCCCCAAAAAGGGCGATGTGTACTTAAAGAAGGATTTCCGTACTCATTTTTGAGGAGGTCCGGGAGGTCTGACGCTCCCCTCGATGCGCGGGCAATCGTGTCACGAATTTGACATTCGTGTTACTGCCTCCCCTTCAAGGAATCGAAAAGGGCTCCCTGAGCCGACGATTCGAGGGGTACGATATTGCACCCGGTCGTCATTTTTTTGACGATCTCAGGTTTCATTATCACGATTCCCTGGGTGACAACCTTTCTGGAACCTAAAAAATCGCCCGGGCTTTTCCCCTCGATCGGTGGAGATCGTTGCTCCTGGGGCAAATGCGGCGGTCGGGGGTCAATTTTGTCGGTCTGGATTACTATGGTTCGGGGATATTCGGGCGCCGGCGCGGGGATCCGGAGGCCTCGAGGAGGAGCTCCTGGACCGCAAGAGGATCCCGGCATCGAGGAGGAGACGAGCCCTTCATCGAGCCCGTTCGATAAGGCCTGTCAATTGAGTATCGATTCGCTTTATCCTCTTCACATTGCACTCGAAGCACCACCACGGGGACCAGGCGGTGCCGGCGGGATTACTACAGTCATCTTCAATGCACTCCTCTCCTGTGTGATATTTGGAGGAGTTGCCTCTGTGGCCCGGATCTTCAAAAGCAATAAGCTCCATTTGTCGTCTCCTTTTGCTATCAATTCCCCTACCTCAAAAGGGCCGGCCCTGGCCACAAGCCGGGGCCGAGCCCTGCATAGGTACCTTTATAGATACCTATATAGCGGGGATTTTGGGGTTTATTTCATTATGATATCAATAGGTTACAAAAAACGGTCAACCAAGGTCTGCCGCTATTTTTTACATTTTGGACCAAGGTCTGCCGCTATTTTTTACATTTTGGACCAAGGTCTGCCGCTTTTTTACCTATTTTTCATCCGAGGGAAGGGCATTCAATCCAGCTCTAATCTTTGACGTGAGCTGCTTCTCGGGTCTTCCCTCGGCATTTACAATTGTCTGTCGTGTTACCTTTAGCAATGCGGCGATCGCGGTCTGAGAGAGACCCCTTCCCTTTCTCCATTCCCGAAGTTCTTTGCCAGTCGCAGGGAGCTCTTGTGTCCAGGGTTCTTCTTCCGTGACACCTCGAAGTCTCCTATCGAGCTGCCAGTCCGGAGGATAGAGTTTATATAGTGCGTCCATCGTTCGGGGAGTCCCTTCAATCTCTATTCGACCCAAACCATCAATCCGTTGCAGCTCCTTTAGATCGCGCTCCAAGGCACCCCATGCGCGCGTAGACCTGTATTTTTTGAAACGTATCCCGGCCAATTCGAGGAGCCTTTTCCCCTTGATTACAATGTGATCTCGTCCATCTTCTTTAAATGCAAGATTCCATCGGATGGGTAAAATCAGCCCCAACGCCAACGCATAGGGATGTCTGACGTGGTCGACCATTGGCAATTTGAGCGATTGCGGCCACCAATTACTTCCAAGTTTTTTTGTCTTCGAGGAGCGAACGCCTTCGTAGAGTAAGGGGTTTATCTGTAGCTGCATCCCGTCAAGTTTGTACTGACTGTCTTCGAGTTTTTCCATGCGACTGCCGACCAGAATTAAGGGGCGTCGCTCTCGGATTTTTCCATCAGGATCGGTGACCTGCAGCTCGAGTTCTGTAAAGCTCTTAATTATCTTTGCAACCTTATCGCGCATTTGAGGTTTATGGCTTCTATATCCCATAGCGGCGAAGTGAGCCTCCATGGTCCACCTAACCCATCCTTCTCGTCTACCCTCTACCGATAACAGTCGTTGCCAGACGGCCCAATTCCGGAGCCCTTCCCATCCTGATATCTCACGAAGTGTTTTGGCAATCTCTTCGTGTAGTGAGCCCTGGGCAAAGGGAAAATATAGTTGAACGGCTTTTCCTTTTCCTTTTGCCAGGAGCTCGATTCGATAGTCATTCAGTTTAGTGACTTTCATTTTCTGCTTTGGGTGCTTGGGGAGGTTTCGCATTCCTTCCAACATCTGATGATGGACAATTCCAGCATCCACCTTCACAGAAGGAATCTGTGCACTCTCTTCCACCTCCCTCTCGATCAAATAGAGTAACGCGATCCCGGCGAAGGGGTATCGCTTTCCATCTGCAGAGTAGTATTGATCCCATACTGCTCTGCCTTTTTCTGCCGATTTCACCCAGGCTTCTCCCCAAAGTTCACCGGGAGGTGAGATCTTATCCATTGCTGTCTGGGCCCAACGTGCTACTTCCAGAGGGGCGGCGTCACCAGGCCAATAAAAACCGAAGGCAGCAAATTTTTGTGTCTCAGATAGTAAGTCTAGACCCTGAAAATTAAATTTATTCATCTCAAACGACAGGGCCATGCTGTTTATAGGTGTAACCTGTGACCCTCTATCTTTTCCTGCTGTCCACATCAGAATATATAGAGCCCTCCCCGCGGTCAGGTGGCGAGGCCACGGCCAATCATCTATCAAACGTTTGCGAGCCAATACGGCCTTCTGAAGTTTGGGTTCAACCAGCAACTCCGTGCATGTCTTCACCTCGGAGGCCAGGGCCTCCACGAGTTTATTGCCCCCCGCCTCCACAAACTCCTGGAGCTGCTCGACGGTCTGAGGCTCTGGAAACCCAATATGTTCCTGTTGTTCAATTAATGGGACGAGATCGTGCTCCCCCTCGAGGCGGCGCCATATAGGTTTTATCCACCTATCCAGGCGAGCCTGAAAGCGATCAGTTAAAGAAGAGGACATCATATTTCCAGCTCCTCTTGCACGTCGTGCTCAAATTCTCTGAACCATCCACCGTTGAAGCGGAGCTTGCACCAGCCTGTCATTCCCGCTCGAAGGGCAGCGACCGCCAGGTGCCGCTCATACCAGGGTCCGTTGGGACCGTCCGCTGGCGATGCGTTTATGTCCTGGCCCAACACAAGCACACCGTCCGCGGCAAACTCGAGCTCTCCGCTTTCTTTGCCGAGGCCCATAAGCCGGCCGGGGGAGCCCTCTCCGAGGTCCTCCCACCCTCCCGGCTTGTCTCCGTTTTTTGTCAGAACCGGATTGTTGTTCAACGTTCTGTAGTGCTCCCGGGCGGTCGAGGAGACCAGTATCACGGCGGCGCCGTGGTCCCTGGCGGCCGCGCGGCCGGCATAGACGGCGCGTTGTATTCGGGTGCGCAGGTCTTCACGCTCGTCGACGGGGCCGCTTACCAGTTGCAGGAAGTCCAGGACTACGAGGGGAGGCCGGCCGGGCCGGCCGGGAGCTGGATGCAGGAGCCCGGAATATTTTGTCAAAAGGGCCGCGACGCGCGCTGGCAAAGATTCATAGTTCCATCCATACGAGGGGGCCACCTCAAGGTGAAAGGGCAGATCTGTGAACTGGTGAAAGCATTTTTCTCGGGCCTCTTGGATTTCCTGCGCGTCTTCCCCTAGCCATAATCTACTCCATCTTTTCTCTGTCTTCAGCCCTAACAGCCGGGCCACAAGATCGGTCTCTCCCAACTCTAATCCGATATACAGGACAGGTATGCCTTCCTCGGCGGCGTGTAGCCCGACCTGGAGCGCCCACTGGCTCTTGCCGCTCTTGGGATTGCCGACGAGGATATAGAGCCCCGGCCACAGCCCGCCGTTGAGTTTTGCGGCGACCCTCTGCCAGGGCAGAGGTACGGGGCCCTCGAGGCCCTTAGCTCTGTGCATCATCACGGAAAAGGCTGGTAGGATGAAGCTGCTAATGGGCGGGGCGGCCTTGTCGAGGTCCTGTTCACCCATCGGCATGGCGTCGTCAAAAGGATTATTGGGCAGATCGCCGTCTTGCAGTAGCTGGTTTTCGTCTCGCTCGTCAGTCATGGATTGTTCCCTCCTTACGTGCAGCACGCAACACGTGGCATCTGTTTTTCAGAGTCTCGTATATCTGTTGGGCGTACTTCTTCCCGGACGTGTCGTGATGCGTCCGGATTCCCACTTGAGTCCCAGACGGCACGCGATCAGCGATCGTCTCGGTCCAGCTTCCCGACACGACTCCCATCACGGCCGGCGCGGTTTCGTCGGCGTCGCCCCCTCGAGTCGACCAAGTGAGAAAATCGGGATCCCCTTCAGTGATCACCAGGCGAAGAGGGCGATCGACCGGCCACCACTCGGGGGCCCTACCCTGTTGGAGTATCGTCCGAGCCAGGGCGTTGACATAGACCATCCCTCCGACGTTGTAGCCTTTCGGGGCCAGGCTTTTAGGGATTCCCTGTTCGGAAGTGGAGCGGACCAGGCGTGCGCGGAAGCTTTCCATCTTCCCCGTGGAGCCGTAGAGAGGCAAAAGTAAGCGGTGTCCGGTCCTGCCCCATGAGCGCCGCCCCAAGTACGCCCAGGGCGGAATGTCTGTGCCTGGGGCCAGGGCCCGGGCAAGGCCGCGATCGGCGATTACAGCGGGATCAAGGTGGCGGGTCCGGATCCAGTTGCTCACCTCCCGGCTTTCCGTTACGGGTAGCGCCGAATTCCATAGCGCGCGCACCCCACACTCATGCGGTCGGATATATGTCGCGGCCGGTGGCGGTGTGGGGATCCGCGGCCGCGCGGGTCGGGGCGAACTTGGGGGGCTCGGTCGCAAGTGCGATGGAAGGCGACTCACTCGATCGGTCTGCAAAACAAGCGGATCTACTCCGGCCATTCGGGCCAGCTCCTGGGCGGCTTCCATCCAGGAGAGCTCTCCACGCCGTTGAACGTACTGAATTGGACCTCCGCCGGCATCGCAACCGAAACAGTGCCACTCTAAAGTCACAGGGTTGATTGAAAGGGAAGGGGTTCGATCGTCATGGAATGGACAGCAGGCGGTCCAGCGTGCGCGATGTCGGCGGTTGAGCTTGGCAAGGTCGCCATACACCTGGTCGGCCGAGAGGTGAGGCTTGACCTCGGTATCGAATACATCCCAGGGCTTCGCGGTCGAAAGACCTTCTTGACACTGAGTCGTCTTATCAGCTACTCTTTTTCCCATAGCCAAGTCCCGTTGTTTCCAAAGGCTCGCGTCCCTCCCAATATGGCGCGGGCCTTTGGTGCGTCTGAGGTCCTATTTCGGAGGGCGCCCGCCCTGCAGCTGCCCCCGCCTGGGAGGGAAAGCCCCCCCCTGCTTTTTTTCCAGCGCGTCTACTGCATCGTGCCCGGCAGTCTCAATCAAGGCGGACAAGGTCAGGCCCGGCGTCCAATACACCGCGTTCCTTACCCGATCGATAAGAGTTTCCGTCACGTGGACCGTGAGGCGATCCTTCTTGACCTTTGCCGGCGCGGGCTCCGCCGCAGGCTTCCGGGCCGCCGAGCTCTTCCCCTTTTTGGGGACCAGTCCGTCTAAAGGATCGGCCTGGATTGTTTTGCGCTTTTTCATGATACGCTTCTCCTTTCCTTTCCGATAAATTCCCCGGCGACGGCTCGATAGTCTTCCGCGCCGCGACTGAGGTTGTCATAGGCTGTAATGGGCTGTGAAAACGATGGAGCTTCAGCGAGGCGGACATTTTCCCGGATCACCGTCTTGAATACGAGTTTACCGAAGCGGGTCCGCAGGCGCTCGACGACCTCCTGTGCATGTCGAGTGCGATAGTCCACCCTGCAGGCGAGTATCCCCGAGACTTTGAGGTCCGCGTTGAGGCGATCCTTGACTACCTCCACCGTCTTGAGGAGCTGCACGAGGCCGGCCAGGGCCATGACGTGAGCCTCGACCGGGACGAGGACCTCCTGGACGGCGGCCAGGGCCGAGACGGTAAGCAGGCCCAGGGACGGCGGGCAGTCAATCAAAAGGTGACTCCACCGGTCTTTCGGCAGGGCGGCCAGGGCCCGGTGAAGCACGAGTTCTGACCCCACCTCCCCCGCCAGGGTCTTCTCTGCCGACACGAGCCAGGTGGAGGAAGGAATTACGTCAATCCCTGGAATGTCTGTATTTTGGATAACCTCTTCAAGGTTCCCGTTATCTACAAAGACATCCAGGAGGCCCCGGCCGCCGTCCTGGACTCCGAGCCAGGCCGAGGCGGAGGCTTGGGGGTCCATATCCATCACAAGAACCCGGCGCTTTCGTTCAGTCAGGGCGGCGGCCAGGTTGACACAGGTGGTCGTCTTGCCGCTCCCGCCCTTCTGGTTCGTTACTGCTACGGTTCGCACGTTGCCTCCTTTAAATCCTACGGTTTCATGGTGCGGCGGCGACTTGAAAGAAACTTCTTCGTCCGCTCTCTAAATAGTTTTCTCTCTGCCTTGCTCCGGATCTCGGCGGCCTTCTCGGTCTCGAGGGTGACGACCTCTCCGCGCTCTTTCCTGCACCGCCAGCAGCCGCAATCGCCCACCAGGCCACTGATGCAGTTAACCGAAAAGGTAAACTTCACGGAAGCTGCGCCGAGGAGCTCTTTCAAGAGGTCCTTAACGGATCTTCTTGACCCGCTCTCCTCTGTCATCCCTGTACCTCACTCGAGCCCACAGGTACGTCGAGGTGATCGAGAGAGACCCCGCCGGCTCGGCCTTTGACCTTCACCACGGCCGCGCCGTGACCAAGCGTCCAAGCCTCTGATAGCGTCTCCGTTTCAACGCCCTTATTCACGTTCTTTATGTGGTAATAGCGAACTTTGGTTCCTACCGGATAACGCCGGTTCCATTGTTCTGCGGTCATGCTCGCGCCTCCTGTTCTGACTCGTAAGCCCGTTTCCTTGAGCCCGTTATATTTTGACAAGTCCATGCTCATCCCTCCCCTTATCTGCTGGCCCTGCTCTTTTTAATGCTCGGAAGGCGGACCTCTATGAGCTCGGCGACACCAGCGGACACCTTACCTGCGGCGTTGCGCCGGGCGTCGTCGTAAAGACCGACCGTTCTCGGATCTGAATGGCGGGAGAATTTCTGCACTTCTCGAACGTTGCCGTTCAAGTTATCCAGAGCGGCCGTGATTGCCGTATGGCGAATGCCGTGGGGCCGGGCCGTGGGGAGCCCTATGAGTTCTCCCGCCTTCCGCACAATCCTCCATATGGACGTTCCTGATAGCCGCTCCCCTTTTCCCGCGCGGTCGAAGTTTGTGAAGAGTGGCCCGCTCTTCAAGCCACGGACCTGTATCCAGAGGGCCAGAGCGTCTTTTGTGGGTTCAGGCATATCTATATATTCCCTTTGTGTGCGCCCCTTGCCCATGATTGCAATTTGGCCAGTCAGCAAATTCACATCTTGAAGATCAAGCGATACCACCTCGCCGCGTCTGAGGCCGCGGTCATAGAGAAGACGGAGAATAGCAAGGTCTCGTATCCCCTTTTCATCGTTGCGGGCAGCCAGAGCCGTCATCATTTTTCCAACCGCGTGTAACCCCGGCCCTGCGGTGTCTCGGTAGGGGCTGGTTTTCAAGAACTCCACTTCGAGAGACCAGAGTACAATCTCAAATCTCCGCGCTTCTTTCACAAGCGATCTGAGCGTAGATAGACGGCGATTTATAGTGCTCGAGGAAAGTTTTTCCCCGTTCCTCTTGGGGCGATTTCTTAGGTGTGTTTTGTAGCCCTGGGCTAGAAAATTGGCGTCGCCTATTCCCTTGCTGATAAGAAATTCGGCGGCCTCGGCCAAGTTGCGGGCCTCCACGAAGGCGCGGAAGTCCTCGAGGTCTTTTCGTCGAGCCTCGCCGGTTTCCGGGTTCGACGGCGCAAGAAACTTGTCGACCAGTTGCTGCCAGGAACTGCGGCCCTTCTGAAGAAACTCCACCTCTTTAGCCCTCACGAGCGCGTTATTGAACATAACCAAGTCCTCCCTGTTTTTGTATCCCGTTTAAGTCAAAATACAAAACAGAGTGATTTGTGTCAAGTGGACGTTTCGTTGGCCTTCTTAAAAAATGCTCGCCCGCTCCTGAAAAGGGTCATCCCTCCCGGAATCCCCTTTTAGATGAGTGCGTAAATATGCCTTTACGTCCTCTTAGCACTTTTTCGAAAAATTCGACCTCCTGATTTGCCCTACAACAGGCGATCTCCGAGGGGTCAATGGTTTAGCACCCTGAAAAATAAGGGTCTATCGGCCCCCCTCGTGTACAGCTTTTTTCTCCCCTCCGGCCTCGCTCGACGGGGGTACCGGGTGAGCCCGGAGGTCCTCGTCGAACACCGGCCGCAGCTTCGCCGATCCGCCCCCGCAGAAGTCACACGACCACCGGAGCGCTCCGTCGTACACGTAAGGATCGCAGTCCACACAAGCGGCCTCTTCCACCCAGTCAAAAGAGATGTCGTACTCTCCCCCGTGGCGGCCGCTCACAGTCACCGTGGACCCTGCCTCTGTCTCATATGTCCGAGATTCTTGGAGCTCAGGCCGGCCCCCCTCCTCCTCCTCGATCGCCTCGAGCTGTCGGCCGAGCTCGTGAAGCTTGTTGTCGAGCTCTTTCGGGGCTGCGCGGTGGCCCTCGATGATCTTCCTGATGTGCGAGCGCGATACTCCCGTGGCGGCTGCCAGTTGCCACATGGAGACCTCATGCCTCTTGAAGATCGCCCGCGTGGAGTGGGGTGGACGGGGAGGCGGGGAAAAGAGGGAACGTTGCTCTGTACCGTTAGAACCGTTCGAGCCCTTCGTGGAGGGGTGAAGCGGTGACTTCGTGAAAAGCCGCTCCGGCGCCGGGCGCGGGATGTAGGCCGGCGCCAGGTCGGCCTCGAGCCATTCGTCAATTGCGCTCTGCTTGAAAGTTAACTTTTTCCCGGCTCTCGCGCGGTGATGGGGGATCTGGTTACGGTGCACCATGGAGAATATGCGCCACGTGGGGACCTTCAGGTAACGGGCCGCCCCTGACGCGCTCAACTTCTTTTCATCTACGCTCATGGCCTCACTCCTTTCCGGAATGATAAGTCTGGCGGGGCGGGCTGGGCCCACCTGGACAGGCCCGCGCCCGCCTCCACCAGCACGATCCCTATGCTTCCTGTAGCAGCTCCACAGACACGCGCTCGAGCTGTCCATGGAGCAGACAAAGCTTGGAGTGCTGCATCGATCGAGTCTTATTGTCGATCTGATACCACTCCTGTTCGATATTGGTAAGCTGATCCCCCATCATGGACACCAGGGTCGAAAAATCGAAGCCATTGCGCTCGAACTCGAGCTTTTTATCGTGGTTGTTGCGCTCCACAATCGGCGCGGCAGTCGATTCCTTCGGGACGAGCTCGAATCGATCACACAGGAGGTCGATTACTCCCATGAGCTCCCCGATCTTCTCCCCGAGCGTTTTTAATGTAACGGCCATCTCGTCTCTGGCGTCCTCGCCCGCCTCGTGCAGCCTGACAAGGACGCGCCGAAGCCCCCCCAGCTCCTGAAAGGTGAGAAACTGAAGCTCTTCCAAATTGAACTGTCCATCCTTCACATACATCTGTTCTAAGGTCTTCATTGAAGCCCCCTTTCCATAAAAAAACGCCGAGTGCACTTAAGGCCCACAACAGACCTCCCCGGTCCTCACGGAGTCGGGACACTCGACGAACTTTTATGTTGGGTACAAACAGAAACGGCCTCATGACGGAGGGCCTCCCGGTTGTGAATTTTAAGTGCCCCCAATATTTCAGACTGTTATGTACATGTCAACTCTCGATCGATGCCCCTCGAGGAGGCGGCCTATAGGTTCCCTTTATTCCCTTTGCTCCCTTTTATCCCAATATGCCCGCGTATTCTCCAACTCAAACGTCATCTCCTGGCCGATGAACTCAAGCTCGTCCTTATTCCCCGCCTCGATCGCGGCTGCGCGATCCTTCCACAGATCGGCGAGACGGCGCCGGGCGCGGTTCATCTCCTTGAGGTCGGCCTCACGCGGGAAGTGTCTATCGTGAATCTTCGCACTGGCGGCCCCTTGCTGCAGTAGGTCAGAAGCCCGGTAGAATTTTTCGAGGTCCTTTGAGGGCTTGTAGCTTTTCCGCAGAAACAGCGTACCGACGACCGGGAGGTCCGCGGGATCCTCTTTTTTCCCAGTCACTCGGCTCAGGCCGTACCCGAGCCCGCCCAGGTAACCGTTGATGATGTGATCGATCTGAACAGGACTCAGTGTGTCCTTCTCCGGATAGAGCCGGTGGAGAGCCTTGGCCAGCGTCTTGGCGATCTTCGTCGTGCCTGGCCGGATCCGGTCCGGAGGCTCGAAACGCTTCTGACCCTCCGTCTCGATGGAGCGGCCGAGCCAGTCCCTATTGGTTGCCACTTCCCACACGGGCGCAAGCATGCCGATCTCTGTCTTGGACTTCTCACCAGCTAAAAGCATGGCGGGAGCCTGGCCGGGCATTCCGGGCCACGTGGACGCCACGAAGTCATTGAACCAGGCTTTCAGGGCTTCGGGGTCTTCCTCATAGATGAAGTCCAGGAACGCCTCGACGCCGGCAGCGAAGAGCAACCCGTATTCGAAGGGCTTGGGGAGGCGGGCGACCGTATCCCCAATCTCAAAAAACCAGTTCATGTACTTGTATTCGGGGTCGAGTTGCTGATACCACTCCTTGTCCCGGTTTTCCCACCACAGATACAAACTCGGTAAACTCAGCGCGGCGACACCTCGGAGAATGAGTGCAACCGGCCGATGCTTGGCCATGCGCATGAGCTTCATGTCGCCTTGGACACACGGATTCCAGAATGCAATCATCTCGTTGAATAGCGGACCCCAGATGCCGGCGCGGGAGAAGTTTACCGTCACGTCCTGGCCGGCGTTGAAGGCTTCGACAACGGCGTCCGGGCTCCCCTTGCCGTGCTTCTTCTCTGCTCGCTCGAGGACCTTCTCAAACTCTGCGATCCGTGGTCCCATCTCCGGGATCTGGATAAGCTTTCGCAGGGCGTCGACCGGGTGTTTGGCCACATAGATGGACTTTCCCTTCATGCCTTTGTGCTTCAGCAGGGCCTGGTCGATTACCTTCATGCGGGACTCGCGGTCCTGGCCCATGATCGTGGCGAACTCACCCCCGAGGGCCCGATATCTCCACGCCTTGCCCCCCGGAGTGTTGCGCAGGTCCATCACCACGCCTTTGATCGGCAGGAAGGGATTCGGAAACTTGGCCTGGGTGTTTATGGTGAACGTGAGCGAATCCTTGAAGGGGTTACGAATGAGACCAAAGCGGGGACTGATGCCGGTCGCAGTGAGGCGCAACGCCCGGGTGGCCTTGCCAAAGAGGAAGCGAATAACCGGATGGATGTTCGCAGGCTCTATGCCCTTCAGGGCCTGGAAGATGTATTGATTCTCGACTTCATAAAATTCCCGCTTGCCGTTGCGCCAGATAGTTATGATCTGATCCTTCCCGGTGTACTGCGTGCCCTGGGTGAAGATGGTCAATATACGTTCCTGGTCAAGCGGTTTGTCTCCAAAGAGGTCCTCGATCTGCTTGGAGATGTCCTCGAGCTTGAACGTGGTGGACTTCATCGGGGCCGGGACCTTTATCCCGAAGGCGCCCATGGCCTCGTACTTTTCGCCTACATCCACAAAGAGCCGAGCTACCCGCACCTTATCGGCCCACATGATGATCTGGGTCACGTTCTCAATCATCGAGTCGAAGGGGTGCCGGATCGCTCGGCCGGAGCCTTTGGCGCGGTGGACGGGTGGGCCGCCCTTCGTCTCGTACCCCCGACCACCTCCGGATCGGTAGCTCTCCACCTGGTCGATGAAGACGCGTTTGAACGGGATGTAAATAGGGTTGAGGCTGCGCATGAGGTCCGCTTCAGCCGGGCCGAGGCCTCCGGCGTCAATGAGATATTGAAGTGTCCCGTCGGACCAGGCGGTGAGCTCTTCGGCGAACTTCCTAAACCGGGGGCTGTCGAGCTGTTCAATGGTGTAGGCGGCGTCCTGTCTTGTGATGCCGGGATTGAGACCGCGCGGGAAGTAGCGCGCCTGGGCGCTCAGGGCGTAGGCGAAGGTGATAGCGTCCTCGAGGTCTTTCGATACAGGCTCGGTGATCTCTCTGAGGCTCTTGCCGACCTTCTTCCCCATCCAGTCGGTAACGCCCTCATTCACCCACCATTCAGCCTTGGCACTGGCCTTGCGCTTGACCATCCGAGCCACCTCGATGGGGTCCTTGGCCGGGGTGAGCTTTTCCTTGATGCCGAGGGCCTTGAGCTGTCTCTCCGGGGGGTACAGGTCGTCCTCGAAGTACTGCCGGAACAAGAGCCACCCGCGAAGCATCTTGTCCCTGATCGGCTCCTTGATCCCCCTGCCGGTCCAGTCGATTTGTGACTTCACGCGGTTGACGGCGCCCTGCTCGAGGTACTGCCGGGTAAGGTCCTGGAACCGGCGCATCGGCTCCCCGATGTCCGGATTTTCGTCGAGGAACTTTTCCCAGTAGGCGGTAAACTTCGGGGCTTTCTGCTTGGCGTCCTCTCGATCGGTGACCCAGAACCGCACATATTCGGCGAACCCTTCCACGGTCTTGTTGTCGGCGCCGGGGTAGGCCAGGGGCATGATCTCTGCACGCAGCGCCTTGTCGGTGAGTGGGAACCGGCGCATCTTCTTCTTGCCGGTCGCGGGGTCGCGGCCCCACATGCCCCAGCCCCATGTCCGCTTCTGGATGTGGTGCGCGATCTCGTGGGCGATCGTGAAGATGTCCTCCGTCTCCTTGCTCCGAATCACCTCCGGCTGGATAAAATACTTGCCGAGCACCTTCCGCCACCTCGTGGTGGCCTTGCCGAGGATCGGAATCTTGAACGCCTTGCGCAGCTCGGCCACGATCTGCCGCCTCGAGACCAGAGCCTTTTTCCGCCTCTTCAACCAGCGCTTCTTTTGATAGCCACGCTCCAACTCCTCCTTGCTCATCGCCAGGCCGGCCGAACCCTGAGCTGCGGCCTGCCGGGGTTCCTTCGCCTTGAACACCTTCTCGAAGGCGCTCGCCGGAGTCTCAGGGGTGATAAAGCCAAGCGTCCCCTGTCCCTTCACGTCCTGCCGGGCGTAGGCGGCGTACTGGTCCATGGCCTTCTTGAAGCTGACAAGGCCCAGGGCGTCGAGGGCCTCCACCAGGGTCCGGGTCTGAGTATCCACGGCCTCCGTGGTAAACATGTCCCCCTGAGCGAAGTATTCATCCAGGCGCTTGAAGTTGGTCGCCTTGAACCTGGTGTAGACGCCCAGGGCCTCGTTGAGCATGCCGGTGATGTCCCACCCCTCGCCTCGGGCCTTGAGCTGAGCCAGGGCAGGGAGGGCCTTCTCGATCTTGTTCAGGGCCGCCGGCGGCGCGGCGTCCATCGCGTCGTAGTCCTGTATGACCGTGCCCAGGAGGGTCCGCTCCACAAGTTGCTTGCCGTCGTCGCTGAGGAGTCCGGTGGCTTGGTTGATCAGGCGATTGAGCTGTGTCTTGTCCAGCACGCCGTCTCTCACCAGGTCCTTGATCAGAGCCTTCGAGCCGGTCTTTCCCATGTAGGCGCGGAGGCTTTCGTGCTCCTCGAGGGCGCCGGCAATGCGCTCCATGGTCTCGGGGGACACCAGGCGAGCGCGGCTGATCGCCTCGGCCTTGATGTCCACGGCCTGCGTCGGGGGCGTGTCGTAGAGCTGAACCTTCTTGGCAAGGGCCTTTGTGTCGGCCGGGGTCTCGTCGAGCACACGGACCAGGGCGGGTTTCTTGAGGAGGTCCACCTCGGCGGGATCGAGCCCGAATTGAGCCGCTTTGTACCGGAGCTCGGCTTTGTAGAGGTCGGCCTTTTCGGGGTGGTCACGGTAGATGAGCTGCAGTGTCTGAGTGCGACCGTTGCCGCCCAGGATGGTCATGTCCTCCGTGGCGATCGGCGGACCGTTCACGGCGTCGGGGTTGTCGGTGACGAGGTAGGTGGGATCGAATTTCTGAGCGTTGCCCTGGACCTTGAGCTGTTCGGCCTTGTCGGCGTGGTACTGCCGGCGCTGGACTCCCTCGGGGTAGTTGGGGTTCTTGCTGAAACCTCGGTCCGCCAGGTGGGAGGGCTGTAGGTCGTCGAGCTCCATGAGCACATAGCGGCCGGTGTCTTTGCCCTCCTGGTGGATGACGGTCGCCTCATTGCCGCGCGCTTTGCTCTTAGGGGTGGGCCTCGGCGCCGGCGCGGTCTCGGGCGGAAGTGCCTCTCCGGGAACGGGAGGAGGCTGCTCGGGGGGCAAGGGCTCCTCTTCGGCGAGCGTTACCTCCTGCCTCGGCGCTCTCCCCTCATGAATCCCAGTCGCCACCGTGCCCGGCAGGGCCATCACCGAGAAAGCGAGGGCCGACTCTTTGGCTGTATTGGCGATCCGCTGCGCTATCTTGCTGGCCTCGGCCGGCTCGAATTCGGCATCCTTGAGACGGTTGGTCAAATTCTTGGATAATTCGTCGGCGATGATGTTCGTGGACTCCTGGGCCACCTCCTGAAGCGTCTCGGCAGCAATCGTGGTTCCATACCGCTTCGCCGCCCTGAAGGCCAGGTTGTTCAGCGCCTTCGATTCAACCGCCTTCTTTGTGGCCTGCCGGATAGCACCCCGGAGGAACTTATCACCCCCGGGAAAGGTCCGGGCCAGGGTCTTGATCTGGGCGAGCTCCAAGAGGCCGTTGACGACGCCGACGCCGGCCGCTGCGGCTTTTGCTACAGAGGGGTCAATCGGGTTGCCCTGGGCGTCGTGGAGGTCGAGGAGTTCATCATAGGCCAGCCCCGCCTCGATCATGCCGATGTTTTCCATGATGCCGGAGGTCATGCCCACGCCGAACATTCCGATAGCGGCAGGAGGAGCCCCGACGCCAGAGGCGGCGGCGATCGCGGCGGCCCCACCGCCGAGCACAGCACCCCGCTTCACTCCCTTCTCCATCCCGGAGAGCATTGTGGGGGCCATCTCGGCCGCCGCGCCCAGGGCCTTCTCGACGATATTCCGCCTTGCCTTGCGATCCACCTGGGGAGAGGTCGCCTTGAGGGATTCAATCTGAGCGTCCAGCTCGGGCGATGTCTCCCCCATGAGCTGCCGGGCGCGCAGGAGCCCGACGCCGACATGCGACTGGCCGGCCTCGTAACGCTCCTTGATCCTGCCGAGCATACCCGGCTCCGGACCGGCTGCCGGCGTTTCACGGGACAGTGGCTCGAGGGCCTGGTGGGTCTCGGGAGAGGAGATCCCAGGGATGAACTGCCGACCACCTGCAGAAGGGAGCTCGTCAAAGGGTCGCGCGGCCTCATTTCGGAGGGCTTCTTCAAGAGCTCTCTGCCCTTCGCCCGCCTGGGAGTCAGCTTCAAGATCTTCCAAAGAGGGGGCATGGGGAGGTGTCGAGGGGGATCCGGGGCCGGAAGGGGAGTAGGGAGCGGCCCGGTTGCGCTGGTACCCGGATTCAAGTTCTTCCAGGGAAATCCCCCGCGCGGAGATCGATGGATCCCCGGATCCGGAGGAGGAAGGGGGGCCGCCCTGCCGGCGCTGATAGCCGGCTTCGAGATCTTCCATGGAGAGCAGGCCGGACATCTACTTGAGCTCCTCTTGAACCTTCTGTATGGCCTCCTCGGGGGAGAGCCCCTGGTCCCGGTATTTACTGTAGAGGCTCTGCTGTGCCTGGGCGCCGGCGCGAGGCGACGGGGGTTCTTCCTCAGATCCTGCCCCGGACCCCGGAGCCGCAGTCGACTGATTTCTATAGCCCTTCACGACATTGCGAAATAATCGCTGATCCTCGAGCATGTTCTGCGGTACCGCCTCGCCCTTCTTCCTCATGTGCTTGATTCGCCGGTCGAGTTTTTCCAGCTCCTCTCGCGCGAATTTAAATTCCGGTAGGGTGAAGGCCTTCTCTTTGGGTGCCGGCCCTCCACGCCCCAGGTTCTCCGCGCGGCGCGCCTCGAGGTTCCCCGCGCGGATCCGGAGGTCCTCCCTGGCAAATTCCTCGTCGAGGATTTCCTTCATGGTGAGGCTAGTCTGCTCCATATGCTTCTTCCACGCTTTGAACTTCTTCGGGCTGTCCACACCCTCAAAAAGGGAAGGCGGCGCGCCCTTTTGGAGCATTTCGTCCCGGTAGGCGGGAAATTGTTCGTATGTCAGAGAGGGGACTGTCTTCTGAACTTGGGCGACCGATTCTCGATTGGTCCGCAGATTGTCCTGGAATTCCTTGTTTAGGGCCGCGCGGTCCTGGGCGGGCCACTTCGATTTTTCCCGGGCCCATTGCTCGCGCATTTTCTCCCTGGTCTCCTTCTTGAACGTCTTATCTCCGGGCCGGTCCTCACCTTCCCACTCGCGTTTCGTTCTGGTGTGGTCTCTGGTCTCCTCCTGAAACGCCTTATCTCCGGGC
>CAZFWM010000138.1:0-18111 GCA_964522545.1 uncultured Thermodesulfobacteriota bacterium
CCTGCTACTTGAAGATCGTACTCTCGACTCTGAACTCTTGACTGTCGACTCTCCCCCCCCTACACCCCTCCCGAACGCAACACGTAATAGGCGATGACCAGACCGAGGGCGCTGGCCATGCTCATGCCGAAGAGCCCCAGCAGGGTGGCAAAGGGAAGGCCGGCGATCAGGGGGCCTGCGCCGCTGGCGATGAGCACACAGGAGCCGAGAGCCACGGCGGAGGTGAGGAGCGCGAGGACCCGCCGGTTGGAGGTCCTGTTGTGTGCAAGGAGCGCACGGTCCAGGTCGGACGGGTGGATGGGCAGGGCCAGCTCGCCCCGGTTGAGCTTCACCATGATCTGCCTGAGCTCCCGGGGAAAGCTCTGGGCCAGCAGGCTGTATTCTTCGATGGTGCCGAACAGGTCCTTCGTTAAGTAGTGCGGGTCGGTCATCCTCTTGATGTACTGCTTGATCGCAAAAGGGCGCACCACGGTGACCGGGTCGAGGTCGGGGTAGAGTGTCTCGGCGATCCCCTCCATGGTGGCCAGAGCCTTGCCCATCAGGAGCAGGTCCGCGGGCACGCGCACCCGGTACTTCATGCCCACCTCGAATATGCTGGCGATGAAGCCGCCGATGTCGATCTCCTCGATGGGGACCTCGTAGTAGCGGTCGAGGAGCTCCTGGCTGTCTACGCGCAGCTCCCGCAGGTCCACGCTCTCGTCGACGAGCTCCAGCTTGAAGAAGAGCTTGATGATCCGGTCCACGTCCTTCATCAGGATCGCCATGAGCAGGGAGAGCAGATCGTTGAGCCTCTCCTGATCCACGCTCCCCATCATGCCGTAGTCGACCATGCAGATGACGTTTTTCTCCATGATGAAGATGTTTCCGGGATGAGGGTCGGCGTGAAAAAAACCGTGCTCGAAGACCTGCTTGATGATGAACTGCACGCCTTTCTCGGCGATCACCTTTCGGTCCAGGCCGGCCGAGTCGAGCGCCTCGAGGTCGTTCACCTTGGCCCCCTCGATGTACTCCATGGTGAGGACCTTGCCGGTGGAGTGCTCCGCGATGACGGCCGGCACGTGCACGGTCTCGTCCCCCTCGAAGTTCCGCGCGAACTTATGCATGTGGAAGGCTTCCTGCTGGAAGTCGATCTCCCGGAGGATCGATTTGCGGAATTCCCGGACGATGGCGACCAGGCTGTACTGCCTGGACTCGGGGATCTTCTCCTCGATGAGCTCGGCCAGGCCGCCGAGAATGTCGAGATCGTTCCTGATCATTCGGTCCAGACCGGGTCGGCGCACCTTGACCACGACCTCGCGCCCGTCCGACAGTTGGGCGCGGTGGACCTGGGCGATGGAGGCCGCCGCGATCGGCTCCTGCTCGAACTCGGCGAAGATCGACTCAATGGAGGCCCCGAGCTCATCCTCCACCTCGCGCCTTGCCTCGGACCACGCAAAGGAGGGCACCCGGTCCTGGAGGCGGCGCAGCTCGTTCACCAGGTCCATAGGGATGAGGTCGGGTCGGGTCGCAAGGATCTGGCCGAACTTGATGAAGGTCGGGCCGAGCTCCTCAAAGGCGAGGCGGATTCGCTCCTCCGTGCGGAGGGCGATGATGTCGCGCTCGTACTTCCGGGAAGCATAATAGCGCTGAATCCTTTCGCGAATCCCCCCGACCTGAATCTTTGAGACGATGTTGCCGAATCCGTATCGGGCGATCACGCCGACGATCTGCCGCAGTCGCTGGATATTTCGGTAGGTCCTGGGAATTCGGGCGAGCCGTGTAAAGGGGGTGGCCTGGGGCATGGGCTAGAGCTCCTCGGATCGGCCTGTTTTTGATGCGCCCTTTCCGGGCGTCCTTTTTCGCTCCAGGCCGGAGCTCAGCTCTTCGATTCGCTGGCCGAGCCTCTCGACCTCCAGGGCGATCCGCTCCAGGTCTTCTTGTGTGGGGAGTCCGATCGACCGCAGAAGCGTGCGAGCCACCAGCCGGGCCGCGGCAATCGCGTCCACGCCCGCCCTCTCTTCGGCCCCTTCGGACCGGGAGCGGACCTCCTGGAGGATCGCCTCGATGTCCGCCTCGTCGAGGAGGCCGCGATTGCGCAGGTGGGCTGCGATCTGAGTAATGATTTCTTCGGTAGGCAGCGCAGAGGCTGCCAGCTCGAGAAGGAATCCTTTCCATACAGGGAGCATCGTATTCTTCCTCCGCCTGGATGACTTTGTATAAGAGGCGCCGTTGAAAAGCAAGCCCATCCGATCTCAAACGCCGGCATCAAGCCGGCGGTTGAGTTCGGATTGATTAAAAAACCTTATTGATATTGATAAGGGTGCTCTTTCTCGCTTCGCTCGAAATGACATGTCCTCGAGACTTTCTGCATAAACCTGAATATTGACATGGGTACGCTTTCTCCATAGAGTCCGGAAGGCAACCGATCCAATGGATGGCTCGAACGTATGGAAAAAGCTGATATAAAAGAGCGCCTGAACCGGCGCATTCAGGCCGTCTGCGGCAAGGGCGGGGTCGGCAAGAGTACCGTGGTGGCGGCCCTTGCGCTGCTGGCCCGGCGGCGTGACACCAGGATTCTGGTGATGGAGATCGACACGGTTCCCACAGTGGCCCCCATGTTCGGGTGTGAGCCTGCCGATGGGTTCGAAGCACAGGAGATCCATCCGGGCATCTTTGCGATGAATGTCTCGGGGCGGCGCGCCTTGGACGAGTACCTTTTGATGCTATTGCGGAGCCGTCGGGTCACAGAGAAGATCTTCGAGAACAAGATCTACCAGTACTTCGTGGCGGCCGCTCCGGGCCTCAAGGAGCTGATGGCGATCGGCAAGATCTGGTTCGTCGACCAGCTCCGCGACGGGCGCCGGCCCCGCTATGAACGCATCCTCATCGATATGCCGGCCACCGGCCACAGCATCTCCAACCTCAGGATGCCGCAGACAGCGGTGGACACCCTCAAGATCGGCTTTGTCAAGAACGAGGCCAAGAAGGTCCTGGATCTGTTGCGCGACAAGGAGCGCACGGCATTCCACATCGTTACCTTGCCCGAAGAGATGCCGGTGAACGAGACGATCGAGATGGACTGTGCGATCCGGAGCGACCTGAACTTCCCCCCCGGCTGCATCTTCATCAACCGGGTCTACCCCCGGCTTCTGCCGCGCGGCAGCGTGCGCGATTACGAAAAGCTGCGCCGTCAGGCGGCATCGAATAGAGAGATGGAGGTGATCCGTCCGGTCTTTGATTGTGCAGAGTCGTTCCGGCGCCGCTTGCAGTCTCACCGTGTACACATCGACCGGTTGAAGGGCGAGCTGCCGGGGCCCTTCATCGAGATCCCCTATATCTTCTCAAAAGACTTTCGGATCGACTCCATCGAGCGGGTGGCAAGGCTCCTGGAGAGATCCCTGGGCCTGGCCAAGGATTGAACGATGGAGGCGGCGCGCAAGCACCGGGCAGAGGAGGTCGACGGGTGAGCCTTGCCGGGGAGCTTTGGAAGAAGAAGATCATCGTGTGCGTGGGGAGCGGAGGCGTGGGCAAGACCACGACGTCCGCGGCCCTGGCGCTCAGGCATGCCACGGAGGGCCGCCGCGTTCTGGTCCTTACGATCGATCCGGCAAAGAGGCTGGCCAACTCTCTCGGCCTCACCGAGCTGGGAAACGAGGAGCGCCTGATCCGGCCGGAGATCTTCCGCGACCAAGAAATCCCGATGCAGGGCTCCCTCTCGGCCATGATGCTCGACACCAAGCGGACCTTCGACGATCTCATCAGGAAATACGCCCCTTCAGAGGAGATCCGCGACAGCATCCTCAACAACAGCTTCTACCAGAATCTCTCGAGCACCATGGCGGGCTCCCACGAATATCTCGCCATGGAAAAGCTCTACGAGCTCTACGAGCTGGGACGCTACGACCTCATCGTACTCGACACCCCCCCGACCAAGCAGGCCCTCGATTTTCTCGAGGCGCCGGGCCGTCTCGCGGATTTCCTCGACAAGAGCGTCCTCACCTGGTTTCTCAAGCCCTACTTTGCCGCCGGGCGGGTGGGGGTCCGGGCCTTCAACCGAGGGGGCGCCCTGGTCTTCAGCCTCCTGGAGAAGGTCACCGGGGTCGAGTTCCTGCGCGACGTGTCCGATTTCTTCCTCGGCTTCAACGATGTCTTTGGCGATTTCCGGGTCAGGGCGGAAAGCGTCTTCAAGCTCCTGCAGAGTGACGAGGCCATCTTTGTGCTCGTCACCACCCCCGACACGCTCCCCTTTGCCGAGGCCCGCTACTTCTTCGAGAAGCTCAGGGAGTTCGGGATGCCCTTCGGCGGCCTCGTCGTGAACAAGATGCACCCCGACTTTCTCGCCGGGGACGGCCCGAGTGGAGCCGGGGAGGATGAGACGGGCAAAGCGGTCGAAGCTCTCCGGAGGAAGCTCGAGATCGAGCTGGAGAGCGAGAGGTACTCGGGCGCCCTGATGGATGCCCTGATGGAGAACTTCCGGAACTTCGTGACCCTGGCGGAGATCGACAGGGGTCGGCTACAGGCCTTCCTGAACTCCCTCGAGGTCGATATCCCTCTCGTCACGGTCCCCTACTTCGAAGAGGATATCTACGACCTCCCGGCCCTGATGCGCCTGGGCGAGACTGTTGTAAGTCGGTAGGGGATGAGGTTTTTTTGTCTCGCGCAGAGACGCAGAGAATGAGGGGAATTTTTATTCAATCCTCTGCGAGCTCTGCGGCTTTGCGCGATAAAATAGGTGGGGAGGGGGGAGCGATTTAGTTGCGGCCCGGACGCGTTATCTACATAGGGGCGCGATTCATCGCGCCCTGAAGGCTCAATCCCGCCTCTACTTGACCTTAGCTTTTACCTTGGTCTTAGACTTAGCTTTCGCCTTGGCCTTTCCCTTTGCTTTCCCTTTCCCCTTGTCGGCCGAGGCTTTTTTCTTCGGGGCGGCTTTCTTCCCGGCCTTTGATTTCTTCTTCGGAGGGGCGGCCTTCTTTTTTGGCTCCGCCGCCTTCTTCTTCGGCGTCGGGGCGGCAGCGGCGGGCCCGGCCGCCTTCTCCTTCTTCAGTGCGATGACGCGGTCCACCTTCAGCGAGAGGGAGACGAGCTTTCCGTTGAGCGATTCGATCCGCTTGCTCAACGCCTCCAGGTCGGCCAGGGTGGGAAGGTTCATTGCATTGAGGATCTGCTGCACTCCCTTGTCCAGCTTCTCCCGGGTATCCCGGGTGACCTCGAAGGCCTTGTCCAGATTCGATATCATCTTCGACCCGTCGAGAACCTGGTTTGTGAGCTCCGTGATCTTCTCTTCACCGGCCTCGATGATCTTTCGTATAGAGGGCTTTGATTTGGCCATAACGGTCCTCCTTCTGTTGAAACCAGAAAAATGCAGTAGCCACCTACTGCGGCTTGAAAAACCTTGCTGCAACGCTTGTTTCGCGATTTTGGTCCTCGACGTAGTTTTCAGCTACGCCTCCGGGCCAAAATCGCTCCAACTTCGCGTTTCGCTAAGGTTTTCTGCGCCTCGCTACGGCGCCTACTGCATTTTTCGGGTTGACGGTCCGTGTATATTCTTTTTCAGTAACACTGTCAAGGATAAGGTCTACAATGGTCCTTCAACGAACCGGCGGTTTTGGTTATGATGGCAGAATTACGTCCATCACGACATGCTGAGAGGACTCGACTTATGGATTTCGACGCCATTGTCATAGGGGCCGGGCCGGCCGGATGCATCGCGGCCCGGGACCTAGCGCGAAAGGGCCTGCAGGTGGGCCTTTTTGAATCCGCCCCGAGAGAGAAGCTGGGAAGACCGATCATCGTCGAGGTGGAGAGGGCCATCTTCAGACACGTAGACCTCATGCCCCCGGCCGGCGACGAGATCCCCTATCATCCACGGTGCATCCGGTTCATCTCACCCCGGGGACGAGAGGCCTTTATCCTCAGGGGGGCCCCGTGTACGTCTCTCTTTCTAGACCGATTTGCCCGCAGGCTCCTCGAGGAGGCCGAAGCCGCGGGCGTCCGGTTCTTCGGCGGCTACAGGGCCAAACGGGCCGTCATCGACGGAGGTCGTGTCTGCGGAGCCGTCTTCGCTCACAGGCGGCGCAGGGAGGAGGTCCGGGCAAGGCTCTCCATCGACGCCACGGGATTCGAGGCGGCCCTTGCGCGCACCCTCGACCCGGACCTGGGCCTCGTAATGCGAGACGATCCACGGGATGTCGTCGTGGCGGCGAACTTCTATCACCGCATCGATCCCGACAAGGCTGTTCGGGCCGTGCACAGCGGGCTCCACGGAGACGATGAGATCCGAGCCCGCGTGGGGACCTTTGGCTCTTACTCCACGAAATTTTCCTATCTCTCCCTGCACAGGCAGCGGGCCTACATACTCATCGGTCACAAGGCCGACTTCGCCGGACCGCCCCTCCAGGAGCTCATCGACGATTTCAGGAGCCGGCAGGGGTATTACGGAAAGCGGCTTCACGGGGGCGAGGGCCCCATCCGGATCGCCCGCACCCTGGACAGCCTCGTCTGCGACGGCTTCATGGTGGTCGGCGAGGCGGCGAGCATGGTCATTCCGGTCAACGGGAGCGGTGTCGCCTCGGCCCTCCTGGCCGGCCACATGGCGGCCCGGGCGGCCGCCAAGGCCCTTCGAAACGGCCGGCCCACCACGGAGGCCCTGTGGCCCTATGCGGCCCGGTACCATCGGGGACGGGGCTCGGTCCTGGCCGTCTTCGACGCTGTTCGGCACATGACCGAGGCCCTGAGCCCGGATCAGATCGCCGACATGATGGAGTCTGGATTTTCGGGGCCGGACGATATACTCCGGGCCAGCAGCCCGCGCCCCTTCTCATTCTCTCCTCCCTCCCTGGTTCATCGCGTCCGGGGCCTGGTCCGGCATCCGACTCTGATCCGCCCGATCCTGAAGACGGCAAAGGCGGCCCTCGCCATCGGGCGGCACTATCAGAGGTATCCGGAGCAATATGACTGGGCCGAGTTTGAGGCCTGGGCCGAAAAGAGCCGGCGGATCTTCGCCGCTCTATAGTAATTTCATTGAGACATCAACGCTGCTTGTGTAGATGTGGATTCAAGGTCAAACTACTTTTAGTATTTTAATTGTGTAAGCAAAGGGAAAGTGGGAAAATGGAAAAATGGAAAAGGGATGAATTTTATAAAATGTCTACTAAAATGTTTATATAAAAAGTCGGAATGTCATTTCGACCGCAGGGAGAAATCTTAAACTAAAAAATTTTCCCTTTTACCCATTTCCCCTTTTACCCTTTGCTTACACATTTTTCGGTTGCCGCTCGGTCGTGTTGGATATGGAATGCTGAGACTCTCCTTTAACCTAATGCTCGTGCTCTCATTTCTCTTGTCCGCCTGCCACGGCCCGGATCGCGAGCCGGGCCGCCCCATCGAGGTCCTAATAGATGAGGCGGGTGTGTCGCACATCTATGGGGCGACCGATGAGGACGCCTTTTTCGGGGCCGGTTACCAGATGGCCTCGGATCGGCTCTTCCAAATGGAGACCTTGCGCCGCTTCTCTCTCGGCCGTCTCTCCGAGGTGATCGGCGAGCCGGGGCTCGAGCGAGACCGCCAGGCCCGCACCTTCGACCTGCCGCTGTGGGGTCGGGCCGACGCCGAGCTCACCAGGGCGGTCGACCCTGAGAGGGCGGGGCTGATCGCCGCCTGGGTCAAGGGGATTAACAGGCGGATCGAGGAGGTCCGCTCGGGCGAGGCCCCTCTCCCCTTCGGGTACGGGCCGAAAGAATACGACTTCCTGCCTGAGCCGTGGGACGGGGCCGATCCCTACATCGTGCTGAAAGGGGCTGGCTTTGCCCTGGACAAGACGATCGAGTTCGAGGTCGCCATGTCGATCATCTCCGTCCTCTACCCACGGGCGTTCAATTCCGTCCAGGTCTTCAAACCGGCCCATCCTGTCTTCGGCTTGCCGCCCGAGGACCGACCGACATCCTGCGAGATTCCGCCTGACGGCCTTCATTCATCAGATGCGAAACAGCCGGGAGAGTGGACGGCCTCGAAGGACGGGAAGCTGCGCGGCCTCGGGACCCTGGCCCGCGGGCTCGTCGCGCCGCCCCGTCCGGCGGGCAGCAACAACTGGGCCGTGGACGGCCGCTTCACCGGCACCGGCCGCCCCCTGATCGCCGGGGATCCCCACCTCAGCTTCGACTTCTTCGGCGCTCCCTACCCGATGCACATCAACAGCGCCGACGCCGGGGGCACCTTCGACGTGATCGGCTTCGCCTACCCCGGCACGCCCGGCATCGCCCTCGGCCACAACGACCGGGTCATGTGGACGGCCACCTCGGCCTTCGGCGACGTGAACGATATCTGGAAGGTCCGAAGGTGCGATGACGGGATCTTCGTGGGTGAAGGGATCTTCGTGGGCGACGAGTGCATGCCCACTACAGAGCGCACAGAGAGGGTTGTCGTCCGCGATCCCGGCGGGCCGGCTGGCCGGGGGCGCGTCGAGACCATGGTCTACGAGGAGGTCGAGGGTTTCGGAGTCATCATCCCCCAAGAGGTCATCGAGATCCCCCTGGTCGGGCCGTACCTGATGAACTGGACCGGCTTCGAGGCCCGGCCGGCGCGCTGGTTCATGGAGCTCAACCGGGTCTCGTCGCTCGATGCCTTCGAGGAGGCCGTGGACCGGATGCGCGAGATGAACAACGCCTTCGTCGCGGCCGACGCCACGGGGATTGCCTACCGCGTCGGCGTGGAGGTTCCGCTCCGCCGGGACACCGGAGGCGGCCGGGCGCCCTGGAAGGCCATGGACGCCCGCGACGGCGGGAGCCTCTGGACCGGCGAGATGCTGCCGCGCTCCCGGATGCCGGGGAGCCGGGCACCCGAGCAGGGGTGGCTCGCCACGGCCAACAACGACCCCTTCGGCTTTACCGGGGACGGCCGCATCGACAACGATCCCTGGTTCTACGGCGCATTCTTTGCCCCGGCCTACAGGGCCAAGCGGATCGAGGACGAGCTGGCGAGGCTAACCCGGCGGGGCGGCGTCACCCTGGAGGAGATGAAGGCTCTTCAGATGGACCTGCACAGCACGCTCGCCGACGATCTGCTGCCCCTGCTCGCCGAGGCCCACGGACGGATCGGGGACGACGAGCGGCTCGAGAAGTTCGGCGGGCGGTCCGATCTCGATCGGCTCGTCCGTCTCCTGACCATGGAATGGGATCGGCGCATGGCGCGCGATTCGGCCGGAGCCCTTGCCTTCCATGCCTTCCTTCACTTCCTCACGGCCCAAACCATCGGGGATGACATCTCCCTCGCCTATGACTTCGCCGTGAATCTCCAGGCCGTCTTCGTGATCAAAGTCGCCGCCATGGCCATAGGCGGCGCCTACCCCGAAGGGGAAATGATCCTGCAGGGAGGCCGTGACTTCATCCTCCTCACCGCGACGTCCCGGACGGCCGATTGGCTCATCCGGAGCTTCGGAGGCGTGGACCCTTCCGGGTACGCTTTTGCGGATCGGAAGGCGACCTGCTTCGATGACGCCTTTGGCTACGGAATGGCGGTCTTCACAAAGCCGACCGATGGGGGCGAGGACACTCTCAACGTGTCACAGAACATCCTCTTTTCGGAGACGGCGGATGAGTGGGTGACGACCTACGTTTCCGTGGAGCGCTCCGTGGGAACCTTTGCCGAGGACGGGACGCCAATGGCCTTCGTCAATTTCCCGGTGGGGGCCCGCGCCGACCCCCACAGTCCGGAGACCCGGTCGGCGAATGAGGAATACATCGAAGGCAGGTACCGGAAGTTACTGTTCCGGCGCGACGAGATCGAGGCGGCGACGGTGGAGCGGTATGAGCTGACTTATTGATAATTGGAAATTGGAAATAACAAATTGAAAAATGAAGAAAATTGGATCAGTTTTCTTTCCTTAATTTACAATCTCCAATTTACAATTTAAAATTTCCAATTCTGATTAGCCGTTGTCTTCAACGGCTAATCAGAAACACCCTCTTCCTCCAGCAGCCCGGTGTCGTCGAGGAAGCGGTAAAGGGTCGCCCGGGCGACGCCGAGCCGGGTCGCGGCCTTGGCTTTGTTGCCGCCGGTTTCCCGGAGCGCCCGCCGTACGGCCTCGGCATTGAGCTTCCGTTTTTTTCGTCTCTTCGCCGACTGCCCTACCGCGAGGGAGCGCTCTTCACAGACTCTCGCAGGCAAATGCTCAACTTGGAGAACATGCTCCCTGCACTTCACCAACGCATACATGATGGCGTTTTCGAGCTCTCTCACATTCCCCGGCCAGTCGTAATCGATCATTGTCTCGAGGACTTCCTGAGAGAGAGACACCTCCTCGCGGCCCGCCTCGGCCAGCGCCTTCCTCATGATATGGGAAGCAAGAAGGGGGATGTCATTGCGCCGTTCGCGAAGGGGCGGCAAATATAAAGGAACCACGCAGAGTCTGTAAAAGAGATCATCTCGAAATCGTCCGCTCGCAACTTCCCGCCGAATGTCCTTGTTCGAGGCGCTCAGAACGCGGACATCCACCTGAATCGTCTGCTCGCTGCCGACGCGCTCGAAGGTTCCCGCTTGAAGAACTCGCAACAGCTTCACCTGCACCGAAGCCGGGAGGTCCCCCACCTCGTCGAGAAAGATCGTTCCTTTGTCCGACAGTTCGAAGCGTCCCTTTCTGTCGCGAAAGGCCCCTGTAAATGCGCCCCGGACATGTCCGAAGAGCTCACTCTCCAGCACCCCTTCCGGAAGGGCGCTGCAGTTGACCGGAACAAAAGGCCTGTTCGCTCTGGGGCCCTCATTGTGAATGGCCGCGGCCACCAGCTCTTTGCCGGTGCCGCTTTCGCCCTGGATGAGCACGGGGGCGCTGACATCGGCCAGCTCCTTTATGGTGTCGAAGAGCTGGAGCATCTTGGCATCGCGCCCCACGATCCCGGCAAAGGACTGCTCCGTCTTCAGGCGCCGGCGTAGCTGGGTCAGCTCCGTGATATCCACGAACGAAAATACCATACAGAGCGGCCGGTCGAGCTCGTCTTTGACCAGGCTGGCAGAAAGCTGAAGGTCCAGCGCGGAGCCGTCCTTTCGAATGCCGCTTATCTTGCCGATCCAGCTTCCCTTGTTGCGCAGCGCCTGGGTTACCTTTGACGTCTCGGTCTTCACGGTCAGGAATTCCGGAACGGGCCTTTCCAGAATGTCTCTTTCGGAATCGTATCCCCACAGCCTGACGAATGAAGGATTCACATGGGTCAGGTTCTCGTCAAGGTCGGCGATTGCAATGGGATTGATGGACGATTCAATAGCCCGGTCCTTTATCCTCAGCGCTTCCCGGGCGCGCTTGCGGTCAATGGCGTAACGCAGAGCGCGCTCCAGCAGATCGGAGGTGAGATTTTCCTTGACCAGATAGTCGTAGGCTCCGGACTTCATCGCTTCCACGGCCATCAATTCGTCGCCCGAGCCGGTCACGACGATGGCCGGGATATTCACCTTGCCCTTGCGGAGGCGCCGGAGGAGTTCGATCCCGCTGCCTCCCAGGCCCAGATTCAGATCGATGAAGATGAGGTCGAACCGGCCGTCGGAGAGGTGCGACCACGCGGCCTCTTCGCTGGTGACCCGATCCACAGAGACCTCCAACTCCCTGAGCCTCCCGGCGTAACGGAAGAAGATGGCTGCATCTTCGTCATCGTCTTCCACCAGCAGTGCCCTGATACGTTCTTTCTCGCTCATGTTTTCTTGACTCCTAAGGAATCTCGGCAAAGCAAAGCCAGTACTTGCCGATCGTGATTACGGCCTGCAGGAATTTCTCGAACTCCACCGGCTTCGTGATGTACGTATTCGCGCCTTCATCATAGCACTCGAGCACGTCGGCCTCCTCCCCCGAGGTGGTGAGCACGACCACGGGGATCCGCCGCAGATCCGGGTCGCCCTTGATCTCCCTCAGCACTTCCCGCCCATCGAGGCGCGGCATGTTGAGATCGAGCAGGATCAGCCCTGGCCGCGGGGCGGCGGCAGGATCGGTATAGCGGTCGGTCTGCCTGAGGTACTCGAGCGCTTCCTCTCCGTCGCGGACCACGTAGAGAGGGTTCCCGATCTTTCCTTTGCGAAAAGCTCGCTTCGTGATGCCGATATCATCAGCATCGTCCTCTACGAGGAGCACGGGCACAAGGAATCGCTCATCCCGGTCGGTCATCTCCTTTTTCCTCCTTTTTTACTGGCAGCTCCGGTTCTGATGCGAGGGGGAGAGTAAATCGGAAGATGCTCCCCCGTCCCACCTCTGACTCGGCCCAGATCCTTCCGCCGTGCCGCTGGATGATCTTTTCGCACAGAGCAAGTCCGATGCCGGTTCCTTCATATTTATCACGTGTGTGCAGGCGCTGAAAGGCAGTGAATATCTTTTCGAGGAAGCGCTTTTCGATGCCGATGCCGTTGTCGGCGACGCGGAAGACGACCTCCGACCCTTCGACTTCCGCCGAGACCGTCACCTGCGGCGGCCGATCCGGGGATCGAAATTTCAGGGCATTGCCGATGAGGTTCTGAAATACCATCTCCACCTGAACCGGATCCGCCATGGCGGTCGGCATCTCGGCGCCCACGGTGACCTCGCCGCCGCAATCCTGAATGCGGCCGCCGAGCGTACCCAACGCCCTCTCGATGATCTCGCGCGGCCCGATGGTAACGGGCCGGCTGCCGCGGGTTCGCACGCGGGAGAGCTCCAGGAGGTGGTGTATGAGGTCCTTCATGCGCAGGGCGGCGCTCTGCATGCGGAGGATGTGGTCCCTTCCCTCCTCGGTCATGGCCTCTGCACAGTCCTCCATGAGGAACTGGCCGAAGCTGTGCAGCTTGCGCAGCGGCTCCTGCAGATCATGGGAGACCATGTAGGTGAAGTCCGCCAGCTCGCGGTTCGAGCGTCTCAGCTCGGCGTTGAGCTCCTTGAGGCGCATCTCGTCTTGTTTGCGCTTCGTGATGTCGCGCAGTATCCCGATCGCCTTCCACTCGCCCTTGATCTTCACGGACGACACGGAAAGCTCTATGGGGAACTCGGTTCCGTCCTTTCTTATGGCCGCCAGCTTGAGGGTGTTTTTCACGGCAGGTCCCGATCCTGTCTCCTGAAATGCTGCAAGGCCTTCTCTGTAGGCCTGATGGTATCTTTCGGGCCCGAGCAAGGTGTGCAGCTCCCGGCCGAGTACCTCTTCTTTCGTGTAGCCGAATATCTTTTCCGCCGCCTCGTTCCAGTAGAATGTGGAGCCGTCGCCATTCATCATGATGATGGCGTCCTGGGCAGAAGAACTTATGTTTCGGAATATCTCCTCCCGCACATGCAGCTCCTGCTCCGCCAATACGCGCTCGGTGATGTCTCGATGGACGGCAATGATCCGGTGGGGCTTGCCATCGGAATCCTTCAGAACGGACAAGTTGACGCTTGTCGGAAAACAGGTCCCGTCCTTCTTCTTCGCTATAAACTCTTCAGCGAGTATCGGCTCCCCTGAGCTCAGCAAGTCCATGGTTTTGAGAAACTTCGGAATCTCTCTCTCGTCCAGAAACAATTCCGCGGGAGTCCTCCCGAGGGCCTCGTCCATCGTGTATCCATGCTGCAGGATCGTCGCCCTGTTGATATAGGTGATCCTCCCCTGCAAATCGATGACGGTGATTCCGTCGATCATATTATCGAGAATGGCCCAGATCTCCGGGGTGCCTCTCCCGGACGGGTCGCTCATGCGAATCTCTCCATGCTAGTCGGGAAGAGGGAAAAGAGCTGTGAACGTCGAGCCCCGTCCCTCTTCGCTGTCGACTTTGACGGCACCTTCGAGCTCCCGCAGGATGCCTTGAACGGCGGCCAGCCCCAGACCCCTTCCGGTGAACTTCGTCGTGAAGAAGGGCTCGAATATTTTTTCCAGCATCTCTTCGTCCATGCCGCAGCCTGTGTCGGAGACCTCGAGATATATGTATCGCCCCGGCTCCGGCACACGGTCGATATAGCTGTCGGCAAGATAGGTCCGGCTTGCATCCATGACGCCGGTGCGAATCTGAATTTCGCCGTCTTTGTCTCCCGTGGCCTCGATGGCGTTGGAGACCAGGCTCATGACGACCTGGCGTATCTGCATGGTGTCGGCCTCGATGGCCGGAAGGCTTGCAGACAGATCGTATTTTATGCGGATCCTCTTCGGCATGGACGCTTTGAGGATTTGAGCCAGCTCCCGGATCATTGTGGAGAGGTCGATCACTTCGACGACATATCGTCCGCGCCCAACGTAGGCGAGCATCTGACTGACGAGGTTTGCCGCCCGCTCGGAGCAATCTTTGATTTCCGCTATGCTCCTGATTATGTTGTCGCGCTCGGGCGTGTATGGCTGTAAATCCTGTAGTGCCAGCTCCGCATTACCCAAAATGCCGCACAGGATGTTGTTGAAGTTGTGGGCGATCCCCCCGGCCAGGACGCCGAGGCTCTCGTTCTTCTGCGCCTGCTGCATTTCCTTTTCCAAGTGCAGGCGCTCTTCTTCCGCCTGTTTGCGCGCGACCATCTCCGTCTTCAGCTCGTCGTTCAGGCGGCGCAGGTCCATCATGTCCTCAAAGCGGGCCATGGCGATGGCGATGGCCCGCTCGATCTCTCTCCTGCCCGGAGGCTTTACCACGTACGCACCCACACCGGCCTCGCCGGCCCGTTCGACGAGCTCCGGCGTGTCAAAGGCGGTCAGAACGACGATCGGCGTCGGAGAGGATGACTGGATGCGTTGGGTCGCCTCGATGCCGTCCATATCGGGCATCTTGATATCCATCAGGACCACATCGGGCTGCAGACTCTTCGCCAGATAGACCGCCTCCTGGCCGTTCGAAGCTTCCCCCACGACCGTGTATCCCGCTTCTTCCAGGTATCCCTTTACCATTTCGCCGACCAGGTGGTCGTCCTCGGCGATCAGTACGCGGGGCGGTAACTCCTGGTTGCGAGCTCCCTTTCCGGTCATTGCGCGTTCTCCTCTGCTTCTCGAGAGTTTGGGAGGGTAAATCGAAATGTGCTGCCCCTTCCCACCTCGGACTCCGCCCGGATTCTGCCGCCGTGCCTTCGGACGATCTTGGCGCACAGCGCCAGGCCGATGCCGGCCCCTTCGATCTCTTTGCCCGGGTGCATGCGCTGAAAGGGCAGGAATATCTTCTCGAGGAACCGCTCCTCGATGCCGATACCGTTGTCGGCGACGATGAAGACGGCCTCCGCATTTTCGACGCGGCTCGTGATCGTTACGCTCGGCGTTCGATCGGGGGCCCGGTACTTCAGGGCATTGCCGATCAGGTTCTGAAAGACCCTCTCGAGCTGTACGGGGTCCGCCTTTACGACCGGCATGGCCGCGTCCACGGTGACACGGCCGCCGCTCTCCCGAATGCGGTGGCTGAGCGTCTCCAGCGCCCTCTCGATGATCTTCTGCGGCTGCAGGGCAACGAGACGGCCTCCCCGCGTTCCCACGCGGGAGAGCTCCAGCAGGTGCTGAATGAACCCCTTCATGCGCACCGAGGCATTTTGAATTCGCTGGATGTGCTCCTTTCCGGCATCGGATAAAGCATCCCCGCAGTCCTCCAGGAGAAACTTGCCGAAGGTGTGCATCTTGCGCAGGGGCTCCTGCAGATCGTGGGAGACCATGTAGGTGAAATCCTCCAGGTCTCGGTTGGAACGTTCCAGTTCGGCGTTGAGCTCCTGGAGGCTCTCCTCGGCCTTCTTTCGCTCGGAGATGTCCCTGGTGATTCCCAGCATCCCGGTCGGCCTGTTGTGCTGGTCGCGCAGGAATCGTACATTGACCTCCACCCAGACAGTGGAGCCGTCCTTGCATTTCATCTCCATCTCGAATGTTCTCGTCCGGGAGAGATCTTTTTGTTCCTCCTTTTCCAGGGCAATTTCCTCAGCCAGTATCTTCCGGACAATCTCGGCGGATGCGGGTGTCATATTATCATCGATCGACTGTTTCATGACCTCATCGACGCTGAATCCCCGCAATTTGGAGACCGACGGGCTGATGTACTTGAGCATGAGGTTCATGTCCCGGACCCATATGACATCGGCGGCATGTTCAGCGAGAAGGCGGTAGCGCCTTTCGCTTTCTCGAAGCGCCTTCTCAATCCACCTGCGCGCGTTGACCTCTGTTTGGAGTTCTTCGTTCAGACGGCGCAATTCCACCATATCGTCAAAGCGGGCCGTGGCGATCGTGATGGCGCGCTCCAGCGCCCCCCTGGAAGCGGGTTTGATGATGTACGCACCCACACCGACCTCGCCGGCCCGTTCGACGAGCTCCGGTGTGTCATAGGCTGTCAGCGCGACCACCGGCGTCGGGCAGGATGAAAAGATCTGTCGGGTCGCCTCGATGCCGTCCATATCGGGCATCTCGATATCCATCAACACCACATCGGGCCGCAGACTCATCACCAGATTCAACGCTTCCCGGCCGTTCGCGGCCTCTCCCACGATCACATACCCCGCCTCTTCCAGGTACCCCTTTACCATTTCGCCGACCAGGTGGTCGTCCTCGGCGATCAGCACGCGGAGCGGCTCCTGTTGATTCATCTATCCATCTTTCTGTTCGCTGGATTTGAATCGAATCACGGTCACTGCACCTTCATCGTTGTGCAGTGAGAGTTTCCCGCGCAGGCCCTTGCGTACGATGTTCCGTATCAGGTCGAATCCCACCCGGTGGCGTTCGAACCTAAGCACATCCTCGGGATAGCCCGGGCCGTCGTCCCGGTACTCGAATCCCACCGCGCCGTCCTCTGGGGTGATGCGGACGGTGATGTGCGCGGCGTCGCGTTCCTTCAGGGTGTGCTTGATGGTGTTGATCGCCAATTCATTGATCACCAGCGCCAGGTGGTGAGCCTGCTCGGATGCGACATGTGACGTTGATGGAGCTACCTCCACGGACACTTGTTTGTCCCCCGGAAGGGTCTGGAGGGCCCTGTGAATGACCTGTGCGGCCAGCTCGCTCAACGACAGGGGCGCCCACTCGGAGGCGGAGAGCAGGCTGTGGGTCGTGCTCAATCCGTGGAGCCTGTCGACCAGCTTTTTGGTGATGAAATTGTATGCATCCTGGTCCTTTGACCTTGCGAATTTTTTCTCGGCGTAGAGCATACCGATGATGGCCGAGAGGTTGTTCTTGACGCGGTGGTTGACCTCCCGCAGGAGAGTGGCCTTGGTCTCGCCGTCCCTGCGCGCCTGTTCCAGCAATTGCATATTGGCATTCGCCAGCTGTTGATAATGTTCCTTACTCTCCCGAAGCATCCGCTCCCCCCGCTTGCGCCTCAAGACCTCAACGAAGGCCACGGACAGGGCCTCCATGTCTTGCTGATCAGCCGTGCCGTACCCTGCCTCCCTGTTTGCCAGGCCGATCATGCCGAAGGCCTTGCCCGCCTCTTTCAGCGGAACGCCCAGGAACGAGGTTATGGGCGGGTGACCTTCGGGCGTGCCGACACGGTCCGGATGAGAGGCGGGGTCGTTGACGATCTGCGACTCTCCTTCTTTGATCACGCGGCCCCAGTATCCGCGGATCTCCATATTCCGAATCAACAAAGGGGCCTTGGATTCCAGCATTCGACAGGCATCCCATCCCGGATCGCTCATTGCCATACTATCAAAGCGACCCTCAGGATTCACCTGGCCGATCCACCCGAACTGGCTCCCCGTCAGTTTCTTCGCCTCGGACAGGCATTGAATGGCCAGTTCTTCCTCGGTCCTGCAGTTCAACTCCTTTTCGAAGACCTGATTGATCCCAAAGAGCACCTTGCTTTTCCGTACGATGGCCTCCTCCATTATCTTGCGCTCGGAAACATCCCGCAGTATCCCTATGGCGTTCCATTTGCCTTTGATTTTTACAGATGAAAGAGAAAGCTCTATGGGGAATTCTGTACCATCCTTACTCATCGCAGCGAGCTCGATCGTTTTCCCCATCGCAAATCCGGTTCCGGTCTCCTTGAATTCAGGCATCCCTTTTCTGTAGGCCTCATGGTATCTCCTAGGACCGAGAAATGTGTGCAATTCCCGACCCATCACTTCCTCATTCGTAAAACCGAAGATCCTCTCCGCCGCTTCATTCCAATAGGAGATATTGCCGTCACTATCCATCATGATGACGGCATCCTGAGCCGAGGCGCTCATATTCCGGAATTTCTCTTCGCTCTGGCGCAGGGCCTCTTCGGCCCGCTTCCGGTCGG
>CAZFWM010000139.1:0-18101 GCA_964522545.1 uncultured Thermodesulfobacteriota bacterium
AACAGCTACGTCATCCACGCCGGCATCTACTATGAGCCGGGCTCGCTCAAGGCCCGGTTCTGCGTGGAGGGGAACCAAAGGATGTACGAGTTCTGCGCTCGCCACGGCGTGGACCACCGGCGCAGCGGCAAGCTCGTGGTCGCCCGTGACGCGAAGGAGGTCGAGGCCCTGGAGAGGCTCGAGCGCAACGGCACGGCCTGCGGGGCCCGGGACCTCCGCATCCTGGACCGGGCCGGTCTGCGCCGGGTCGAGCCAAACATCGAGGCCCACGCGGCCATCCACTCCCCCTCGACCGGGGTCTTCGATGTGGCCCAGTGGTTCCGGGTGGCTGAGGGGCTGCTTTTCGAGCAGGGTGTGACCGTGCTCAAGGGCACCACGGTGGTGGGAGTCGAGCCGGGGGATGGCTTCTTCGATGTGGCCACTGACAATCGGGGCCGGGCGGCCACCCGCTTCCTGGTCAACGCGGCCGGCCTCTTCTCGGACGAGGTGGCGGGCTTCCTGGGCCGGGACCACCGGATACACCCCTGCCGGGGCGACTACTTCGTGGTCCCGGGGCCGAAATGCGACCTCGTGCGGGGTGCCGTCTATCCCCTGCCGGGCCGGGCCGGCCTCGGCATCCACCTTACCAAGCTGTGCGACGGCACGGTGCTGATCGGCCCGGACGCCCGGTACGTGGAGAGCAGGGAGGATTATGCGGACATGGCGGTCTTCGACGAGGCGGGCGACCTGCGCCCGGACGCCCCGGCGGTCCGGGAGTTCTACGAGAGCGCCCGCTCTCTGCTCCCGGCGCTGGAACTCGCGGACATGCGCCTGGCCCACTGCGGGATACGGCCCAAGCTCGCCGGCCCGGGGGAGGGGGGCTTCCGCGATTTCATCATCGAGCGCGACCCGCGGTTTCCGGGTGCGATCCATCTGGTCGGGATCGATTCGCCGGGTCTTACTGCGGCTCTGCCGATCGGGGATTATGTTGCGGAGTTGGTTGGAGAGATGGGTTGATCGGGGAGATGGCGTAGGTTGTAAGGGCACGGCATGCCGTGCCCCTACCGTTATACCGGCAGGATACCGGCGTTATGGCATGGGCCGACACACAGGTCGGCCCCTACGGCGGACAACGTCGAACCGGTAGAGGCGCGATTCATCGCGCCCGCCGTGCCGCTCCGATGAAGCAGGGCTCTACCTCCTCGACCGTGGCTGCCCGGATCATGACGTTGCCGTTCATGATCGGCTGGTCCGACCGTGAGCGGAAAGTTCGTCCCCAGTCGGTGGAAAACGCCCCGGGCACTACGGGGGGCGTTGACAGGTCGATCCCCAGGGCGTAGCCCGCCCCGGGCAGGTTCACCACGCCTGTGAACATGGCCCCTCGCCCTGAGGCCCCGGGTGTCAGGAAGACGCCTTCGACCGGTACGACCTGGAAGCCGGGCTCTTCCACGAAGACTGTCGTGCGGTAGACCTCCTCGAGGCCGTCCGGCAGTGAGGCAATCCCCTCGGGGTCGAAGTAGACCACCGCCTCCACCTCGGAGCCTACCGCGGATCCGCCCAGGTAGAAGGAGATCTCCGCAAGCTCGGCCGGGGCGTCGATCTCGAAACGGTTCAGCACGACCAGCCCCCCGTCGACCCGCCCTACGTGGAGCTCGGGGATTCCATCGTCGAAGGTGAATTCGCCCGGGCCACTTCGCCCGGCTCTCCCGACCCCGCCTGCCCCGAGGATCGAGTACCCGAAGGAGCCGAGCCGGATCTCGCCCCCGCCGGCCCGGACTCCCGCGCAGTGCACATCGGCCCAGAACTCCCACGGCAGCGCCCCGGAGTCGTGGATCTCCCAGGTCCGGGTGACCCGATCCGCGCCCGGATCGAGCACCCCCTCGGCTAAATAGCCGGCCGATCCGGCATCGCTGTCGTAGATCCAGCCGCTCCCGACGCCTCCGCCGCCGAAGTCGTGGCTGACCGCCTCGAGGGGGCCTCCCGCCGGAGTCGTGCCGAGGGAGGTGAGGGTCACGGAGATCGGAAGGATGACCCCTTCGGGCGCCCCGGCCGGGTTGGCGGCGAGGTGGATGTCGTCGGTGTAGATGCGGGCAACCGGGTCCCAGGCGGGGTACCCGAGCTCCGGGTTGCCGCTGGTGGCGATGAAGAAGGAGCTGTCGATGGTCATCTCGCACACGTCGCCCACTCCGTCGCCGTCGGCGTCCCCCTGGGCCGGGTTGTAGTCGAAGGGGCAGTTGTCGTCGCCATTGGGAATCCCGTCGCTGTCGTAGTCGAGCAGAGAAACGTTCTCCACATTGGTGATCGCCTCATTGGACCCGGGCATATCGGGAAAGCCGAGGACCACGAAGGTCGGGGACGCCGGGTCGAAGTAGCCGAAGTCGCCGCCCTCGCCGAGCACGTAGATCCTCCCGTCGTTCGCGTCGGTGATGCCGCAGGGGGTCCCGGCGTAAGAGGAGATCGTGACGACATCTTCGGCGAACTCTCCGGTGGATATATTGTATGTGTCGACGTATGTGTCGCCCGTGGTGTCCCGGAGGATGTAGAGCATGGGGGTGCCGGGCAGGTTCGTGAGAGCCACATTGTTGCCGGCGAGGTCCGGAATGCCGATGTCCGTGACCAGGCTTGTGGAGGGGGTGAGCGAGGCGAAATTGCCCCCCGGGCCGACCACGTAGAGGCGCCCGTCCTCGGCGTCGGTGATCCCCACGGGCGAGGCCAGGATGGCCGCCGGTATGGTGTAGACGCCGGATACGAAGCTGCCGGTCTCTGTGTCGTAGGTGTCGATCTCGGTGTCCGTGGTGTCGCGCACGACGAAGATGCGATCGTCCCCGGGGATGCCGGTGAGGTCGATGTTCGCGCCGCCCTGGTGGGCGATGCCGATGTTGGTGTAGGCCCCGGCCGTGGGATCGACGGAGCCGAAGCCTGTGGTCGTTCCGATCACGTAAAGCTGTGAATCGGGCCCGTCCGCGATGGCCACGGCCGTGCTGATGGAGCTCGTGACCGACAGGTCGGTCCGGGGAAAGCTGTTGGATGTGTCGTGATAGTCCACGGTGGAGGAACTGGTGGTGTCCCTGTAGATATAGACGTTGTCGAAGGGCTGGCTCACCAGGGGAGGGCCGGGTGTGGGGGGATCGTCGCAGGTGAGGGGGATGTTGTTCAGGCTCCCGATCTCCCCGAAGTCGCCGCAGCCCGGAACGGTGAAGCTATGGATGTCCCCCACCTGGATCCCTTTGGAAGGGGTGGTGCCGCCGATCGTCCCGGTGTCGTAGAGGCCGATCGAGAAATATTGATCATCAACAAAAGAGCCTCCATAGTCTATGATCACGCGAAAATCGTCGATGCAGTTGCCGATCGTAAGGGCGAAGACAAAGGTCCGATCGTTCACCTGCGTGATGAACTCGGAGCCTGTCGGCCCTCCCCCGGCCTCGAATCCCCGGCAGCATTCTGTGTAGTCGTCGGCCGTGATGTCCGGGGAGGCGAAGTTCCCGAAGATCCCGTCCGTTTCGTCCGCCACTCCGTCGTCCGTGCTGCCGCCCAGAGGAACCTCACCCGTTACGAAGCCGAGGATGGAGATCTCCTCGGAAAAGGTGACGATTCCGGTGAAGGCGTCGTTATCGGATTCCCCGCCGTCGAAGAAGCGGAAGTAGATGGACTGCACGTAGTTCTGCACCCCGAGGCCGATGCTACCCAGGTCCACGTTCTCCAGGGCGAGCTCGCGGACCACCACCAGGTCCACGTCGGGCGCCGTCTCCTCGGAGAAGTCGGTGTCCACGTTCACGTCCGGGGGCACATAGCCGAAGCATTCGGGGTCGGCCATGTCGACCAGGCCGTCGCAGTCGTCGTCGGCCCCGTTGAAGCAGACCTCATCTGCACCCGGATAGATGATGGGGTTGTTGTCGTCGCAGTCGCAGGGCTTGCCGTAGGTGTCCCCGTCCATGTCGGTCTGGTCCGGGTCGGGGTCCGCCGGGCAGTTGTCGCACACATCGCCCACGTCGTCGTCGTCGCCGTCCTCCTGGCCCGGGTTGGAGTCGAAGGGGCAGTTGTCGTCGACGTTGAGGACGCCGTCCGAATCGGAGTCGAGGAAGGGGGCATTCTCCACGCTGGTCATGGCCGTGACGTTCCCGGTCAGATCGGGAAATCCGATCTCCTCGAATACCAGAGTCGCCGGGTCGAAGTAGCCGAAGTCTGCATCCTTGCCGATGACGTAGATCATCCCGTCGTTCGCGTCCGAGATCCCCCGGGGTGTGCCGAGGTAGGAGACGAGCACGAGTGCGTCCTGGACGAACTCCCCGGTGGAGACGTTGTAGGTGTCGATGCAGGAGTCCCCCGAGGTGTCCCGGACGATGTAGAGCAGGGGAGAGCCGGGCAGGTTCGTCAGGTCCGCGTTGGTGCCGGTGAGGTCCGGAATGCCCATGTCCGTGACCAGGCCGGAGCCGGGATCGACCGAGACGAGATCGCCTCCGGTCCCGAGGACGTAGAGGAGACCGTCCGAGGCGTCCGTGATCCCCGTGGGGGTCGGCATAAGGCTTCCCGGTATGGAGAAGACATCGGCGAGCCCTTCGCCGGTCCCGGTGTGGTAGGTGTCGATCCTGGCATCCGTGGTGTCGCGCAAAATGAAGATGCGATCGTCCCCGGGAATGTTGGCGAGGTTGGTATTGGTGCCGCTGTAATCCGCCCAGCCGATATGCGTATAGTCTCCCGACATGGGATCCACGGATCCGAAGCCCGTGGAGGTCCCGATGATATAGAGGAGCGAGTCGGTTCCGTCGGTGATGTCCACCGCGACTCCGACGGAGCTCGTCAGGGCGAAGTCGGCCCGGGGGAAGCTGTGGAATGTGTCGAAGTAGTCTATCGCGGAGCTGCTGGTGTCCCGGAAGATGTAGAGGTTGTCGTTGGGTTCGCTCACCAGGGAGTCGCCCGGCACGGGCGCGGTGTCCGAGGTGAGGGGAATGTTGGAGAGGCTGCCGATCTCCCCGTAGTCGCCGCTCCCCAGGACAGAGAGGTCCTCGATGTTTCCCACCTGGATCCCCTTGGATGGAACGGCCCCGCCAATCAACCCGGTCTCGTACAGACCGATGGAGAAATACTGATCCTCGGTAAAGGAATCGCCATAGTCCACGATGACGCGAAAGTCGTCTACGCAGCTGCTGATCGTAAGGGCGAAGACAAAGGTCCGTTCGTTTACCTGCGTGATGAATTCGGATCCGGTTGCCCCTCCTCCGGACTCGAATCCACGGTCACATTCTGAGTAGTCGTCCGGGAGGATGTCGGAGGAGGCGAAATTCCCGAAGATCCCGTCCGTGGCGCTCGCCACCCCATCGTCCGTGCTTCCGCCCAGCTGCGAGTCGCTCGTGACAAAGCCGACGATCGAGAGCCCGGCGGAGAGGGTGACGATTCCGGTGAAGCTGTCGTAGTCCGATACCCCGCCGTCGAAGAATCGGAAGTAGATCGACTGGACGAAGTCCTGCGTGCCGAGGCCGACGCTGCTCAGGTCCACGCTCGCCAGGGCGAGCTCGCGGACCACGACGAGGTCCTCATCGGGGGCGGTCTCCTCGGAGAAGTCGGTGTCCATGTACGGGGGCAGGTGCCTCGAGCCGGCGAGCGCGGGGGAGGCGGTGGACGCGGCGAGGAAGAGGAGGATTGCAGGAATGACCGGATGGTAGACACGCATTGACTTCATGATTCCCCCCTTTTTCTCTTGCAGTGCTCTCTCTGGGTCGCCCCCCCTAGTGGATCGTTGCCGGACTTGTAGGGGCGCGATTCATCGCGCCCAAGGGTTTGATGAATCAAACCCCTACGGCGGACATCGACAAACCGGAAGGGCACGGCATGCCGTGCCCCTACCACCATGCCAGCAAGATGCCTCTATTCTACCTCAATTCTCCAGATGCCTCCAGCGACGTCCCGGATTACGAACCGGTCCGGTCCGGACTCCGTCGTGACCTCGCCCGTCGCCTCGACCCAATCCTCGCTCTCGGCTGTTTCGGAACGCAGGACCTTCAGCCTCTTTGTTTTTCCTTCACTCGGCAGGATGACTTGGCCTCGTGTCTCCGGTGGGGAGCGCAGGTCGAGGCGGACCGCTCCCGAGGCCGCGTCCCGCTTGAAGGAGACGTACAGGGGACCCTGGGGCGTGGGCACGGCGCCCTCCGCCCAGTCGAGGTCTCCCGGCTGAGGGCGGACGCGGTAGGCGCGAAATCCGGGCTCCGTCGGTTCCATGCCGAGGATCTTTGCCGTCATCACCGCCGATATGCCGCCGGAGACGCCGTGGCAGAGGCTCGCGTAGGCGTTCTCGGGTCCTCCGTCCGTGCCGACCCATTCCCAGAAGGTGCTGTTCGGATCGCGGTCGAGATAGTGGCGCCAGGTCCGGCGTACACAGTCGAAGGCCCTGGCCTCGTCACCCACCATGAAACGGCTCATGGTCTCGAAGATGACCATCCACGCCCAGACGCGCTGGTTGTGGTACGGGTAGGTCACCCGGGTGTAGGGCCTGTCCACGGTCACAGAGCCCCAGGGACTCCACATCTCGTCCAGGATGTACCGGAGTATCCTGAGCCGGTCCTCTTCCCGGTCGACGGCTCCGCCCACGATCCCGATGGTGTTGGCATCCAGGGGCACGTGATCCGGATCCTTGGAGGATTCGATCAGGACGCCCCTGTCGTCGTCCCAGAGAAACTCCGCCATAGAGCCCCGGATCTCCCCGGCCACGGACCGGTAGTGCTCCTCCCTTTCATGCTCTCCCAGTGCCGCGGCCAGCCCGGCGGCCTCGCGGAAGCACCACACATAGACGGCGTTCACATAGCTCACCTCCCCGCGTCGCAGCACGCTGTAGCACCAGTTGTGCTTCCAGATGGCCATGTCGTAGAGGCCGCGCCGGTTCAGGGTCGACTCGACGTGGTCCAGCGCCTTCCGGACCACCTCGAACCGCGAGGCCACGTAGGCATTGTCCCCCGTGTACTGGTAGTAGAGGGCCAAGGTGAGGACCCACCAGGCCGTGTAGTCGTCGAAGCCGAGGCCGGCCAGCCTCCACCACAGGACCGGGTTGCAGGCCGGGATGTACCCGCCCCGGTGCTGCCCGGCCGCCAGGGAGTCGAGGGAGTCGGTAATGGCGCCGAGCTCGTAGTCCGAGACCAAGTGGATCCACATCTCCAGGTAGAGGTCGCCCGTCCAGACCAGCCGGTCCCGCTTGGCCCCGTCCACGGTGACCCACTCGGCCCCGGGCGCCAGGTTTATGAATCCGAAGGCATCCCCGAGCCGTGGATCGAAGGTGCTGAGCTGATTGGTGTAGACGCCGGCGTACCAGATCCGGTTCAGGAGGTCGTCGCCGCAGAGGAAATAGCCTCTGTAGGAGTCCGGCCCGCCCGGGTAACCTGTGTAGGCGCAGTCGACGAAGTCGATCTCTACGTGTCCGGTCCTCTCCAGGCTTATGGCTGCGTACCGGAATCCTCCGCGAATCCGAGTGTCCTCCCACTCGCACGGTCCGCCCGGGAGACGGCGAATGTGGGGAAACGCCATGAGCTCCATGCCGTAGATGGCGTCCCCGCTTCGGCCCAGGAACTCCAGGGACTCGCTGAAGGCGATGCGCACCCTGGCCCCGCTGCTCGAGAGCAGCCCGATCCGGAGAAAGCCGGCCGTGTTCACCCCGAAGTCGACGATCAGGCGCGGGCTCTGAGCGCAATCCCTCTCCAGCCGGTACCCTGTGCCGTTCTTTTCCAGCACCTCATCGACCGGCTGCCCCGTCTCATCGATCCAGGCGGCAACCGGCTTTGCGTACGGCCCGGAGGGTGCCAGTATGTATTGCTCGGCCTCCTCGGGGAGCTGGATCGAAGAGGCGGGAACCGAGGGCACCTTGCTGGAAGAGTGACAGGCCGTCAGGAGCGAGAGAACTCCCGACAGAAAGGGCAGGCGGTGAAGGGCTTTCATATGACTCAGCTCCTTCTGTTCGGCTTGTCGGGTCGGGTGCTGAAAGAGGACTGTCGAGCAAGGATATAGTACCACCGCTCTTCGTGGAATAGAAAGTCATTGCTAAAGGCTGGGTGGCCGATGAATCGCTTCACGGAATGCAATTGTAGGGGTTTGATTCATCAAACCCTTTTTTGGCGGGCGTCATGAATGCCGCCCCTACAATGTCCAGTGTGGGCGCAGCAAGCAGCGCCTGTAGGGGCGCGGTATGCCGTGCCCCCGGCCTACCCCCGCGCCTTCCACGGCCGGAACATGCTCACGCAGGCGGGCAGGAAGAACATGGAGCTCACGAGACCCACGGTGAGGGTGAGGCTCCCGAGCATGCCGAAGTTGTTCAGGGCCACGAAGTCGGAGACCAGGAAGACGGTGAATCCGGCCACCATGATGATCGACGAGAAGAGGATGGCCCGGCCCGTGTTGGCCATGGTGCGGCTCATGGCCTCCTCGTACTCCCGGCCTTCCGCGATCTCGGACCGGAGGCGGCTGAGGTAGTGGATCGTGTTGTCCACCGCGATCCCCAGGGCGATGGCGAAGATGATCACCGTGGAGGTGCGCAGCGTGATCCCGGCGGCCCCCATGAAGCCGAGGGTCGCCACGAGGGGGACGATGTTCGGCAGCATGGCGACCAGGCCGACCCGCACCGACCGGAAGAGGATGGCCACGGAGAGGAAAATAACGACAAAGGCGAGGAAGAAGCTCACCATCATGTCCCGGATGAGCTTGCTCAGGGCGCGCTGGGCAAGCAGGCTGCGGCCGGTCACCCGGACCTTGGCCGTCGGCGGGAAGAGCTCGCTCACCTTCTCCTCGATGCGCGTCTTGAGGTCGAAGTAGGCGTGGGTGCCCATGTCGGCCCCCATGAGGGAGACCCTTGCATAGCGGTGGTCGGCGGAGAGGAAGAGGTTGATCATGTCCTCTTTGCCGGACATGGAGTAGAGGAGCAGGTACTGGGCGATCATCTCCCGTGAAGGGGGCACCGCGTAATAGGCCTCGTCCCCTCCGTTCATCGCCTTGTGCATGTCCTTGAGGATCTGGGGCACTGCGATCGCCTTTCCTATCATCGGCTCGGCCGAGGCGAACTCGCAGATGGTGTCCACGGCGCGCATCACATCCGGCTCGATGGCCCCTCCCTCCACTCCGGCGTCTACGGCGATCTCGATCGGCATGGAGCCGGCGAGGTCCTCCTCGGCGATCCGGTTGGCCACCACGATCGGGTTCTCCTGGGAGAGCTCTTCCATGATGTAACTCTCGATGTTTACCCGGAAGGCGAAGAACACGGCGGAGATGAGGATCGTCAGGCCGATGAAGAACACGGGCCGGAAGGTGCGCCGGTTGAAGCGGGTGAAGGCCGCCAGGAGCTTGTTGATCGGCCCACCGCCCTCCCAGGCCGTCCCGGCCAGACTCGGGACCTTGTGAAAAGAGAGGGCGATCGGGATGAAGAGGATTGTAATGATATAAGAGAAAAGGATCCCCATGCCCGCGAAGAAGCCGAAGATCTTTATGATGTGGATGTAGGCGCTGCACAGAGAAAAGAAACCGACGGCCGTGGTGAAGCTGGTCATGAAACAGGCCACGCTCATGTGCCGTATCGTGGTGAGCAGGGCGTCGCGCTTGTCCTTGCCGGAGCGGAGCTCCTCGTAGTAGCGGGAGATGATGTGGATGGAGTTCGCGATCCCGTAGACCAGCAGCAGGCTCGGGATCACGTTGCTGATGATGTTGATCTTCTCTCCGCAGATCCTCATGAGCCCGAGGGTGTAGACTACGCAGGTCGAGACGGCGATCAGGGGGAGGTAGAGGCCGGAGAAGTTGCGGAAGGTGATCAGGAGGGCGGTGCAGATGATGACGGCGCTGATTCCGATGAAGAAGCGCATGTCGTGCATTCCGACGTAGGTGTACTCCTTCTGAATCGTGGGGATGCCCGAGTAGTGGATCTCCATGCTGTCGCCCACGATCTCTTCGGTGGCGGCCACGATCCGATCGATGACCGGCCGGTTCTCCCGCTCCGTGTTCAGGTGGGGACCGATCCGTGCGAAGATGGCCGTGGTCTCCCCGTCCTCGGAGATGAGGTAGCGGTGGTAGAGGCGGTTGGACAGGGCGGCCTCCCGGAGACGCCCGAGCTCGGCTTCGTCCGTGGGGACCTTCTGGACGAAGGGGTGGATGAGCACGTCGTCTTCGACCCCCTCGATGTAGTCCACATTGGTGATGCTGGTGACTTGGTCCAGGTCGGGATCCCCCTCGAGGCGACGGGAGAGCTTGTCGATGGCAGAGAGCCCCTCGGGAGTGAAGATCCCTTCGCCGTGGAGGAGGACGACCATGTCGCGGTGCCTCGAGGCGAAGCGGTCCTGGAATTCATCGAAGTAGGTCACCTCCGGATCATTGGAGAGGAACATCTGTTCGAAGGAGAAGTCCGCATCGAGCTTGATCATGCGGGTGCCGGCCAGGACGAGGATGACGGCCAGCGCCGCAAGAACGAGCCACCGGAAGTTGAGGATTATGCGGGGAACTCGGGTGCCTATATCCATGGGGAATACTCCAGACTGCGTTAAGGCTCAGATGCTCGGGCGCGATGAATCGCGCCCCTACATTTCGTAGTAGGGGTTTGATTCATCAAACCCTCCATAGTGGCGCGGCAAGCGGCGCCCCTACGCGGACGCGATGAATCGCGCCCCTACCAGGGCGTGGGCTCGGTCGGCTCGCGAACCATGAACTTGAACGATTCGGCCTTCTCGTCGGGGGCGATCCCCTCGACCCGAAGGACCTGTTTGCCGTAGATAACCTCGGGCGTCCAGTGCTGTCTCGGGGTCTTGACCTTGAAGCCGTCGGCATCGAACCACTCGAAGGAGTGCTCGAAGCGGATCGTGTCCTGCTTCAGCGAGGTGAGCACCACCTGGACCTGGAGCAGGTCGTTCACCTTCCGGGCGACCAAGTCGGTGAGCTCAACTCCTTTTGAGAAGCTCTTGTTGTTGACTACGACGGTCTTTGCGATCCCCGCCTCGACGGTCTCTCCGATGATCACGTTCGACGAGGTGTCGGCGCAACCGGCCAGGACGGCCAGGACGAGGGAGATCGAAAGTCCAAACCCTATCATTCGTTTCATCAGTCCAATTCTCCTTTCACAGACTGAGGCCCGGCTGGCGGACTCATTTTCGATGTGCTACGATTCGTCCGTCCAGCGCCTCAATGCCCACTGGTTCAAACCAGATCCATTTCGATGTGATGGATGAGTCCCCGCGGCTCACAGCGAAACGAGGAGGAATACAATGCGATCCATCCGGTATTTTTTGCCCCTGGCCCTTGTCCTCCTGATCCTTTCCGTTCCCGGCCTGGCGACGGCGGGTGAAGAGGGCGGGGAAAGCGAAGATCCCGGGCCCATAAGCACTTACGAGGTCCGCCAAGAGGAGGGCTGGTTCGACGCCGATTATGTCTACGGGATCACCAAGACCCTCACCAGCTCGTCCATGAGCACGGGCGCCCAGGTCCCGCTCCTTCCCTTCACCCTGATCCTCGACACGGCGCTCCTGCCCTTCGAGCTCATCGCGGCCTGTATAGCCTGAGAAGATTCGGCGCGATCAGCGGCCCACGAGGGGCTTCTTGCTCCCCTTGCGGATCTCTTTCTCGTCGGCCCACTCGATCAGGGCCGTCTCGATGCTGACCAGGTTGAGGGTGAACTTGTAGTAGACATCCTTGTACCGGCCCTCGGACTTCTTGATCGCCGTGATCTCACCGCCCAGCATGTACTCGGCGCCGATCTGCCGTCCGTACTCCACCCCGGTCGTCTTGTCGGCTTTGTCCGATGCCTGGTGCTGGTACTGGCCCTCCAGCTCCCGGGCGAACTCCTGGGCCGCTGAGAAGCGGAACCGCCCGGACTTGAGCAGGGTCGTGCGGATCTTGTCCGTGATCGATTTGGTGTCGATGTGCTCGGAGGTCTCGTTTTTCACCGGCGCCACATAGAGAACCGGCCTGGTTGCCGGGTCAACCACTTTCGTCGCCAGCAGCGAGTTGATCATCTGCTCTGCGATCATCTGGAGGTCGGTCGAGCCGAAGTCGACCGTGAGGGTCTCTACGGCCTGGGCATCGCCGTACCTCACCTCCGGACCGGAGCACCCGATCGAGAATGCGATCGCGGCCGCCACTCCCAGGGCAATCACACTGGATTTCATCTCTTTACCGCTCCTTCCTGTTATTTTTCTCTTATTGTGGGTTCCCGCTGGAGTTTATCCCCGCGAAAGCGGGGACGGGAACGACGTAAGGAAATATCATACATGCCAGGTATATATTACTACCTCCTTTTTTTTCAAGGAGATCCGTATCGCCGGCCTCCGGCCGGCATCCGGAGTATGGTTTTTAGCCGGCCGGAGGCCGGCGGTACGGCTACAATGTGTGCACCACGACGGACCCACCGAGGGACCGCACATTGATGAATCGCTTGCCGCGGGCCCTGACGTCGAGGTCGATCACCCGTTCGGTTCTGCCTCCGCGACCGTGCCTGACCACGAGCTTCAGGGCGTGCCGCCCGGGATCGAGGTAGAGCTTTGCCACCTGGACGTTCGCGGGCAGCGTGAGCCAGCTTCGCAGGTCCGCCTGCTCGGTCACTGCGGTGAGGACATTTGCGGCAAGGCCGGCCAGGGGCCCGCCCTCTTTCATCGCCTGGTGGGTGGTGACCCCCTTGATGACCGCCCGGATCGCCTGTTTGAGGACGAGGACATCGATCTGGTCGAGAAGATCGCGCACCGCCATGGCCTCGATGTCCACGATCACCTCGGTCCCGCCCAGAAGATGCCCGGCTCCGTCATACAGGGTCGCCGAATCTCTCGGGCCCATGGCGGCCCTCCTGTAGGTGGGGAAGGCGAGTTCGACAACGCCGACCTTGTGAATCGGTATCCCGATCCGGATCTGCTCTTTGGGAGGGATGAATCCGTCCTCGAAGATGACGATCACCTCGCCGGAGCCCGGCCCCCCCGGCAGCGAGGTGAACCCGAAGCGCTCCATCCATTCTCTGTAGTCGTCCTCGAAGCCGGAGAGCCGCGCAAAGCGGCACAGGTCCTGCCGGATCGTCCTCGAGTCCGGCCAGAGCGCGTGGGCCCGCTTGAGGTCGATGTAGGCGTCGTTCGGCTCCCCCTCGAGGTCGAAGATCACGCTTGAGAGGTAGTAGGCAAAGGGATTGTGATAGAGGCTCGCGATCCGGTCGCCCACGGACCGCAGGTCTCTGTAATGACCCTGGACCTTGGATTGGACGCCCCGGGAGGAGACCCCTTTCTTGCGCGCCGCCTCCTCGGCCGCCTCCAGCTCCTCTTCGTATCGCTTCTCCAGCACGTCCAGGGCCTCGAGGGTCGCCCGGTTCTCCACGAACGCCCCTTCCCAGTCGCCGGTGAAAAGGTAGTTCAAGGTCTGGACCACGTGGGCCATGATACGCTCGTAGGCCGCCCCCTTGTACGGGTTGGACTTCTCATTGATCAGGAGGCTCCCGGTCTGGGAGGAGATGTCGGATGCGCTCACGACCGCCTTCTCGTCGTGGTACCGGAACTCGGCGAAGACCCGCTCGAAGTCCTTGATGCTCTTTTGAAAATCCCCCTTCGCGTGGGAGATCATGCCGAGCTCCATCATGTAGCAGAGCTTGTCGAGGCCGGAGTCCGCCTTCTTCTCGAGCTTGATATAGGCATCATCGAAGCTCTGCTGTCTCAGCAGGGTCCTGGAGTCGGCGACCTGGTTCGGATAGTGAGTGAGCGTGCTGCACCCGAGGACGAACAGGAGGATCAGGGCTGCGATGATCGACGGGAGCTCAAAAGAACTCCGGTCGAACTTGCTCATGCTCGTATCGTTCATATGGGCAACTCCATTCCTTTCCCGTGGTGGGGGCGGAATTCCCGCTCCCTGGCGCTGGGGCGCGTCCTTTCCTTTTCCGTGTCATGTACTCAGACACTTATATTGCCCGTTCGGCCTCGGGTCAACACCATGCATCGCTCTTTCAGCATTCTCGTCTCCTCGCGACATCCCTCAATTGAGTCCGCGTCGAAGACGCGGCTTTTTTGTTTCTGGGTCGATATGGTAAAATATTGCTTGAGCCCAAACCACAAGGGGTGAAGCTTCATGTCGAATAGAATGAGAGTCGGCGTTCTGCTTGCGGGAATTCTTCTCCTGGTTGCACTTCCCTGCGGCCTGTTACCCGGTCGGCAGCCGTCTGAATCCTTCGAATCGGAGAGCATCCCCGGAAGACTGAAAAACTGTACGACCCTGATCGTCGGAAAGGATGCCTCGGCCGACGGCTCGGTGATGCTTGCCCATAATGAGGACCTTGGGGATTACGCCGCCCATCACTACATCGTAGTGCCGCGTGAGCAGTATGCACCCGGCGAGATGGTGACGACATGGCTCGGCGCGGAAGTGCCCCAGGTGGAGGAGACGCTGGGATACATCGCCACGACCATTTTCGATAAGAGCTATGTGCCGGGCGACATCACGAGCGGGATCAATGAATACCAGGTGGCCGTGGCGAACAATCTGACCTATCAAAGAGAGATCATTTTTCCGCCCCCCTCCGAAGGCCGGATCATCTGGACCGAGTACATGCAGTTCGCCCTGGAGCGGGCGAGAACGGCCCGGGAGGCGGTGCAGATCATGGGGGCCCTGGCGCAGACCTACAAGCACTGCGGCACCGGAACCCTCTTCGGCGTGACCGATCCGGACGAGGGGTGGTGGATCGAGATCGCCCAGGAGGGGCAGTGGGTGGCCCAGAGGGTTCCGGACGACGCGGCCGAGGTGAGGGCGAACTGTTATCGCATCGGCGAGATCGACTTCGGCGACCCGGAGCGCTTCATGTACTCCGACGATCTCGTCAGCTACGCGATCGCAAAGGGATGGTACGAATTCGGCCACGGGCCCTTTGACTTCACCGAGGCCTATGCGCCCTCCTGGAGCACCCTGAGTCCCATCAACACGCACCGCCAGTGGAGGGCTCAAGAGCTCCTGGGCCAGTCCGTTCCCGCGGTGACGCCCGGGGATCTCATGGACATCCTCCGGGATCACTACGAGGGGACGGTATTCGATGAGACCTTTGGATACCTCCTGGGAACGCCCCACGACACATGGGAGTACACCCTCTGCTGCGCCTTCACCGAGGTGAGCGTGGTCTGCCAGTCGAGGAGCTGGCTGCCCGCGGCGATCGGCGGGGTGTGCTGGAGGGCCATGGCCACTCCCTGCACGAGCGTCTACACGCCCTGGTACATGGGAATCCTGGCGGTTCCGGAGGCATACCGGACCGGCACGCAGCACTATACGCCCGGTTCGGCATACTGGGCCTTCAGGCGGTTGGCCGAATCGGTCGATTTCGATTACAGGGACAGGATCGGGCCGGTCCGGGATGAATGGGATGCTTTCGAGTCGTGGGAGCTCGATCTCCAGGGGGCCGTCGAGGGGGTCGCCCTGGAGATGTACGGCATTGGCGAAATGGATGCCCGATGGTTCTTGACCTGGTATTCCAGCGCGGTGGCCCGGCTCGCACTGTGGAAGGCCGATCAACTGGCCGTGGATTCGTTGAACTGAAATAGAGGAAAGGAACCTGAAGAAAAAGAGGGGGAGAGATGATCGTCTATCTCAGAAGGTGGAAAAAGAGGATCGAGAACCTCATTCCACAGTTTGTTCCAAAGTATGTTCGTGGGGGTTGGTTCTGGATATTATTGCCCACGTTTATCGCGGCGATTTTAATCGCCGCGGGCCTTGTTTTCGGGGATCTGAGTTTCGATGTAGTCCTCAACGAATGAGCCCGCACACTTCGAATCCTATCCGCAAAGTGACGGTCTGTGCGAGAGGTCCGCTGGATCAGCCTGGATCGAATTCTCTTAAAATGACCTCGGCGACATTCTTTGCGATCAATTCGTTGCCTTTCGGCGTCGCGTGCCCGAATTCTATGTAACAGAGATCGAGGAAAAGGTCTTCGTAGCTGTTTTCGCGCAGCGCTCGATCGAAATTCTCCTTGTTGCTTATGAACAGTATGTTCTCGTTGTCGGGAAAAAACTCCTTCAATACGGCCACGTCGCGTGTCGGGTACTGCATGGCTATATATTTTATTCCCCTCGCTTTTAGAATCTGGTAGAATTTTTCATAATGGGATCGCATGACCTCTGTTGTCGATCTGTCCGGATCATTTCGAACGGAAATTCCCCTTTTCGAGTACAAGGATCTGATTTTTTCGCCCGATGGGTCGGTCTCTCGATAAAGATGATCTAGGTCACGGAAAGGCATATCGTGCTCGCTGTCCAGGTCCACCGCTCTTTCGTAATGATATATCGCATCCTCCACCTTGCCCAATTTAGAAAAGATCTCCCCCAAAAACTGGTGCGTTTTGGAACTGTCGGGGGCCAATGAAACGGATTGGAGAAACAATTCCAGGGCTTTAAAATAATTTTCCTGATTTATGTAATGATGACCCAGCGCAGACAGAGCACGGGCTTTATCTATATTTTTCTCGATCATCTTCTCAAGAGCCAGTTTGCTTTCCTCGACTTGTCCAAGTTCGAGGAGCCTGTTCACTTGACTCCAATAGGGAGTAGAGTCAACGCCAGAGTGGTCCTCCTGATTCTGTCCATTATGATGGGGATCTTTGTCGATATCCTTATTGAAGGATCTCTGGCCCTCATAGAATTCCCATAGAAGCTTGCTCAACGTATAGATTCGTAAAGTCCTCAATCGAGACAGCAGCCTGGATATCCGAGTTTCGTGATATGCAACATACGCTTTATCGTTTCCGCCCATCATCGAGATGACCATCCGGGGATCATATGTATCCAGTTTTTCTTCGAGGCCCGCCAGTAACAACAATGTATTCGAACAATGCTCGCCTCCGTTAATAACGGAAAAAGTCATTTTTTTGCTTCTGTCGTTCAGAATGATCTCTAGTTGCGAAGGCCAGGAATATTTGCCGCCCTCGGCCGTTGTGGATTCGCCGATGGCCAATATGCGATACACTCCATTCGAGTCGACGTCACCCTCTTCGTTAGAAAAATCCATCGAGACGGAATAGAGGAATCCTCCCAGGCGGAGAAGCAATTCCAGGAAAAGAACGCCGATTACGGCCGAGGCGATTCGATTTATTAATTTTGTTTTTTGGGGGAAAGCTGATCTCATGAGACTGTTTTCGGTATGGCTCGATTGGATGTGCAAGAGAGCGATTCAGAAACCACCGTCCTTCAGAAACGCGCAGTGCCCCCAGTAGAAATTCTTCCAGTCGAACTCTGAGATGCCTGCGATCTGGCCGATCTCGTCGAGATGGTCGGCGTCGATGTCCCCGAGATACTCTCCCCAGCTCGCCGAGGATGTGCTGCAGAGCCCGTCGTTGGGCCCCTCCCAGGGGAGGAGGACCACATGGGTTATGATTAACAAGGGGCTCAGCACGAGGGAGCCGTTTCCGCCGTACGAGTAGTAGGCCACCCCCGGCGCGTCGGGCGTGGAGGGGTTGAATTCGTTTTCGACATAGTCGACGGACATCTGCCTCACCCCTTCCCAGTCCAGCCCCACTATGTTCAGGAGGAAGTCGATGATCTCCTCGGTCACGCCCGGGAGCAGCCCCACGGCGATGTCGCAGATGGAGGTGCCGTGGTGGGGAGCGGCGACGGTCGTGAGGGAGGCCACGCGGTCGGCCATTCCGAGGTGGGTGATCATGTACCGGGCGTCCATGCCCCCCATGCTGTGGCCGATTATATTCACCTTGCCGGTCGGATACTGTTCTTCTATCGCACATTTGAGCTGTCCGGCCCGGACCTCTATGCTGTTGATCGGTGAGACGGCAGGCGAGTAGACCTCGAGCCCCGCGGCCTCGAGGTAGTCCTCCACGTCGAAGAAGTACTCGTAGCCGAGAAAGCTCGACCAGCCGCCCATGCCGTGGGCCAGGACGATGGGGTGTTCAGTGGGGCCGATGTACGGGGGGCCGCAGCCGGAAGAGAAAGAGATGATCCAGGCGGAGAAGATAAGAGCGCTGAGGAAGGCCCGACCAAAAGGCCCTCTGTACGTTCGGGACGTCCTGAACTTCATTTTTTCTCTCCCCTTGAACAGGTTCGAGTCGGACGCTCCCCTCCCTTTTGAGTCCTATTATATACGGACTGCCTTAGAAAAGTAAATATAGCAAAGGGCTATCCACTTCACTGTACCATATCCTCACGACTGCCGTCGGCCAGCGC
>CAZFWM010000140.1:0-18068 GCA_964522545.1 uncultured Thermodesulfobacteriota bacterium
AAAAATAACCAAGCTCTGCCCGACAAGAGACCTTGGTACAGAGACGGGCTCCGGTTTCGCTGTGAGAGGTGCGGAGCCTGCTGCATTGAAGAGGGCCCATATGTTTGCGTCTATGTAAGCAAGCAGGATGTGACCCGCATGGCCCATTTTTTTGAACTTTCTCCGGAAACCTTTCTCCGTAGCTTCTGTGAAAAAGATGATGGAGAGACTATTCTCAAATCGTGCAGGGGAATGTGCGTATTCTTAAAGCGAAACCTCTGCTCGGCCTACCCGGTGCGACCGTCTCAATGCCGCACATGGCCTTTCTGGACAGCCAATCTAAAGCAGGCGTTTTGGAATGGTCTTCTGCGCGATCGCTGCCCCGGCATCGGCCAGGGGCCCTTCTATAGTGAGGACGAAATCGAACAGATCCGTCTGGGGATATCCGAAGTCTAAGCGGGAAGGATTTTAAACCCGAAATACAGTGTTGGTCTGCAAGGTTCCCGGCAAGGCTACTCTTTTTTCTCCGAATCAGATGGCTCTATGTGATCGATGATATACTTCCGCATCCGATTACGGTCCTTCTGGTTGATATCGATGAACTTTATACTTGAGACATAAGCGCTCCGCCGCTCTACTTTGGTTGACTCCACGACCCGACCCATACACTGGATAGGTTCTTCGCGTGCCTTTATCCGTAGGCTCATATGTATCATGCATCCCAGGGGAAGCGATGTGCCTGTCCGCAGAGCCGCGCCCCCTTCTGAGATATTGAGGGTCTCAAAAGAGTATCTCTTGTCCGACAACTTGTAGAGATAACCTTTTAGCTTTTTCTGAATCCTGGCCATGGCGCGCAGATCGGCCGAGAAAAAGTATATTCGGTTTTTTCCATGCCGCTTGGCCGTGTACAGGGCCTTGTCCGCCATTTCGATAAGGTCCGTTGTCCTCTCTGCATCGATTGGGTAGTTGCTGATCCCACCGCTTATCGATAGACGTCCTCCCGGTTGCTTTTTGGAATTTTTATAACGCTGCCTGGATACGTTTTCCATCAGCCGGGCCGCGATGGTGCTCGCCCCGTCCTTGCCGGTCTCAGGGAGCAGAACCGCAAACTCCTCTCCGCCGAACCGGGCGAGCACATCGATATTTCGTAAGCTTTTTCGAATCGCGCCGGCGAGCTTGTGCAGGACAATATTCCCGGCAAGGTGTCCATTTGTGTCGTTGTAGAATTTAAAGTCATCAATATCGAGGAGCATCAGCGAGAGATGGTGACCATGCCTCTGGGCACGCGCGAGCTCCCGCCGGAGCGTGCGAATGAAGTACCGGTAGTTGTAAATCCCGGTAAGCTCATCGATGATGACCGAGTTCTCAGTATCTATAAAGACTTGGATCTCCAAAACCTTCGGACTGATCAGCTGCTTATCAACATCGATGAAATAGTCGAGCATTGCCACCCTGAAATCAACATCACGACCGAAAGTCCCCTTCATATCCTCTCTGTGGAGCATAATCTTTTCCCAGTGCGCCCTGGCCTCCTCCTCCGAAAATTCGAGATTCGAGAGGAGCAAGATCATCTCAGAGTATATATTCTCGCTCTGGAGACTTTCGAGCTTTTTAAACTGCTTCTGAAAAGTTTTGGACTGAATGGGATGCTCGAGGACCTTGAGTAACTTCTTCTTTATTTGCGGGGAGCTCATCGCATTCTCCCTGGGCCCAAAATTTCCGAAGGCAGAGCCCTTTTTTTGTTTTCTCTTATTAATTCATATTACAGAGGAGACGATTCGGTTGTCAAACCTTCCAGCCTCTCATCAGCTCCTTGTCTCATCCACACAATCATACTCAGGAATGAATTCTCCAATCACGACCGGGCCCTCTCGATTGCGGCACAACGGGGAAATCTTCTGGTATAGAAATTGCTTACTTTGAAAGAAGGGCCGATATAGACCGTTTGCCCCGAGTGCATTCAGTGCTCTGTACGAACGTGTAATTAGACATGGGAGGCCGGTTGTGACCCCAGCAATACGCTTGATAAAAAGGGGAACTGATATCGTTCTCTCTTCGATCGGGATATTGATCCTCCTTCCTTTATTCCCCTTCATCGCACTTGCCATACGGCTCGACTCTCCGGGACCGACCTTTTTCATACAGGAGCGCGTGGGAATCGACCGTCGCATGGGATTCGACCGACGAAGAGGGACCCGGTCCGACGATGAAATCAAGGATCGCCGCAATGGCAACATCTGCGGAAAAACGTTCCGGATGGTTAAATTAAGGACAATGAGACAGGATGCGGAAGCCCGATGCGGTCCTGTGTGGGCTGAGGACGACGATCCCAGAATCACCCGAATCGGAAGAATTCTCAGGCGGTTCAGGATCGACGAATGCCCCCAGCTGCTCAATGTGCTCAAAGGGGACATGAGCATTGTTGGGCCGCGACCTGAGCAGGCCTTTTTCACCACTCGCCTTTCCGATGAGATCTTATGCTACGAAGAGCGCACCGCCTGGGTAAAGCCCGGCATCACGGGCCTTGCCCAGGTGAACAATGGATACGACTCTTCCGTGGAGAGCGTGAAAAAGAAATTGCTTTATGATCATGCGTACGGTGCAAGTCTCACTCGATTCCGGAGTGCAGTGTGGGCTGACATCTCTATTTTGGCTAGAACATTCTTCGTGGTCCTGATAGGGCGGGGGGCAAAGTAGGATTCCCTTCAAAGGGCTCTTGGATAGACTGGAGGCATGAAATTGAGAAAGACGATCATCGGCGAGCTGGCCATCATCTCAATCGATGAGGAAATCGGCCCCGAAAAGATAAAAGAGCTAAAGACTATTATCCAGACTCTCCTGCTCGACAATACCCTGAAGATCGTCATCAACCTGGAGTGCGTCGGGTCGATGGACAGCACCGGAGTCGGCGTTATCGTATACGTGCTAAAGAGGATTCGTCGCGCGGGCGGCGATCTCAAACTCTGCGCCCCTACGGGAGATGTCAGAAAGACCTTTCAATTATTGAAGCTGGATCGAATCATTGACATTTTTGATGATATCACCCTTGCCCTGGCCAGCTTCACCCCGCATCGAAGCCCCGTGCCAGAGGCTCTTCGCATCCCATCATACCTAACGGAATAGAGGCTCCGGTTTTCGTGCTATATTCTCGATCACCTTGATGCACCATCTCTGTCCTGATGCTGGTGTGCCATCCTCTCCTTCCGCGATCAAGATTACGCTCTCCTCTCCTGCATTCCTGATTGCATAGCGGTAAAAGGACGGCTCAGATCTACTGAACCCGAGACTTTCGAGTTCATTGGCATATCTGCCGTTCATCTCTTTGTAGATCGCCTGATGCATCCGAACCTCGCCCAGCCCGTAGCGAGCTTGTGCGGAAGAGGCGCTCCCGGGGACATCGAAAAGGCTGGGGGCTCGAACTCCGAAGACCGTCATAGCAGCCATCAGGCATCCGATCATCCCAAGGCCAAGCCCGGAGGTCGCTGCCCACACGCTTTCAGCACTGCCTCTAGGGCTCCTCCTGTTCTTTATCGCAACGATTCCAGCAGCTATGGCCAGCGGCCCGGAGAGGCCGAGGGTAATGATGGAGATGGCCCCTAGGAACAGCGAGGCAATTGCAAGATGAGGCATTTTTTCCCGAATGGAAGTCCCGAAATCCCGGAGAGAAAAATCTTCGACCATGCCGGCCTATGGACAGGTCCCGACCGGCACTACATAGTCTTGCTGTATCTGAATCAGCGTGGCCAGATCCTCAACAGTGAGTGTTCCGTCGGGAGTGGGGCGAATGATGACCGGCATGCCGGCGCCATCACACAGTTCGAAGGGGGCGATGTCGAGGGCGCTGAACTCCATCATTTCCGGAGCCACCGGAGCGCTAACGATCTCAACGGCCACCGCCTGATCGGAGGAAAAGAAAAGACCATCTGGATCTCCGCGTGGCGCCACGTCACCAACGGGGAGGCCCGGGAGCGAGAGAAAGATCTCCATGTCGGATTCGATATACCCGAACCAGACGACACGAAAATCGCTTATCTGGGGCCCTTCATTGTATAAGCTCTCTTGGCTTAGCCGACCGTCCTTATCCAGGTAAATCTCTCGATCGAGCCCATCCTGACTCAGCCAGGTGACTCGGCCTTTGTCGACCTGCTGGGACCAGTTTTGAGCACCGTTCTGTCCGACCCGCTCCGATTCGCCCGTCGATATTTCGTAAGAATAGATATCATGTACAGTCTCGCTGATCTGGTGCGACCAGGCGATCATATCTCCATCGATCCTCGGTTGCATATCCATGACCTCATTATCAGTGACAACCGTCGCCGTCGATCCATCCCAGATATAGATCTCATAATCGTTTCCATCAAATCCCTGATAGGTAACGATCCCTTCATCGATATCCGGTAAGTGATCGTCCTCCTCGTTTGTCGTGATAGGCGTAGATATACCGGTCACGAGATCATGGTGATAGATCTCCCAGTCGCCATCCCCTCCATCGCAATCCCCTCCGTCGCATTGCTCCCAGACGATCTGACCCGAATGTATTGTGGGATTGAGATCATTCTGGGTGTTATTGGTGATCTGGCGCACCTCGACTCCATCATAGGCGAAGATCTCGAAATTACTCCCGTCGAGACCCTGCCAAACGATTTGGCCGCTGTCGATCTGCGGGTAAAGATCATCATACTGGTTTTCGGTAAGCTGGGTGACAGAGGCTCCATCGTAGAAGAAGATCTCATAATCTTCCCCATCGTCGCCCTGCCAGGCGACCTGGCCGCTGTGGATGGTGGGATTGAGGTCATCCAGAGGATTCTGGGATATCTCGATTGTGCCGGCACTCAGGATATCGTAGAGATAGATCTGGAAATTGCCTTCACCATTACCACTCCATACAACCTGTGCCCCATCGATTTTGGGGTCCCGATCGGTCCCTGCGTTATCTGTGATCTGGATTGTGATATAAGTGGCCTCAGCCCCTGGGACAATGATCAGGACGAAAATGCATGTCAGAGCGACAAAGAAATTAGATTTCACCGTTTGGTTCTCCCTAATGATCAATCGTGCACTGAAAATCAATTTCATCAATATCGCTCGAGTATTATAGGAGAGGTGTCGGACAGCGTCAAGACAAAACGGGCAAAACAAATCCCTTGATCCACAATAAAGGATCATCTGCAGCCCATGTGCTCTGGTCTCCCCCCCCAGCAGCCTAAGTTGTTAAGTTCTTGTCAAATCGGTCTATGAAAGAGTGGGAAAATGGGTTTTCAAAGAGTCATAATATGCAATATTCCTTGACTTAAAGAGGGTTTAATACTAAAATAGTAATGATTAGTATTACTTCATCCCACAAAAACCTCAAGAAAAGGAGGCAAAGAGTATCATGAAGAGAATCAAACAAAATCGGCGGTGGATGGTCCTGGTTTCAGGTCTCGTCCTCACCACCCTCTTCGCATGCGCCGGTCCCGCCTTGGCCGACCGACCGCCCGAAGGGAGCCCGGCCCCGGATTTCAGCCTGGAGGACATCTACGGAACACCTCACACCTTGAGCGACTATTTCGGCGCGGTCATCGTGCTCGCGTTTTTTTCCTCCACCTGACCCTACTGCCTCACAGAGAGCTCTGAGTTGCAGAGCCAAATATGGGAAGTCTTCCCCCACGATGAGGTCATGATTTTCGGTATCGGCATCGGCATGGACGCATCTGACTGGATCAGCATCTACCCCACCACCGAACTGGACTATCCCCTCCTCTGCGATGAGGCGGGCCTTGTCTACGACGCATACTACTATAACGGCTATGTGCCCCTGAACTATGTGATCGACCAGGAAGGGATCATCCAGTTTCGCGAGGTCGGCGCTGAGATGCAAACCCTCCTCGATGTCGTCGTATACTACGGCTCTCCGGATGAGGACGGTGACGGCTATCGGTCCTATGATGACTGCGACGACACCGACCCGACCGTGTACCCCTGCGCCTCCGAGGTCTGCGGCGACGGGATCGACCAGGACTGCAGCGGGGCCGACCGGGCCTGCGGCCTCCCTGACGAGGTCGAGCCGAACGACACGTCGGCTGATGCGGACGACCTGGGCGGCATAGGTGCGGGATCCGGTGCGCAGGGCTATATGTGCGAAACCGGCTTCGACGGACACCAGTACATCGGAGATCTGGACTACTTCCGCTTCACCACGCCCTTCGGGGATCGGCAGGACATGACTATCATCTCTCTCGATTGGAGCGGCTCCCCGGGAGACAGCGAGATCGACCTTCGACTCTTCCAGTCCGATGGCGAGACCTTCATCAAAGGGGACTATGTTGGCAAGCCCCGCACGCTCGAGATCGCTCTCGATCCCGGCGTGGACTATGTGCTCCTGGTCGCTGGGAAGGACGGCGATCCCGACGAATACACCCTGTCGATCGCACCCTGCTCGGACGGTGACAGTGACGGCTTCTACGACGACGCGTGCGGCGGAGAGGATTGTGACGATGGCGATCCCGCGGTCAACCCGGATGCAGTGGAAGATTGCGAGAACGGCATCGACGATGACTGTGACGGCCTCACCGACTATGACGATGAGGATTGCTCCCTCTGCACGGACGATGACGGGGACGGTTTCGCGGTAGAAGGAGGCGAGTGCGGCCTCGTGGACTGCGACGATACCGATCCTACGGTCTACCCAGGCTACATCGAGAGCCAAGGGATGGGGAACTGCGCCGACGGCAAAGACAACGACTGTGACGGCCTGATGGATGCCCTGGATCCGGACTGCAACCCCGCTCCCTGCAAGGCCAGCATCATACCGACCTCGGGAAAACCGGTGGCATTCTACATGATCCCGGCCCTTTTCATCATCTTCTCGATCCGCAGGATGAGAAGGAGATAAGGCTGTCTCTGCAACAGCCAAGGTCAGATCAAAGGGCTCCCCGGTGAGGGGAGCCCTTTTTTTTGGCCACTAAGCCTATCGCTGTTCACTTGCCCGTCCAACATACAATCTGTTATTATATATCTTTATGGCGCATGTACTTTTCGTCACGCCGAACCAAGGAGGAGATGATGCGATTATTCGTTACCCTCGTCATGGCCCTGATCATCCTGACCGCCTCTCCCTTTTCCTCGGCCGAGGCGGCCGCTCCAAGCAGCCAGGCCCCTATGGAAGTACGAATCTCGATTGCCGGACCCGAGGATTTGCGCCCCCTGTACCAGATGCGCCTCACCCTGGTGAGCCGAGGAATTGACCACGTGGTCGCCGTGATATCCCCGGATGAGCTCCGACTCCTCCGTAAAGCAGGCTACAGTATCGAGGTGCTCATACCCGATGTGTGGGCCGCGGACGCCGCGCTTCTGACCGATCCCGACTACCTGGACTATCACGATCACGCCGACCTCGTCGTCGCCCTCGAAACGATCGCCGCCGACCACCCGGACATCGTCCACATCGAAACGATCGGGTACAGCGTGGAGGGGCGCTCGATCCTGGCCGCGAAAGTGAGCGACAGCGCCGACCTCGACGAAGACGAGCCCGAGATCCTCTTTGACGGCGCAACCCACGGCAATGAGCGTATCGCCGCTGAGGTGGCCCTCTACCTGATCGACCTTCTCACCGATGAATACGGCATCGATCCGACCATCACATCCCTCGTCAACGGCCGGGAGATATGGGTCGTTCCCATGGTCAACCCGGACGGCGTGGAGCGCGGACGCCGGGAGAACACCAACGGCGTGGATCTGAACCGGGACTACGGGTACATGTGGGACGGCTGGGGCGGGAGCCCTTCTCCCCTGTCCCAGCCGGAGACCGAGTCGATCTGGCGCTTTGCCCTGGATCGCCGCTTCGTCTTCTCCACATCGTTCCACAGCGGTACCGAATATTTCTCCCTCCCCTGGAGCTATCACTACGACGCCACGCCCGACGACGATGCGTTCCGGTTCCTCGGAGCCGCTTACGACAGCTACACCGACTACGGGTACGGCCAGGGAAGCCACGGAATGTATGATATCCACGGCAGCTCCAAGGACTCCCATTACGGGAGCCTGGGAACGCTGGCCTGGACGATCGAGCTCTCCATCTCTAAGACCCCGCCCGCTTCCCAGATCGCTCATTACTGCGAGCTCAACCGGGACGCCATGCTCTTTCTCATCGAGGCCAGCGGCCGCGGCGTGGGTGGAGCTGTGACCGATGCCGTGACCGGGGCCCCTCTCCCGGCCACTGTAGAGATCGTCGAAGGTGGATGGCCTGTATACGCCGCCCCCCTGGACGGCGGCTATCACCGCTTCCTCCTGCCCGGCACTTACACCCTGCGTGCCTGGGCCAGCGGGTATGCGACGGCTGAGGCGTCGGGCGTCGTCGTCCCGGCCGCCGGCGCCGTAGAGGTGGACTTCGCTCTGGAGCCCCTGTCTGTTAAGAAATCATACGCCTACAGAGTCCCTCTGTGCGACGTCCCGGATCCCGCCGATGCCTACCAGAATCATACTCTTACGCCGTGGTCCCTCGGTCCGCCCGACGATCTGGCTCTCTCCATGGGAGTAGGCGGGTGGATCGTGCTGGACATGATGAACGGCTATATGATCGTGGACGGCCCGGGCTACGATCTCATGGTCCGCGAGGCCGCCGGCACGGCGGAAGGATTCACCCTCTACCGGTCGGAAGACTGGGAAGGGCCCTGGGTGGAGATCGGCTCAGGCTCGGGCACAACGGCATTCGACCTAACCGAGTCGGGAGCGACCGAGCTTCGCTATCTCAAGGTCGTTGACGATGGTGATGGGAGCTCCAGCGCGCCTGATGCGGGATTCGATCTGGACGCCCTGATCGGGCTCAACGCATGCCGCGATGGAGACATGGACGGGTGGGCCGATGTGGCCTGCGGCGGCACGGACTGCGACGACGCCGACCCGTCAACTTCTCCGGGCGCCGACGAGCTCTGCGACGGGGAGGACAATGACTGCGACGGGCTGATCGACAATGTGGACCTCGACGGCGACGGATTTCGCGACGCCGACTGCGGGGGGGACGACTGTGACGACAGCGATCCCGACATCTATCCGGGCGCGCCCGAAGCATGCGACGGAAAAGACAGCGACTGCAATGGCGTGATCCCGGCAGACGAGGCCGACGCGGACGGGGACGGGTGGATGATCTGCGACGGCGACTGCGACGATGCAAACCCCGAGGCCAGCCCCGGCCACGATGAAATCCCGGACAACGGGATCGACGACGACTGCGACGGCGAGATCGATGAGACCGGAGGCTGCTTCATCGGAGCCTCTCTGTAGCTTGACAAGGTGTATTTCATCTGGTAGGAAATCGCACAACTCGGTGGAACAATAGGATGGAAGACATGCTGATGAAGGGAGGCAAGATGCTTGTGAGATGCACAACATTCTTTCTGGCTCTGACTTTTTTCTTTTCCCTCGTTATTGGATGCTCCTATAACGTGGCCATCATGAGCAACCCCGAAGGAGCCAAGGTCTATGTCCAGGGCATGTACATAGGCAAGTCGCCTGCCACATACAGGGACCGCAGCGGGACGCCGAAATCATACATGCTCAAGATCACAAAGCCGGGCTACAAGGAGATCAATACTGTCATCGATTCGAACTACAAGGCCGACATCTCCCTCCTGTGGCTCATCCCCGGCATAATCCCATACTTCGTTGGGACCGCCACACTGGAAGAGACGTACAACTACGAGCTGGAGCGCCAGTGATACGTCCCTTCTTGGACAGAGGCTGAACGGAAAGGGCCCGGCCGCACATGACGACCGGGCCCTTTTTTTTTGAAGGTTCTTCCCCCCCCCTCATACGGGAATCAGTAAATTTCCATCCGGTCCCGAATCCGTCGCATCAAAGCGTTGTTCTCGGTGTGGCCGGTCATATGGGCCGTAATGTGGCCCTGGATCGGCCGGCCGAGCAGGTAAAAGTCCCCGATGATGTCGAGGATCTTATGCCGGACGAATTCGTCCGGGAAGCGGAGCTGTGTGTTCACGATCTTCTCGTTGTCGATAAGGATGACGTTATTCAATCGCCCGCCGCTCGCCAGGCCCTGCTTCTCGAGATACTCGATCTCAGCGAGAAATCCGAAGGTGCGGGCGGGCGCAATATCCTTCTTGAAGGCCTCCTCGTCCTCCAGGACGAATCCCAGCTTCTGTAAGCCCACCGGAGGCGGGTAGCTGAGAGTGTAGTCAATGGTGAGCTTGTCGGCCGGCTCGATCCGTATGTACTTCTCCCCTTCTTTCCCTATGGAGATTGCCTCGTCGATGACGATCGCCTCCTCGGGAATGCCCTGCTCATCGATGCCGGCGTCCTCGATGAGCCGGCAAAAGTCCAGGGCTGAACCATCCATAATCGGGATCTCGTCGTTGATCTTCACCATCAGGTTGCTGATCCGGTATGTGTGGAGGACGGCCAGAAAGTGCTCGATCGTCTTGGCCACGGCGTCACCCTGGCGCAGGGATGTTGCATACCCTGTTGAGTCTACGTAATCGAGGTGCATCGGCACGGTGGCCCCTGTGGAGATGTTTCCGAAGATGATTCCACTGTTCGGTGGCAGGGGCGAGAGGATCAGGCCGCCTTTGAGGCCGGAGTGCAGCCCCTGGCCGTAAAGGACCATGCTCCTCCGGAGGGTGCGCTGGGAGCGCTGCCCTTCCGTACCGGCCGGCTTGATATCGATACCGAGTTTATCGATGTTGGAGCGGATAGTACGCCGCCCTATCTTCAGGGCGCGGGCCGTCTCCCCTATGTCCCAGCCGTTCTTGCGCAGATGATACAGAAAGTAGTTCCTCTTCCAGGCCTGGTTCGCATCCTTGAAGCTGTCGTACATTTCGTAAACCTGCGGCCGCCTCGGGATCGATTCGCCCCGGATGGAGGGAGGGATGTCCCCCACCGCGATCTTGGTAATCGGGACGGTGATGACCAGCCTCTCGACGATGTTCTTGAGCTCCTTCACATTGCCCGGCCACTCGAAGTCGAGGAGCGGACGCATAGCCTCATCCTCGATCTCCTTTGATTTCCTGCCATACTCGGCGCAGAAATTCTTAAGGAAGAACCGCACCAGTGCCGGGATGTCTCCGCGGCGCTCCCGCAGCGAAGGGATACGGATTATGTTCCCCGAAAAGTACTCGTACAGGTCTCTGTCGAAATCTCCCCGCCGCACCGCCTCTTCGAGGTCCTCCGCGCTGGCGGCAATGATCCTGACATCACCGGCCGCACCCACACGGCCCCGCAGGGAGCGACGCGGCGTCCGCAGGGCCTTGATCAGAGCTTTCTGCACCTCCACCGGCATTTCCTCGATCGAATCGATGAGGAGGGTCCCCCCTCGGGCCCGATCGATTGCAGGGGCCGGCCGCTCCCCTCCCCCCTTGGCAAACGGATCGCTAGACCCAAGGAGCTCCTCCTCGATCGCCTCGTCGGCAAAGGCGAGACAGTTGACCTTGACCATCGGCTTGCGCTTGCGCCCACTGCCCTGGTTGATCATCCGGGCCACGAGCTCCTTGCCTGTACCATTCTCGCCTACGATGAGGACGCCCTCACCCGTGTGGGCATACTTGCCCACCGCTTCGCGCACCGCCCCGATGACGAGGCTGGAACCGATTATCTCCTCCTCCTGATGCACCGAGGAGACTTCGGACTCTTCTTGTTCCAGGCCCCTCTGCTCCAGGATCCGGACGATAAGCCCCTGCAGGTTGTCGAAGTCGAGAGGCTTCTCCACGAACTCAAAAGCCCCGAGCTTGGTCGCCTGAACCGCCGTGCTCACTGTTCCGTGGCCGGTCATGACGATCACCTCGGGATCGGGGTAGTGCTCCTTCAGAATCTTGAGGATCTGTATTCCATCCATGCCGGGAAGCCAGATATCGAGAAACACGATATCGGGATTCGTCTTGGGTACCAAATCGAGGGCCTCTGTTCCGTCAGCGGCCGTAAAGACCTGGTACCCCTCGTCTTCGAGGCTCCCCTTCAGCGTGGTGCGGATCGCCTCCTCGTCATCAACAATCAGTATTGTGGCGCGTCGCATAGGCTAGCTCTCCCTCTACCGGCCTCATGAATTCATTCAATAGGGCAAGCCGGACCAGAGCAAGGAAAATACCAGAGCCCCGGTCCTTTTTCAACATGATGACATTAGGGATATTTGACGTAGGGAATTCGATTCAGGATAATACGATCCACGCTCTGTCTGTCGTTCTCGATTTCGCAGCAGCGCTGCGCATTAAGAAAATTTAAAGGCAACACAAATAAGAAGGTGACCATGAAAAAAGCCCTTTCAGGTATCCGAGTGCTCGATCTCACCCAGTTTCTATCCGGCCCGAGATGCACCCAGCTCCTCGCCGAGCAGGGAGCCGAGGTGATCAAGATCGAGGGCCCGGCCGGGGAGACGATGCGCATACTCATGGTGCTGAGCGGTGCCGAGCGTGTCCTCTCCACCATCAACCGAAACAAGAAGGGGGTCGTCATCAACCTCCAGGGCGAGGAAGGCCGCTCGGTCTTCAAGGCCCTCGTGGCCCGCAGCGATGTGGTGGTGGAGAACTTCTCCCCCGGGTACATGGAGAAGCTGGGCCTCGATTATCCAAGGCTGCAATCAATCAACCCGGGGATCATCTACGCCTCCATATCGGGCTTCGGCCAGACCGGCCCCCAGAGCGGCCGGACCGCCTTCGATCTCATCGCCCAGGCCACGGGAGGGATCATGCACGCCAACCACATGGAGGACCGCCCCCCGGGGGTCTTCTTCGGCGACCTGGTGAGCGGGGCCTACTGCGCGCTCGGGATACTGACGGCCCTTCTCCACCGGGAGCGGGGCAGCGCAGGGCAGCGCATCGACATCTCCATGCAGGACGTGATGTACTTCCACAACTTCCAGGCCCACTCCAAGCGGGCTCTGGCGCCGGTGGAGGAGGAGGTCGCGTGCATCCTGGGCAAACCGATCGACCAACTCATTACCGACAGGGAGAATCCCCTCCCCTTCTGGAACGCCTACCAAGCCCGGGACGGCTATGTGGCCCTCGTGGCCCTCAGCGACACGCAGTGGAGCCGGCTCATGGTGGCGATCGGGAGGGGGGACCTTGTAGGCGACGAGCGCTTTTCCAACTTCATCCAGCGCATTCACAACGCAGCGGCCGGGCTGGAGGTGCTCACAACCTGGGCCGCCGAGCATACAGTGGCCGAGATCATCGAGGCCATGGACAAGGCCCGGATCCCGTGCGGCCCCGTACAGGACACCGAAGCCCTGAACTCCGACGATCAGCTTGCCGCGCGGGGAATGCTCGCCGAAGCCGAACACCCGCGCCTCGGTGTCATCGGCGTGCCCGGCACGGCCGTCAGGTTGACCGGATCGCCCGGCGAAGCGCCTCTCCCGTGCCCGGACCTGGGTGAGCACACCGACGAGGTGCTGCGGTCCGTCCTCGATTACTCGGACCAAGAAATCACCCGCCTTCGCAGCGCCGGGGCGGTTCAGTGACGACGGCAGGATGAAGACCGGGCTCGAGATCCTCTGCCAAGAGCAATCGGACCTGCTCACAGGGCGCCGGGTAGGCCTGCTCGCACACCCTGCCTCGGTGGATCGCCGACTGCACCACGCAGCGGACCTGATCCGGGCACTTCCCGGCAATCCCCTGAAGGTCCTCTTCGGCCCCGAGCACGGTATCCGGGGGGAAGCCCAGGACATGCAGGGAGTGGAGCACTCCACCGACCCGAACTCGAACCTTCCCGTCTACAGCCTCTACGGCCGGGACGAGGCATCGCTCGCCCCGACCGAGGAGATGCTTGGAGGAATCGATCTTCTCGTGGCCGACCTCCAGGACATCGGGGCCCGGTACTACACCTTCATCCACACCCTCTCATTTTGCATGGAGACCTGCGCCCGGCTCGGCAAGCCGGTCATCGTGCTCGACCGGCCCAACCCGCTGGGGGGAACCTCCGTGGAGGGAAACATCCCTAGTCCGGCCTTTCTCTCCTTTGTGGGACGATTTCCCCTTCCGACACGGCACGGCATGACCCTAGGCGAGCTCGCCCGCCTCTTCAGTGAGGTTCACCATATCGGATGCGATCTCACCGTGATCCCCATGTCCGGCTGGCGGCGCGAGCAATGGTTCGACCGCACCGGGCTCCCCTGGATCATGCCCTCCCCCAATATGCCCACCCTCGAAACCGCCACGGTCTACCCCGGCACCTGCCTTCTTGAAGGCACGAACATCTCCGAAGGGCGCGGCACCACGCGGCCATTCGAGCTCGTCGGCGCGCCCTGGATCGAGCCCTTTCAATGGGCGCGAGCCCTGGAGGCTGAGCCCCTGCCCGGAGTAGCCTTCAGGCCAGCCTACTTCAGCCCCACCTTCCACAAGTGGAGCGGCCAGGTATGCGGCGCGGTCCAGATCCACGTTACCGACCGGGAGGCCTTCAAGCCCTTCCTTACCGGAATTGCCCTCATCCTCACTGCCCACCGCCTCTGGCCCGAGGAGTTCGACTGGCGCCGAGAGCCTTATGAATTCGAAAAAGAGCTGCTCGCTATTGACCTGCTCGCAGGCACGGACAGACTGCGCGCCATGATCGAAGCGGAGATTCCTTTATTGGAGATGGAAGAGAGCTGGCGGGAGGATCTAGAGGAGTTTCTCGATGTGCGGGAAAGATTTTTAATGTACGGATGAAATAAAGGCTAGTGCCATTTGGGCTTGCTCAATTTGGGCTTTCATGCCCCAAGCCCCAGGCCTCAAGCCTCAAGCCCATCCCTCGACTCCCGCGACCCGGCCTGCCGGTCCTGGTAATCGATCCAATCCCTGAAGTGTTTTTGTATGGCCCGGTAATCCGGCTCATTGTCCACGTCCAGTGCCGCCCCCCCCAGCCTTGTGGTTACAGAGGTAAACCGTGTGCGCATGAGACGGGAGAGGTTGCGCTCGATGGCGCGGATGGGCAGGAGCCGGATGAGGAGCCGCGCGATCAGGTCGAGCCCGATCCGGCTCAGGATCGAGGTGGCCTGGATGAGCAGGAAATACCGGAGCGTCCGGAGGCCGCCTTCGCGCATGCGCAGGATCTCCCAGGCGAGCTTGACGATGTTCCAGAACTCCTTCTGGTACCGATAGTCGTACATCTTCTGAAGATATTCACGGTTCTCCACCTTCAAGGGTCTGACGATGTGGACGTTGTTCTGCCGGAAACATCCCTCCCGGAGGCGGAAGTAGGCCATCCGGATGCCGAGCTGCCCTCCCCGGGGGTAGTACGGGACCAGAGCCTCTTCCGGAGTGAGGCCGAGAATGTAGTCATAGTTGTCCAGGTCGCACTGCTCGATGAACGCCTCGATCTCCACAGGGCGGATCAGCGGAACGTCTGCCGAAACGATGAAGACCGGGCGCTCGATTACGTCCGGACTCAACTCCTGCCCGGCCTCCAGCTGCTTGCGATCCTCCTCGGGCAGGGTGCTCGTAAAGGCGTGCCAGACATTTTGGTACAGGTTGTTTTTCTGTTCCAGGATCGTGATCGGCAAGAGCCGGCGCACCGGTGTCCCGGGGCGGTCCAGCACGCCTTTGAGGCGCGCCCTGTCTCCCACGATGGTGATGGCGCGGAGGTATCGGACCTGCTCGACAGCGGCCACTACATAGTTGATGAGAGGCATCCCTTCGATATCGAGGAACGCCTTGTTCTGACCCAGGATCTTTTTGCTCTTCCCGCGATCCCCGGCGAGAATAATGCACTCGAAACAGGCCGACCCCAGCTCCATCCCTACCCTTCCTCCCCGGGCCCCTTCTTGGCGATCCTGTCCAGTATCCCGTTGATGAAGCCCCCGCTCTCCTCGGCCCCGTACATCTTGGCAAGCTCGATCGCCTCGTTGATTGTCACGCGATCCGGGATGTCCGGGCAGTGGCGGAGCTCGAAGACGGCGAGGCGCAGTATGTTCCGATCGACCATGGCCATGCGCTCGAGGCTCCAGTGCTCGCTGCATTCCTCCAAGAGCTCATCGATCCCGGCCTTGTTCTCCGCGACCCCGAAACAGAGCTGCCGTGCAAAGGACTTGGCCTCATCCGCCGGTGGATAGTGACGGCAGTAGAGATCAAAAGCGGTCTCCGCCTCCTGGCCCATCAGGTCCATTTGATAGAGGACCTTGATTGCGGTCTCCCGTGCGTTTCGCCTGGCACCCATCCGTAACGTCTCGAGGGGTTAGGCTTTGGAGGCCTGGATCTCTTCCAGCCTTGCTGCGAGGTTTACCATTTCGATCGCCGAGAGCGCGGCAGACCAGCCCTTGTTGCCCGCCTTGGTCCCCGCCCTCTCGACCGCCTGCTCGACGCTGTCCGTAGTGAGAACCCCGAAGGCGATCGGCACGCCTGTGTCGAGCATCACCTGGGCGATCCCCTTTGCCACCTCAGAGCTGACGTACTCGAAGTGAGGGGTCCCCCCGCGGATCACGGCCCCCACGCAGACGATCCCGTTGTACCGTTTCGAATCGGCGAGCTGCTTTGCGAGGATGGGGATCTCGAAGGCTCCGGGCACCTTCCAGATCTCGATGTCATCCGTCTCCGCACCGTGTCGCTCCAGGGCGTCGAGCGCCCCTTCGAGGAGCCGGTCGGAAATAAAGTGGTTGAACCGGCTGGTGATCACGGCGAACTTGAAGCCCTGCGCGTTTAGTTTCCCTTCATACGTCTTTGCCATGGCTCTCCTCCAAACCGAATTTATGAATCGGATCACTCAGATAGAAATCCGTGTTCCGCGAGGAATCCTTTGTCTATTCCGCCCCCACGCCCCTTGCCGCCCTCCGGCTCCGCGCCTGAATAGGGGCGGACAAACTTCTCGATGTACTTACCGAGGATATCGCACTCCACATTCACTTCATCTCCCGGCGCGAGCTTTCCAATGGTGGTCACCGCCAGGGTGTGCGGTATCAGGCTCACTTCGAAATCATTTCCCTGGCAATTGGCCACGGTAAGACTCACACCATCTATCGCAACCGATCCCTTGGGCACGACATAGCGGGCGATCTCGGCAGGCCCTGAAAAGCGTATCCAGGTGCTCTGGCCCTGCGGGCGGATCCCCTCGATCCGGGCCGCTCCATCCACGTGGCCGAGCACGAAGTGTCCGTCCAGCCGGTCCCCGAGGCGCAGCGCGCGCTCCAGGTTGATCCGGTCCCCCCGCTTGAGCCGCCCCAGGGTCGTGGCCTTGAGTGTGGCCGGAGCCACCTGGACGGCGAACCTCCCAGAAGCCAGGGAGACGCAGGTCAGGCAGACGCCGCCCACAGCGATGCTGTCGCCCTTGCTCGACTCTTTCAGATCGAGGGATGTGCTGATCGAGAGCTCGACGATCTCTCCGGAGCGCCTCACCCCGACCACAGTCCCTATGTCTTCAACGATCCCGGTAAACATTCACTTCTCCACGTACGCCTCTACCATCAGGTCCTCGCCGATTCGGCGCACGCTCATCCGCCCAAGCTTGATCGCCTCGCCCAGCCTGTCGCGGCCCTTGCCGCCCACCGGTCCGGGCGCGGTATTTCCCCCCACGATCTTGGGAGCATAGAAAAAGAATACCTTGTCCACAACGCGGCTTTCGAGCGCGGCGGATCCGATCTCTGCACCTCCTTCTATGAGGATACTCGTTATATCCCGCCGCCCCAACTCGCGAAGCATCTCCGCGAAATCAATCCCGCCTCCGGCCACCCGAGGCACATGAATTACCTCTGCCCCGCAGTCGGTAAGCTCTCGGGCCTTCGCCCCGCCGGCGCTCTTGGATGTGACCACGAGGGTCGGGCCGGCCTCGCCGCCATCGAGCAGTCTCGCCCCGGTAGAAATACGCAGGTTCCGGTCGATCACCACACGCGCGGGCTGCCGTGCGGGCCGGCCGCAGCGTGCCGTAAGGAGCGGATCATCCGCCACGACCGTGCCGATCCCGGCCGCAACCGCATCCACCTCGGCACGCAGTCGGTGGACCCAGCGGCGGGAGGCCTCGCATGATATCCATTTCGAGTCCCCGGAAGAGGTGGCGATCTTGCCGTCCAAGGTGCAGGCGGCTTTCAGTATGACAAAGGGGAGGCCCGTGCTGATGTGCTTGATGAAGACCTCGTTGAGTCGTGTGCATCTCTCGGAAAGCACGCCGGTGGTTACCTCTACCCCCCTCCTCCTCAGGTACTTCACCCC